>NZ_CALPDG010000002.1 GCF_943193195.1 Mediterraneibacter agrestimuris | reverse complement strand
GAGACAAAAGAAAAAATAGATTTTATCGAAAAGTGGTGCTGGAGTTCTTCTCCAGCACCAACTTTGTCTACAGTCTGCGGTGGCTGCAAAGCAGCCGCCTAAAAATGTCAAGGTACTCGTTATTTTGCGTTTACTGAAGAAATGTCACATGGTTATTGTTTTTCAATCGAACGGCGTATATAATTGTCCTTAAATCAAAAGAGAGGTGGTTTAGGTGAAACTCTGCATTGTATTATCTGGAATAGTTAAATAGACAGTATTCAAATTAACAGGAGGATTTTAAATGACTATTCCAGTAAAACAGATTTATCCCCGCACAGGCGATAAAGAAACTATTTATTTGAAACATGTAATCACGAATCCTAATATAACGGTTGGAGATTTTACAATGTACAATGATTTTGTAAATGACCCGATGTTATTTGAGAAAAACAATGTATTATATCACTATCCGATAAACGATGATAAATTGCAGATTGGAAAATTCTGTTCCATTGCTTGTGGTGCAAAATTCCTTTTTAACAGTGCCAATCATACGCTGTCTTCATTATCCACTTATCCATTTCCTCTATTTTTTGAGGAATGGGGATTAGAGAAGAAAGACGTAACAAACGCATGGGATAATAAAGGCGATATTGTCATAGGAAATGACGTTTGGATTGGTTATGAAGCTGTTGTTTTAGCTGGGGTCACGATTGGAGACGGAGCAATCGTTGGAACTCGTGCAGTTGTCACAAAAGATGTTCCGCCATATACGATTGTTGGCGGTGTTCCGGCAAAACCAATAAAGAAGCGATTTCCAGAAGAAACCATTTCTGCACTATTGGAGATTCAATGGTGGAACTGGTCTGAGGAAAGAATCGCAAGAAATATTGGTGCTATACAAAGCGGAAACATTAAACAGTTAAAACAAGCGATGTACATGTAATTAGGACGGTGATACGATGTGTATAAATAAAAAAAGAAAGAACGATGTTTCACTCCATGCAAAGTCAGTAAATACTAACGCCATTTGCATGGAGTAATAAGGCGTAATGCTGGCTTTGCTATTTGACGATGAAAAGTTAAAGGAGTGAGCCTGCATGAAATATATCAAAGCAGATTCGGTGCTCCCCATTGCTTTAGTTGAAGAATTGCAAAGTTATATACAAGGCGGATATATTTATGTTCCCTCAAGAAAAGACAGCAAAAAGAAATGGGGCGAATTAAGTGGTTGTATATATGAGATTGAGCAGAGAAACAGAAAAATAAGAAAAGATTATCAGCAAGGGAAAAGTGTTGATGAATTAGCTGGTATCTATTATCTTTCTGTTCATTCAATCAGAAAAATCATATATGAGAAATAATTTCCGAGAGGTCGTAGTTTTGCGGCCTCTCTTTTGTGTTTCCGTGTATCTAAAAGGAAGCCACGGTGAAAATTCTTATAGATAAAAAACACTTCTGTAAGTGACAGTATATTGAGAACGCTATCCCCTAGTGATACGATGTAATCGGTGATGAAAGATGAAAACAACAAAATTTTATATTGGAAAGATTCCGGTCATTATCTGGGGAGGGAAATCTGACAAGGTATACATTTATATTCATGGGAAAATGTCCGATAAGGAGTCTGCTGAAACTTTTGCTCGGATAGCAGAAAATAGAGGCTATCAGACAATCAGTTTTGACTTACCGGAACATGGAGAAAGAAAAAGCGAGAATTACAGGTGCGATATTTGGAATGGCATTTTTGACCTTCATAGGATAAGTTCCTATACGTTTGCTAATTGGAAATCGGTATCTTTGTTTGCTTGTAGTTTGGGCGCATATTTCAGTTTGCAGGCATATAAAGATATTACTTTTGAAAAGTGCTTTTTTCTATCTCCAATCGTAAATATGGAATATCTCATCAAAAATATGTTCCAGTGGTTTCATGTTACGGAAGAAATGCTTTATACCAAAAGAGAAATTCCAACACCGATTGATACTTTGTCTTGGGATTACTTCCAGTATGTAAAGAAAAATCCCGTAACAAGATGGAATAGTCCAACCTATATACTTTATGGAGGTAAGGACAATTTGCAATCTTTACAGGCCATAGAAAATTTTGCAAAGTCCAATTCTGTGTTATTGACTATATCAGAGCAGAGTGAACATTCTTTTATGGGAAATGGAGATGACAAGATTATAAAAAGTTGGATATGTGATAATCTGTAAAATCAATACAACTCAACTCTATTGCTGTTGGCATAGACCAGACGAAATACGCTTTGCGAATTTTGCTGGTTATCGCGGCAGTCGCCAAGTGAATATGCAAGCATATTCGTTTGGCTCGTTGCTCGCGTAAATAAAAAAACCGTTGCCGACAGTGTCTTTTTTGAATACGATAAATTTGGACGACGGTTGAAAAGCTGTCGTTTTTCTTTTCCTAATTCTATGAATAATACAGGTTTTATTTTGGCGGCTCTTGGAGGTAGTCGCTTTGATAAAGCATTGTAAAACACGATTCTTAATAAATCCGTTATTGTCAAAAAAATATATATCTATTCAATAACATTTTACACCCTTGAATGTGGTTTTTTACATTACATAGCAGGAACTATCGGAAAAGCGCAGGATCAGCATTTATTAGTTGTTCCTGTGCTTTTTTGCTGTCTCAAAATATCTTTAAACAATTTTACAGACAGGGTAACAAATCTCATCTCAGTGGTGAGTGTTAGAGCGAAAAGAGGTAAGAATCTTCACGCTTTAACAACTTTCACGGGAAGGAGGTGAGATTATGTCCCCTTCTTCATTTGAAAAAGCAATAAGATTACAGTTTGATTGTCTTATCCGTAAAGTCATAGATAAGACGGTTAAGAACTGTTACAGAGAACTCGGAAGACGTGCAAAGCATGAAGTTCCGTTTAGTGATGTGACAGAAGCAGATTTGAACTATGTAGCTACCATAGATGAATATTCTATGGGATATACAGTGTTTCCTGTATACGGAACGGAAGTCCGTGTTTTTGATGAGCATTTGTGTGAAGCAATCAAGGCATTGAGTGAAAGACAAAGAAACATCGTTCTAATGTCCTATTTCCTTGAAATGTCAGATATAGAAATCGGTGAGATTATTGGTATTTCAAGATGTTCTGTTTATCGGAACAGAATGAGAGCCTTAAATATTATCAGAGAAAAATATACGGAGGATTAGCACAATGGAACGTATACAAAAATGTCCGCGATTTTCAACTATCTGTTCAGCGGTAGACGGTGATGAGATAGCGATGGAAAAGATTTTAAATCATTATAATGCATACATATCAAAAGCATGTTTACGTCCTTGTTATGATGAATATGGAAATATGCGGATTGTGGTTGATATGGATTTAAAAGGCAGGGTACGAACTGCCATAATGAAAGCTATTTTAAATTTTGAGTTAGAAGTAAAGTGAAGATTTATGAATGCAATTCTATCTCTTTTCTAAAAATCAAAGAAAGGGGCGGCGGTGCTGTATATATGAAAAATGTGGATATTCCTGTATTGGAAAAATACACATTAACGATTGAAGAAGCGTCAGCGTATTTTCGTATCGGAGAAAAGAAACTCCGTAGACTGGTTGATGAACATAGAAATGCCAGTTGGCTGATTACGAACGGGAATCGGATTCAGATTAAGCGAAAGCAATTCGAGAAAATCATAGACGAGTTGGAGGAAATCTGATGTGGCGATTATGCCCCGATTATAATATACTCATTTTGTCATATCGGGGCTCTTTCAAGATACGAAAGGAGCGATTTGATGAGTGCAGTGCGAGAAGACGTGATAATAGAAATCGTATTTTACGCAATGGAGAGAGCCAACGAAAAGATGGGCGTTATATGTATAAGTACATTGATAATGCAGGAAATGCAAAATATGTGTATAGCTGGAAGCTGGTCAAAACCGATACAGTTCCGCAAGGTGCAAAAAACGATATTTCACTCCGAGATAAGGAAAAGCAGATACATAAGGATTTGGAAGATGATATTGTTTCTCTTGGCGGTGGAATGACAGTTTTGGAACTTGTCAAAAAGTACATTTCACAAAAAACGGGTGTAAGGCACAATACAGAAGCCAATTACAACTTTGTAATCAACATTATTAAAAAAGAAACCTTTGGAAACAAACGAATTGATAAAGTAAAATTATCAGACGCAAAAGGTTGGCTGATAAAGCTACAAGCTGACGGAAGAGGTTACAGTACCATACATACTGTAAGAGGCGTGGTAAGACCTGCGTTTCAGATGGCAGTTGATGATGATTTGATTCGCAAGAATCCATTTGAAATTCAGCTTGCGACTGTGGTTGTCAATGACAGTGTAACCAGAGAAGCTATTACAAGAAAACAACAAAGAGCATTTTTGGAGTTTATCAAAGCGGATAAGCATTTTAACCGTTACTATGAAGGAATTTATATCCTTTTTCATACAGGACTTCGTATATCGGAGTTTGTAGGCTTGACGATATCTGATATTGATTTGGAAAATGGAAAAATCAATATTGATCATCAGTTACAACGAAAGAGGAATATGGAATACATCATAGAAGCTACGAAAACTGATAGTGGCACAAGATTGGTTCCCATGACGGAGGAAGTTCAAGAATGTT
The DNA here is from genome assembly GCF_943193195.1 of Mediterraneibacter agrestimuris. Classification (GTDB taxonomy): domain Bacteria; phylum Bacillota; class Clostridia; order Lachnospirales; family Lachnospiraceae; genus Schaedlerella; species Schaedlerella agrestimuris. The sequence continues at coordinate 199,756 of NZ_CALPDG010000002.1, read as the reverse complement.
TTCGCTTTATCATTACTAACAGAAAGAAACCTAAGAAAGAACCTGTTATTTACGATAAGAACAGAGTTGCTTATAAGGGATTCCTGTATCTTGATAAAAATGATATGCCAATGGTTGCTCTCCATTGGGAAAAGTATTTCCAGCATATATGCGAAAAGTACAACAAGATTTACAAGGAAGAATTACCAAAGATTACACCTCATGTATGCAGGTATACCTTTTGTTCCAACATGGCGAAATCGGGAATGAATCCAAAAACATTGCAGAAAATAATGGGACATTCCGATATTGGTGTAACACTGAATACTTATACACATTTAGATTTTGAGGATATTCAAAAAGAAATGAAACAGGTATGTGATAGCGAGTTGTAAAGTTGTATATGACACATAGTTTTACAACCAATTTTACAACTTTTGGGCGAAAACTTATGCTAAATTATACTAAGATATGCTAATAGCAAAGAAAATGAAATGTTGTAAAAACGCTGAAAAATCAAGGAAAAACCTATAATCAAAGGAGTTTAAATATATGATAAAAGTATTATTTGTCTGCCACGGCAATATTTGCAGATCAACCATGGCTCAATTTGTTTTCCAGGATATGATCAACAAACAAGGTCTTACAGAGCAATTTTATATTGATTCTGCGGCTACCAGTCGGGAAGAGATTGGTAACCCGCCACATCATGGAACGGTACATAAATTGAAACATATAGGTATTCCAATTCTGCCGCACCGTGCAGTACAAATGACAAAAAAGGATTATAACAAATATGACTATTTGATTGGTATGGATTCCATGAATATCCGTAATATGCTGCGAATCGTGTCTTCAGACCCGGAGCATAAGATATGCAGGCTGCTGGATTTTACAGAGCATCCGAGAGATATAGCAGATCCGTGGTATACAGGAAACTTTGATTTAACTTATGAAAATATAAAAGAGGGCTGTGAGGCCCTCCTGGAGGACTGTTGGCGACGCTTATAAAGCGTACGTCAGCAATCTTTTTAATTGATGATGAAATTGTTTGTTCTGCGCACGCAGTTTTAATCGCTCTGCACTGGATTTGTTTTGGTTAATAAAGGCATCATATTGTGCAAATAGTGTATGATAATCAAGTGTCTGATTCTGACTCCAGTGAATGAGAACCCAGTTCATTGCCTCAGACTGCCAGTAATCCATCGGAATCTCTGCATTTTTTAATATAGTAATATGGGAAAGCGCTTGTATTGAGAGGTTTTTAAGGGTTGTATTTAGTTCCTTTTCACATGTTGAACTTTTCCCAAGCCTATTCAAAATCTTCTGTGTCAGGCTGACTTTTTGGGATTCTTGTTCCAGAATCTCAATACTGTTTGTAACAATTTCATTGAGTTTTCCAGCAGCCGCCCAGTAGGTAACAAAAGACGTTTCATTCTCTGCGCTTTCTGGATCACTCATTGTAAATGTACGGAATACGCGATTGGTGCCGCCGCTTATTTTTTTATCATACTTGGCGCGCTTTTCTGGATCGGAAAGGATGTGGTATGCTTCCAAAATCTCTTGCATATATAGAGTTGTGTCTACACCGCTGCTCATGTTGGCATCAGGATGGTAAATCTTTGCCAGTGCATTTTTGGCGGCAGTAATTTCTTCGGGCGCAGCATCTCTGGAAACGCCCAGTATATGATAATATGTACGAATAGCCATTGTATATCCCCTTAATAATTTGTCTTGCGATATTATCGGATTCTCTGTTTATTTTTCTGGTATCAAAAGTTATCTGCTACGTTTATACAACAGAATTTTTGGTATGTAAATTTGCTTACTGAGTAACATTTTCTATAATAGAACTGTTACTAATATTAAGCTATTACAGCTAAAAAATCAAGGGAATACATAGTTTATCCAGTAAATCTGTTCGACAACGTTTTAGAAACTATAAATAGTATAACCCAAGATTTACTTGTGTAAAAGAAACAGCAGTAGTAATTGTAATGAATTTATGATTATTTCTACTGTTTTTTTGTTGCCAGGCATGCGGTAAAACAGTCCGGTGGACTATTTTGAGTTGGAATAAAAGGATGAGGTTCTAAATTCCAGTTATATTTACTATATTAGTAACAGACGATAAATAAGCAGAGGGTGCGGCTGATGAAAAAAGTCCTTGCAGTAATTTTAAGTGTCATATTCTGCGCGCAGAGTGTATATGCCATGCCGTTAGAAGCAATGACAGATCCGAAAGAAAATCGTATAGTACTGGAAACAGAAACAGCAGACAACACAAATGAAGACCAGACGGAGGGAAATACAGTAGAAACTGTTACAGATGAGATTTTATCAGAGGAAGATACACAGCTGACGGAAAGTGAAACTGTATCTACGATTGATGTCAGTGCGCCGTCTGCGATTCTGATGGAACCATCTACAGGAACGGTAATATTTGAAAAAGATGCAGATACAGCACGTCCACCGGCCAGTGTGACGAAGATTATGACAATGTTATTGATTTTTGATGCCCTGGAAAGTGGGAAAATCAAGCTGGAGGATGAAGTGTCGACCTCAGAATTTGCAGCATCTATGGGCGGTTCTCAGGTGTTCTTAGAGCCGGGAGAGACACAGTCTGTAGATACGATGCTGAAATGTATTTCTGTAGCCAGCGCTAACGATGCCTGTGTAGCCATGGCAGAGTACATATGCGGCAGCGAAGAAGAATTTGTCCGACAGATGAATGAACGTGCAAAAGGGCTTGGTATGGAAAACACGAATTTTGTGAATTGTAACGGTCTGGATACAGAAGGACATGTGACGACTGCGAGAGATATCGCACTGATGTCTAGAGAGCTGATCATGAAGTATCCGCAGATTCAGGACTATTGCATGATCTGGATGGAAAATATCACACATACGACAAACAAGGGTTCTTCAGAATTTGGACTGACAAATACAAACAAGCTGGTACGTCAGTATCAATACGCAACCGGATTGAAAACAGGTTCTACAGGAGAGGCAAAGTTCTGTGTATCTGCTACTGCAAAAAAAGATGATATTGAACTGATCGCCGTGATTATGGCAGCAGAAGATTCTAAAGCAAGGTTTCGGGATGCGACTACGTTGTTAAATTATGGATTTGGGAAATGTAAACTCTATCAGGATATAGATCCAGAAAAACTAAAAAACCTGAAGGTAAATGGCGGAAAAGAAGAGGAATTACCGATTGTATACGAGAATACATTTTCCTATCTGGATACATCAGGAGCAGATTTATCAGGTGTAACCAGAGATGTGAAATTGAAAAAGTCAGTAAAAGCACCAGTGAAAAAGAACGACAAAGTAGGAGAAGTAATATACTTTTTAAACGGTGAAGAAATTGGTAAAATCAACGTGATTGCGGGAAAAAGTATAAAAAAAGCCAGTTTTCTTGATTATTTTTACAAAGTACTTAAGGTCTTCCGGGTTTAAATTATTTACTTTGAGTGAAAAAAATGGTAGGATAGTTAAAGTAACGCGAATACGAATGCAGTGTATACTTGTATACATTTTAAAAATATAAGTATACACTAGAATAATATATAGAAGCTGAATTATATAAAATTTAAAGCAAACAGGATATAAAATATTTTAGGAGGAAATAAAATGGAGTACGCAGGATTGATTGACCATACGATTTTAAATCCACAGGCAACCCTCGAAGATGTGGATAACTTATGTAAAGAGGCCGCAGAATGTGGATTCTGCTCCGTTTGTGTCAACTCTAGTTTCGTATATTATTGTGCAGAAAAATTAAAAGATACTCACACAAAAGTCTGCGCTGTGGTGGGTTTTCCACTTGGGGCAATGTCTACGGATGGAAAAGTTGCGGAAACATTGGCAGCTGTTCAGGACGGTGCTGATGAAATTGATATGGTTGTTCACATTGGAATGTTAAAAAGTGGTAATTGGGAATATGTAAAAGAAGACATCGCGGCAGTTGTTACAGCTGCAGGGAAAGATGTAAATGTTAAGGTGATTTTGGAAATGTGTCTTTTGACAGAATTGGAGAAAATCCGTGCCTGTCAGATATGTAAAGAAGCAGGAGCAGATTTTGTAAAGACTTCCACAGGATTTTCAACGGGCGGTGCAACAGTCGAGGATGTACGGCTGATGCGAAAGACGGTCGGTCCTGAGATGGGGGTGAAGGCTGCCGGAGGAATCCGGAATCTTACAGATATGAAAGCTATGTTGGATGCCGGAGCAAGCAGGATTGGAACAAGTGCGGGAGTTGCAATTGTAAATGCTGCTAAACAGTAGGATATGGATATAAAGAAAATGCGGAGAAAACCGGAATGAAATTATCAAATTTGTTAGTATCCGGCGCTGTATGCGCCGGGTTAATTTTTGTCGAGGGGATTCGGGAACAGTTGAATTTTAAAGTGACAAAATATCAGATCTGTACACCTAAAATGAAATCTGGGGTAAAACCAAAGAAAATCGTGTTTTTAAGCGATTTGCACAACACGGAATATGGAAAAGAAAATGCACGTCTCTTGTATGCTATCCGGAAAGCGGGTCCAGATTTGATCTTGATCGGCGGAGATATGCTTATCGGAAAACGTGGCATACTGCCAGAACCGGCGCTGAATTTTGTAGGGAAACTTCCGGAGATTGCACCTGTTTATTATGCCAATGGCAATCATGAACAGCGTATGAAAGAAGATACAGTTAAATACGGTAATATGTTTTATTTATATCGCAGTGAACTGTGTGAGAAAGGTGTACATTTTCTGGAAAATGAATCAGCAGTAGCGGAGTTTGACGGTATAAAGATTCGTTTGACCGGGCTTGAGCTTCCACGTAAAACATATGAGAAGTTTACAAGATATCACTTGCAAAAAGAAGATATTGTAAAACAGGTGGGTACAAATCAAAAAGAAAAGAATACGGCTGATATTGATCATATGGATTATTATGAGATTCTTCTGGCACATAATCCTGTTTATTATCATGCTTACAAAGCATGGGGGGCGGATCTGGTTCTGTCGGGACATTTACATGGAGGAATTGCAAGAATTCCGGGATGGCGCGGGGTGATTACGCCGCAGGCATTTTTGTTCCCCAAATATTCTGGAGAGATGACTGAAGAAGACAGACAGGTAATTGTAGTAAGCAGGGGACTTGGCATGCATACAATTAAATTCCGGCTTTTCAACAGACCAGAATTAATTATGCTGGAGATAGCCGGAGAATAAAAAGGAAATAAACATGTAATGAGAAAGTCTTGAAAAATAGCAAAAATCCACGTATAATGCTTTGAGACATAGATACATTTTTGAAAAACAGGAGAACATTGAAATGGGTATTCCCGTAAAACTGGAAGTTTTTGAAGGTCCGCTGGATCTGCTTCTCCACTTGATCGATAAAAATAAAATAGATATTTATGATATTCCGATCGTGGAGATCACGAATCAGTACATGGAGTACATCCGCAATATGCAGCAGGATGATTTGAATATTATGAGTGAATTTCTCGTGATGGCGGCAACACTGCTTGACATCAAGTGCCGGATGCTGCTCCCGAAGGAAGTAAATGAGGATGGCGAAGAGGAAGATCCGCGTGCGGAACTGGTGGAGCAGCTTCTTCAATATAAGATGTACAAGTATATGGCATATGAACTGAAAGACCGTCAGTCGGATGCGGAATTTATTATGTTTAAGCCTCCGACTATTCCAGACGAGGTGAAAGAGTATTCAGAGCCGGTAGATTTGGATAAATTGCTGGGAGATCTGACTCTGTCCAGACTGAATAAAATTTTTCAGGATGTGATGAAACGGCAGGACAACAAGATCGACCCTATCCGAAGTAAATTCGGAAAGATTGAGAAAGAGGAAGTACCTCTTCCAATGAAAATGACTTATGTCCAAGATTATGCGAAGTCCCATAAACGGTTTAGTTTCCGCCAGCTTTTAGAAGAACAAAAAACGAAAATGCACATTGTTGTTACATTTCTGGCGATTTTGGAACTGATGAAAACAGGAGAAATCCGCGTGGCTCAGGAAGAGACATTTGGAGAGATTATGATAGACTCGCTTTTGTAAAGATGCAGTATGTTAAGGACGCAGCACAAAAGGAGAGGACTGATGGAAATAATGGAAATAAAAAAATTACAAGGTGTGATCGAGGCGATTTTGTTCACCATGGGCGAATCTGTGGAGTTGAGCAGGATTGCATCAGCAATTGAACATGATGAAGAGACAACACGTAAAATCATTCATAGTATGATGGATGAATATGATGCGGAAAACCGGGGAATCCGTATTATTGAACTGGACAATGCATTTCAGATGTGTACGAAGAAGGAAATGTATGAATATCTGATCCGTATTGCGAAACAGCCGAAACGCTATATGCTGACAGATGTGGTACTGGAGACACTCTCCATCATTGCTTACAAGCAGCCGGTAACAAAGTTAGAAATTGAGAAAATCCGTGGTGTGAAGTCTGACCATGCGGTAAATAAGCTGGTAGAATATGGATTGGTTGAAGAGACAGGGCGGCTGGATGCACCGGGAAGACCGCTTTTGTTTGGAACAACAGAGGAGTTTTTGCGCCGGTTTAGTGTACAGTCACTGGAAGAACTTCCGACACTGGATTCTGAGAAATTGGAACATTTCAAAGAAGAAGCGGAAGATGAGGCGCAATTAAAACTGGATATTTAGAGTTTACAAGAAGAAAATTTACATAAAAATGAATTGTATACATGTATTCTGTATAAATAAACAGGGCTTGTTTACACCTGAATTTCGTTCTTATGCCTCAAACAGCAAGTGTTTGGGCTGGTCTGAACTCCTGAACCGTGTACTGCGTTGCATGGTCACAGACTAGTATGTACTGGGGTTGGAATCCGGTCTCTTGCCGTAAGGCAATTTTAAATAGACCGGATTCGTTACTGGGAACACCGTAGGTGTGAACAGTAAGTGTTTTTAGAATAGGTTTGTATGCAGCTGCATATGTATGAAATAATGAGATATATGGTGAGGAACCTATGCCGAAAATACATAGAAATTCTTTCAATAGAAAAAGAAAATGGACCTCGGTGCTGCTGAGTCTGTGTCTGGCGATACAGTTTATGGCAGGAGCTGGGGGGTCTGTTGTTTATGCAGAAGAAGTGTCGGAAGAGATTCAGGAGCCGAACAATTTATACGCCCAGGCTGCGGTATTGATGGATGCAGACAGCGGGCGTATTTTATTTGCAAAAAACGGACAGGAAGAACGGGCAATGGCCAGTACAACGAAGATCATGACTTGTATTCTGGCGCTGGAACAAGGCAATTTGGATGAAATCGTTACGGCAAGCAATAATGCAGCATCACAGCCAGAGGTGCGCCTTGGTATCCGGGAGGGGCAACAGTTTAAGCTGCGGGATTTGCTTTACTCGTTGATGTTAGAATCTCACAATGACGCTGCGGTTGTCATTGCAGAGGCTGTAGGAGGAACGGTGGCGGGGTTTGCAGATATGATGAATGCAAAGGCTGAGAAATTAAACTGTAGGAACACTTATTTCATCACACCTAATGGTCTGGACGATGAAGATGAGTCAGGAATGCATCATACAACGGCAGTGGATCTGGCAAGGATTATGAAATATTGTATTATGGATTCACCGCAAAAGAATCTGTTTCTGGAAATTACCAGGACGCCGAATTATCAGTTTTCTGATGTCAACGGGGAACAAACATACTCCTGCAATAATCACAATGCCTTTTTACAAATGATGAAGGAGGCGCTTTCCGGCAAGACAGGATTTACTTCCGAGGCAGGATATTGTTATGTAGGAGCCTTGGAGAGCGAAGGACGTACTTTTGTTGTTGCGCTTCTTGCCTGCGGTTGGCCGAATAATAAAGGTTATAAATGGGCAGATACAAAAAAGCTGATGGCATATGGAATGGATCATTTTCATTATCAAACCTTTGAACAACTATTAAAGCTGGAACCTGTGGAAGTAATCGGGGGAATCCCGGAGGGAAATGCGCTGAGCGGCAGTTCGTCCGCAAAAACCAAAGTGCAGATGAAAGAGAAGCTTATAAATGACGAAAAAGAAAGTGATACAAAATGTAACCTTGATAGTGATAATGAGAATCAAATCAGAATAAACAGACTACTCCGAGATGATGAGGAAATCCGCATGGAATACTCCGAAAAAAAGCAGCTGACCGCTCCTGTAGAAAAAGGAGAAACGGTTGGTATGGTCCGTCTCTTTTTAAATGATGAAGAACTTTACACTGCACCCATAAAAACCGCTGAAACTGTGCCGGCCCGAACTTTTTCCTGGTGCGCCGCCCGGCTCCTGGAGTTATTTCTGATTTAACATCAAATTTAGGAAAAAAGACAACTGTTTAAACGCTGTAAGTTTTGTCTAAATTTTCAATAGCACACATTTAGATTAAAAAACATCAACCAAAGTGATTAAAATCTTCACTACAAAACCCTAAAACTATATGATAGTATAAACGAAGATAAAAAAAGACAATTAAATTGATAAAATATAAGGAGATGCTGTTATGAAAAATTTTGAAAAATACGAGCGGTCTTATTTTATGCCGCCTGTAGACTGTTATGATTGGGTGAAGAAAGACTATATTGACAAACCGCCGATTTGGTGCAGTGTAGATTTACGTGACGGGAACCAGGCATTGATTGAGCCTATGAGTCTGGAAGAGAAAGTGGAATTTTTCAAGTTGCTTGTGAAAGTTGGATTTAAAGAGATTGAAGTTGGTTTCCCAGCGGCGTCCGAGACGGAGTTTCGGTTTATGCGTACTTTGATCGAGCAGGAGCTGATTCCGAACGATGTAACGGTTCAGGTGCTGACACAGGCGAGGGAGCATATTATCAAAAAAACTTTTGAGGCAGTAAAAGGCGCACCGCATGCAGTTATACATGTATACAATTCAACATCTGTGGCGCAGCGTGAGCAAGTGTTTAGAAAGAATAAGGAGCAGGTAAAGCAGATTGCCATTGATGGCGCCAAGTTGTTAAAAGAACTGGCAGAACAGACCGATGGCAACTTTACATTTGAATACAGCCCGGAGAGTTTCCCTGGAACAGAAGTAGATTACGCATTAGAAGTATGCAATGCGGTTCTGGATGTGTGGAAGCCTTCACCAGAGAAGAAGGCAATTATCAATCTGCCGACAACAGTGCAGATTGCCATGCCGCATGTGTTCGCAAGTCAGGTAGAGTATTTTGACAAGAATCTTTTGTATCGTGATAATGTTATCATTTCTTTACATCCGCACAATGACCGCGGCTGCGGTATCAGTGATGCAGAGCTTGGAGTGCTGGCGGGTGCAGACAGAATTGAGGGAACTCTGTTTGGAAACGGTGAGCGTACCGGTAATGTGGACATTATTACACTTGCCATGAATATGTTTGCCCATGGAATTGATCCGAAGCTGGATTTTGCAAATATGAGTGAAATTTGTGAAGTATATGAGAGTCTGACAAGAATGCAGGTATCTCCGCGCCAGCCTTATGCAGGAGAACTGGTATTTACCGCATTTTCAGGATCTCATCAGGATGCAATTGCAAAGGGCATGTCATGGAGAGAAGAGAAAGAGTGCGATAAGTGGACGGTTCCTTATCTGCCGATCGATCCTCAGGATGTAGGCAGAAGGTATGATTCCGATGTGATTCGTATTAACAGCCAGTCAGGCAAGGGCGGTGTGAACTATATCCTGAAGCAGAGTTTCGGAATCAGTCTGCCGGAGAAGATGAGAGAAGAAGTCGGATACTTGGTTAAAGATGTTTCCGACAAGGCACACAAAGAACTTACTGCAGACTGGGTATATCATATTTTTGAAGACAATTACATCAATGCGAAAAGTATTTTTACGATTGATTCCTGCCACTTTCAACAGGAAGACGGCATTGTTTCTGAGGCAGTGATCACTCATGCGGGAGATAAACGGAATATTACAGGTGTTGGAAACGGACGTCTGGATGCTGTCAGCAATGCACTGAAACATTATTTTGATATTGAATATGAACTGACGTTTTACGAGGAGCATTCTTTGACAACCGGTTCTTCTTCTAAAGCGGTTGCCTACGTGGGAATTGTCAGCAAAGATAAGACCTACTGGGGAGTCGGCATTGATGCTGATATTATTAAAGCGTCTATTGGAGCGTTGGAAGTAGCGGTTAATAAGCTGGAGGAAGTTCAAGAACGCAGCGTGTCCAAGGACACAAGAATACTGGAAATTACCAATTATATTTATGCAAATTACAAGACAGTGACACTGGATGATCTGGCAGAACAGTTTTTCCTCTCCAAACCATATGTGTCGAAATATATAAAAGAAAAATCCGGCATGACATTTGGGGATATTTTGAAGAAGGTGCGGATGAAAAAGGCAAAAGCGATGTTAAAGAGCAGTAACATAACAGTAGAGAGTATTGCAGAATCTGTCGGTTATCAGAATGTGGAGCATTTTAACCGTATTTTCAAGAAAATGTATAATATAACTCCGGTGCAGTATAGAAATCAAAAGTAAAAAAGAAACTGACAAAACGGGAACATAAAACAGAGAGGGGCATATAGCTGAAATGCCGCCTCTCTGTTTTACTGTGTGATTGAATGCCCCGCATATCAGTTCGGCATATAAATTTTGTGTAACAGTTTAGCATAGGAGTTTGCACTTGCTGCAAACTCCGTAAAAACGTTAAAAACGTGTAACTATATTTTCCCATGGAAATTGATTGAAATATACACAATGTTGATATATAATATAAAAGGCAGAAATTTTGGATTATTTATTTAAAATATATAACATGGAGGGCTATGGTATGAGCTACAATGCAACTGGAAACTCTGCAAGCAAGAGAATTGCCACTTTGCTTGATGAGGGAAGCTTTGTTGAAATCGGTGGTGCTGTGACAGCAAGAAATACTGACTTCAATTTACAGGCAAATTGTACTCCGTCGGATGGTGTGATCACCGGCTACGGAGTGATTGACGGCAATCTTGTTTATGTGTACAGTCAAGATGCTGATGTATTAAAAGGTTCAGTCGGCGAGATGCACGCAAAGAAAATTGCCGGTATTTATGATATGGCAATGAAGATGGGAGCGCCGGTCATCGGTCTGATCGACTGTGCGGGCTTAAGACTTCAGGAGGCAACCGATGCGCTGGAAGCATTCGGCGGACTTTATTATAAGCAGGCAATGGCATCCGGTGTAGTTCCACAGATTACTGCAATCTTTGGCATGTGCGGCGGCGGTCTGGCAATTGTTCCGGGACTGACTGATTTTACCTTTATGGAGAGTAAAGATAGTAAGCTGTTTGTAAATTCTCCGAATGCACTGGAAGGCAATGAAGTATCCAGATGTGATACGTCTTCAGCAGAATATCAGAGTAAGACAGCAGGTCTGGTAGACGGAATCGGAACAGAAGAGGAGATTCTCGGACAGATTCGTTCTTTGATCTGCATGATTCCGGCAAATAACGAAGATGATATGTCTTATGGCGAATGTCTGGACGACTTGAACCGGATATGCGCAGATCTGGAAAATGCAGCGGAGGATACAGGAATTGCTCTTGCAACAATTTCTGATAACAATATTTTCTTTGAGACAAAGAAAGATTATGCGAAAGAAATGGCAACCGGATTTATCCGTCTGAACGGCATGACCATCGGTGCTGTTGCAAACCGTTCTAAAGTATATGACGCAGAGGGGAATGCGGAGAATTTTGATACGGTCCTGACTGTGGACGGGTGTAAGAAAGCTGCAGATTTCATCAATTTCTGCGATGCATTTTCTATTCCAGTGCTGACACTGACAAATGTTACAGGCTATGAAGCAACGAAAGAATCCGAGAAGAATATGGCAAAGAGTGTAGCTAAACTGACTTATGCGTTTGCTAATGCAACTGTGCCGAAGGTAAATGTTATTATCGGACAGGCATATGGAAGTGCGTATGTGACAATGAACAGCAAGTCTCTCGGGGCAGATCTGGTCTATGCATGGACAAATGCTGAAATCGGTATGATGGATTCTTCACTGGCTGCGAAGATCATGTATGCAGGTATTGATGCTGATAACTTAAAAGAAAAAGCGGCGGCTTATAAAGAGCTGCAGTCCAGTCCATTATCCGCAGCAAGAAGAGGATATGTGGATGCAATCATTGAGCCGGCTGATACAAGAAAGTATCTAATCGGTGCATTTGAAATGCTGTTCACAAAGAGAGAGAATCGTCCGGAAAAGAAACACGGTACGGTTTAGAGAGGTGAGGCAAAGTGAAGAAAAAATTAAGTTTATTGGGACTTGTCCTCATTCTGGCCTTAAGTCTGGCGGGATGCGGCAGCAAGTCTGCAAATGAGACAATATATGATCAGTCTATGATGGAACAGTATGCAGATGCGATGATTATGAATTTCAGCAGTATGGGCGAGGCTGATATGCAGATGTTCCGGGATATGTCTGATCTGGAATTGAATCTGATGCTTCTGAATTCAGGATTTCCGGTTGAAGCGGAGAATTTCCGGGCGATGATGGATGCGTGGACTGCAGGAGTAGAAGAATGCGGCGCGTTTGCGGACCATGGGGAGTATGAACTGGAAGAGAAGAACGGCGGTGCAATGCTCTCAGCAGAAATCACATGTGCGGATCGTACAGGTGTGATAGAATTTGCATTTGACGATAAGATGAATATGGAAAGTATCACTGTCAATGCAGATTACGCAATGAGTGAGATTCTGACAAAGGCAGGACTGAACACGGTATTGGGAATGGGAACTGTATTTGTTGTATTGATTTTTATTTCATTTATCATTTCACTCTTCAAATACATTCCTGTAATTGAGAAGAAATTTAAAAAGAAAAGAGAGCCGGAAACAAAGAAGCAGGAGACTGCAGCTTTGGCAGCAGTTGCTGCCGAAGAGGTCAGTGTATCTGATGACGGCGAACTTGTGGCAGCGATCGCAGCAGCGATTGCGGCATATGAGGGAACTTCGACAGATGGTTTTGTTGTTCGTTCCATTAAGAGAAGAAAATCAAACAAATGGAATTAATTCAGGAGGAATTTGGAAATGAAAAATTATACAATTACAGTAAACGGCAATGTATATGATGTAACAGTAGAAGAGAACGGCGCAGGCACAGCTTTGGCAGCTGCATCTGCTCCTGTATCAGCACCGAAGGCAGCGCCTGCAGCAGCGCCAAAGAAGGCAGCAGCGGGTGCAGGCAGTATTCAGGTAAAGGCAGGTGCTGCAGGGAAGGTATTTAAAATTGAAGCAAATGTAGGACAGAGCGTACAGTCAGGAGATACTGTAGTTATCATTGAAGCGATGAAGATGGAGATTCCGGTTGTAGCGCCGGAAGCAGGAACAGTCGCTAGTATTGATGTGGCAGTAGGTGATGCAATTGAGGCAGGAGCAGTACTGGCTACATTAAACTAGTTTTCCGGGAGGTTTGACAAATGGAATATATTTCAAATACATTAGGAAACCTCATAGACCAGACTGCATTCATGAATCTGACGGTTGGAAATCTGATCATGATTGCAGTTGCCTGTGTGTTCCTATATTTAGCAATCCGACACGGCTTTGAGCCGCTTCTGCTTGTTCCGATTGCATTTGGTATGCTGCTTGTAAATATCTATCCGGATATTATGCTGCATGCTGAAGATGCCGCAAACGGTACAGGCGGACTTCTTTATTATTTTTATGTATTAGACGAGTGGTCTATCTTGCCGTCCCTGATTTTCATGGGTGTAGGAGCGATGACCGATTTTGGTCCGTTGATTGCCAACCCAAAGAGCTTCCTTCTTGGCGCGGCGGCACAGTTCGGTATCTTTGCTGCTTATCTTGGGGCTATGGCGATGGGATTTTCCGACAAAGCTGCTGCTGCAATTTCTATTATCGGAGGAGCAGACGGACCGACATCCATCTTCCTTGCGGGTAAGCTGTCCCAGACTGCGATTATGGGACCAATCGCAGTAGCGGCATATTCTTACATGTCACTGGTGCCGATTATCCAACCGCCGATCATGAAGCTTCTGACAACAGAAGAAGAGCGTAAGATCAAAATGGATCAGCTTCGTCCGGTTTCCAAACTGGAGAGAATTTTGTTCCCGATTATTGTTACTATCGTTGTCTGCGTGATTCTGCCGACAACAGCACCTTTGGTAGGTATGCTGATGCTTGGTAACCTGTTCAAGGAATCTGGAGTTGTAAGACAGTTAAGCGAGACTGCATCCAATGCTTTGATGTACATCGTAGTTATCCTGCTTGGAACATCAGTTGGAGCGACCACAAGTGCAGAAGCATTTTTGAACTGGGATACACTGAAGATTGTTGCATTGGGATTGATCGCATTTGCATTTGGTACAGCGGCTGGAGTTATCTTTGGTAAAATCATGTGCAAAGCAACCGGAGGAAAGGTTAATCCACTGATCGGTTCCGCAGGTGTATCTGCTGTTCCGATGGCAGCCAGGGTATCTCAGAAAGTCGGAGCAGAGGCAGACCCGACCAACTTCCTGCTGATGCATGCGATGGGTCCGAACGTTGCAGGTGTTATCGGTACTGCGGTAGCAGCCGGAACATTTATGGCAATATTCGGCGTGAAATAATAATGGAGGAATAAGAAAATGGCAGATATGGTAAGAAAACCAGTTAAGATTACAGAAACAATCCTTCGTGACGCTCATCAGTCTCTGATTGCCACCCGTATGACAACAGAGCAGATGCTGCCGATCGTCGAGAAAATGGACAAAGTCGGATACCATGCAGTGGAATGCTGGGGCGGGGCAACTTTTGATGCTTCCCTCCGTTTTCTGAAGGAAGATCCGTGGGAGAGACTTCGTAAATTCCGTGATGGCTTTAAGAATACAAAATTGCAGATGTTGTTCCGTGGACAGAATATCCTCGGATACCGTCCGTATGCAGATGATGTTGTAGAGTATTTCGTACAGAAATCAGCAGCAAACGGAATCGATATCATCCGTATTTTTGATTGTCTGAATGATATGCGTAACTTGCAGACCGCAGTTACCGCAGCGAATAAAGAAAAAGCACATGCACAGGTTGCAATGTCTTATACACTGGGTGAGGCATATACACTGGAATACTGGATGGAACTGGCGAAAAGGATTCAGGAAATGGGCGCTAATTCTATCTGTGTAAAGGATATGGCAGGACTTCTCTGTCCGTATCAGGCAACAGAGCTTGTTGAGGCATTGAAGGAAGCAGTTGAGATTCCGATTGAGATGCATACACATTATACTTCCGGTGTGGCTTCTATGACATACTTAAAGGCGGTAGAAGCAGGAGCGGATATCATCGATACTGCAATGTCACCATTTGCACTGGGAACGTCCCAGCCGGCGACAGAGGTTATGGTTGAGACATTTAAGGGAACGCCTTATGACACAGGTCTGGATCAGAATCTTCTGGCAGAAATCGCAGATTACTTCCGTCCTCTGCGCGACGAGGCTCTGGAGAGCGGACTGCTTAATCCAAAGAACCTTGGTGTCAATATTAAGACACTTTTGTATCAGGTACCAGGCGGTATGCTGTCTAACCTGACAAGCCAGCTTGCGGAACAGGGCGCCGCAGATAAATTCTATGAGGTTCTGGAAGAAGTACCGCGTGTACGTAAGGATCTTGGTGAGCCTCCGCTCGTTACACCGTCTTCACAGATTGTGGGTACACAGGCTGTATTCAACGTATTGATGGGCGAACGTTATAAGATGGCTACAAAGGAAACAAAGGACGTTCTTTCCGGAAAATATGGTGCAACAGTTAAACCGTTTGATCCGGAAGTACAGAAGAAAGTTATCGGCGAGGATGCAGAGATTATTACCTGCCGTCCGGCTGATTTGATTCCAGATGAGTTGGATACACTCCGCAAAGAGTGTGCACAGTGGAGCCAGCAGGACGAGGATGTATTAAGTTATGCGTTGTTCCCGCAGGTTGCGACAGATTTCTTCAAGTACCGTGAAGCACAGCAGACAAAAGTAGATGCAACAGTTGCTGATACAGAGAACGGAGCATATCCGGTATAAGAAAAATGAAAAATAGAAGAACCAGTTCTGAATAATCGGAGCTGGTTCTTTTTCCTTTTGATATTTTTTCGGGAAGGATGTTGGACTGAAATGTGATATAGTAAAAGGAATAAAGATGATGAGGGAGGATTTGTGGGAGGAATGAATGGAGACAGGATTACTGCATACCGCTATGAGAGATGTGAAAGAATAATTATGGATGAAAAATTAAGTAAGAAGTGTTGGCAAAGTTTAGGAGGTGAACAGCAATGAAACTGAAGAATGTTTTAATTGTTGTAAAAGATATAGAAAAGTCAAAACAATTTTATCATGATTTGTTTGGGCTTGATATGGTGCTTGATAATGACGGCAACATGATTTTGACAGAGGGACTTGTGCTTCAGGATGAAAGAATCTGGAAAGATTTTCTGAAGAAGGATATCATACCTCAAAGCAATTCCTGTGAATTGTATTTTGAAGAAAAAGAGATAGAAGTGTTTGTTAAAAAACTGGAGAAATTGTATCCCGAAATTCAATATGTTAACAAGATTATGACACACAGATGGGGGCAAAAAGTAGTTCGGTTTTATGATTTGGATGGCAATCTGATTGAAGTGGGAACACCTGTATAATGCAGTAAAAGACACTTTAACAGTATAAAAATATATGCGGATTTCAGCAAAAATTGCAAGGATGATGAAAGGATTGACATGATAAGAGAAAGAATCGCTTTATTACGGCAGGAAATGAAAAGTCAGGGCATCGATTTCTATATCGTTCCTACTGCTGATTTTCATCAGAGTGAATATGTGGGAGATTACTTTAAATGCCGGGAATATATGACAGGGTTTACAGGTTCTGCGGGAACTGCGTTGTTTACACAGAAAGAAGCATATCTGTGGACAGACGGACGGTATTTTATTCAGGCGGAAAAACAATTGGAGGGAACGGGAATTTTATTACAAAAATCGGGCGAGTCAGGAGTTCCTACGATAGAGAAGTATCTGGAAGCGGAAGTACAGGCATCAGATTTAGATACTATCGGTTTTGACGGAAGAACAGTCAGTATCACTGTGGGGAAACGGTATGCAGAAATTGTGGAAAAAGCAGACGGAAGTGTTCGCAGTGATATAGATTTGGTGGGGGAAATATGGACAGACAGAACGGAAATGTCCTGTGAACCTGTATTTTCTCTGGACATAAAATATGCAGGTGAAGAAATGTCTTCCAAGGTAAGCAGACTGCGTCGGAAAATGCAGGAGCGCGAAGCTGATTACTGTGTACTTACAGGACTGGATGACATCGGATGGCTGTTGAATCTCCGCGGAAATGATGTGGAATATTGCCCGCTGCTTCTCTCTTATGCCGTAGTGGGTATGGACGGAGTAGAATTATATGCGGATGAACAGAAATTCAGCAGTGAAATCAAAGAAATACTTCATAAAAATAAGGTAGAATTATATCCTTATAATGATATTTATGGACGCATGAAGATGTTTAAAAGCGGCGAAACGGTACTTCTTGATCCAGACCAGATGAATTATGCATTGTATTGCAATTTGCCGGAGTATGTGAAGAAAGAGGAACAAGTGAATCCGGTGATTCTGATGAAAGCAGTGAAAAATGAAACAGAAATAGCGAACATTCGGAAAGCACATTTGAAAGACGGAATTGCTTGTACAAAATTCATGTACTGGTTAAAACAGAATGTTGGTAAAATAAAAATTACCGAGATTTCAGCATCCGAGAAGCTAGAAAGCCTGCGCTTGGAACAGGAACACTTTATCGGTCCCAGCTTTGAACCGATCTGCGCATATAAAGAACATGCGGCTATTGTTCATTACTCTGCTGTACCGGAGACAGATGCAGAGTTGAAAGCAGAGGGGATGATTTTATGTGATACAGGCGGGCACTATCATGAAGGCTCTACAGATATCACAAGAACAATTGTATTAGGTGAACTGACGGAGAAAGAAAAGGTTCATTTTACAACAGTACTGTGCGGTATGTTAAATCTTGCAGATGCACGGTTTTTGTATGGGTGTACTGGTATGAGTCTGGATTATGCCGCCAGAGAGCCTTTCTGGCGGCATAATCTGAACTTCAATCACGGAACAGGACACGGTGTGGGATATCTTGGCAGTATCCATGAACCGCCTGCAAGATTCTTCTGGAGAATGCCGGCGGGAACTACACATGCTATTCCTGTTTTGGAACCGGGAATGGTGATTACCGATGAACCGGGAATTTATATTGAAAATTCTCATGGTGTCCGCACAGAAAATGAACTGCTGGTAACAAAAGGAGAAGCCAATGAATACGGACAGTTCCTGCATTTTGAGACATTGACTTTTGTACCAATTGATCTGGATGCAGTCAAGCCGGAACTGATGACAGAGCAAGAACGAAAGCTATTGAATCAGTACCATAAACAGGTAAGAGAAAAACTCACCCCATATCTTACCGAAGAAGAAAAAGAGTGGCTGAACATTTATACAAGGGAACTTGTCCCTGTTTCATAACTTGCAAATGATTCTCTGATATTGTATAATTTACCGTAACAGTCCGGTGGACTGTTTTGAGTGACTATGAAGCCGACAGGCTGAATAGTTGTAATCTACCCGTGATGCTTTCTTAATAAAAAGCAGTAAATGATTAAGAAAAAGAGGATATAAAAAGTGGCAGAAAACAGTACGAATGAACTACTGACGCGCATAGAAGAACGGCGGGGACAGTTCAGTAAAGGACAGAAACGTTTGGCGGATTATGTAATTGAAAATTATGATAAAGCGGTCTTTCTGACAGCAGCAAAGCTGGGAGATGTCGTAGGGGTCAGTGAATCTACGGTTGTGCGTTTTGCAACACAGCTTGGATATAAAGGATATCCGGGATTCCAGAAGGCGCTGGAAGAGCTGGTGCGGAATAAACTGAATTCTATCCAGCGCATGGAAGTCACTTACGGCAGAATCGCCCAGTCAGAGATTCTGGAGACGGTATTGCATTCCGATATCGAAAAGATCAAAATGACAATGGAAGCCATTGATCAGAATGCGTTTGATCTTGCAATTGACACAATTCTGAACGCCAAATGTATTTATGTTGTCGGTATCAGAAGCTGTGCGCCGCTTGCTTCTTTTTTGAGTTTTTATCTGAATCTGGTCTGTGAACATGTGATAACAGTGAATACGAACAGTTCCAGTGAAATTTTTGAGCAGTTAATCCGTATCAATGAGAAAGATGTGATTATCGGAATCAGTTTTCCGAGGTATTCTATGCGGACACTTAAAGCTCTGGAATTTGCAAGTAACCGGAAAGCAAAGGTTATCACTCTGACAGACAGTGTTCATTCCCCGATGAATCTATACTCTTCCTGCAATCTGATCGCAAGAAGTGATATGGCATCTATTGTAGATTCTCTCGTTGCGCCGCTAAGTGTGATCAATGCGCTTGTCGTTGCGCTTTGCATGAAAAAGCAGCAGGATGTCGTGAATACACTGGAAACATTAGAGAAAATCTGGGGAGAGTATCAGGTGTACAGCGGTGATGAATTAAATCAGGTTAATATGGAGATAGAATGAGCAGAGTATTAGTGATCGGCGGCGGAGCGGCAGGAATGATGTCAGCTATAATTGCTGCCAGAAACGGACATGAAGTCCATTTGTATGAGAAAAACGAGAAATTAGGCAAGAAATTATTTATCACTGGAAAAGGAAGATGCAATGTGACCAATGCGGGAGATATGGATACCCTTTTTAACTCTGTTACAAGCAATCCCAAATTCTTATACAGTGCATTTTACAGCTTTACCAATGAGCAGGTGATGGATTTGTTTGAAGAACTGGGAGTGCCGCTGAAAGTAGAGCGGGGAAACCGGGTGTTCCCGGTTTCCGACCATTCTTCTGATGTTATCAGTGCATTGAACCGGGAGTTAAGACGGTTAGGCGTGAAGGTGAATTTGCATACAGAAGTAAAAAAAGTCGTAGCAGCAGGAAATGATCAGGGAGCAGAGCCAGGAATTGTGTCCGAAAATACAGATAGGAACAAAGAGCAGACAATGCCCGGTTTTCAAAAAATAATTTTAAGCAATGGAACAGAAATTACAGGAGACGCTTGTATTGTAGCGACCGGAGGTGTTTCTTATGTGTCTACCGGGTCTACAGGAGACGGATACCGTTTTGCCGAGGAGACAGGGCATCGTGTGACCAAACTTATGCCGTCTCTTGTGCCAATGGAAGTCAAAGAGTGGTATGCCAGAAAGTTACAGGGATTGTCTCTGCGTAATATTAATGCGGTGATATATGACGGTAAAAAGAAATTATACGAAGAGTTCGGGGAAATGTTGTTTACCCATTATGGGGTGAGCGGTCCCATTATCATTAGTGCCAGCAGCAAAATGGGAAAGAAGCTGCAAGAGAAAGAATTGCGTCTGCGTATTGACCTGAAGCCTGCACTGACGTCAGAACAACTGGATCAGCGGATACTGCGTGATTTTGAAGAAAATCGTAACAGGCAGTTTAAAAATGCAGTGGACAAGCTGTTCCCTGCTAAGTTAAAGCCGATAATGCTGGAGCTGAGTGGGATTTCCGGGGAAAAGAAGGTCAATGAGATTTCCAAAGAAGAGCGTCTTAAGTTTGGTATGCTGATCAAGAATTTTGAGATGACATTGACAGGACTGCGTGGATATAATGAGGCGATCATCACCAAGGGCGGTGTCAGCGTGAAGGATATTGACCCGGGAACTATGGAGTCTAAGAAAGTGAAAGGGTTGTATTTTATTGGTGAAGTGTTAGATTTAGATGCACTGACAGGGGGATTTAATTTGCAGATCGCATGGTCTACTGCCGCGGCGGCGGGAAATGCAGTTTGACAGGCGAGCGCGGATTTATGGCGGAAATGTATCAAGATAAAAAGAAGAATTTGTTACTGTTCACACGGCATCTTGCACTGCGCTGCAAGGTGTCCGGCCAATGAAGTGATGACAATAATATATCCAGCCCCTCGCCGAAGGCGGCTTAAAATGGGCTGGATACTGTTAATGGAGCACCTGTAGGGTGTGAACAGTAACAAGATTTTCTATGCAGGAGGTTATTATGGGATATAATGTAGCGATAGACGGACCGGCAGGAGCAGGAAAAAGTACCATTGCCAAGCTGGTGGCAAAAGAAAAAGGATATATTTATGTGGATACAGGGGCAATGTACCGTGCTATGGCGATGCACTTTTTGAAAAAGGGAATTCAGCCGGAAGAGACTGACAAGGTGGCTGCGGCATGCGAAGATGCAGATGTAACGATTAGTTATGAAGATGGTGTTCAGCAAGTTTATCTGAATGGAGAAAATGTGACTGCACAGCTTCGGACAGAAGAAGTGGGAAATATGGCATCTAAAACATCTGCCATTCCTAAAGTACGGGAGAAGCTGCTGGAGCTGCAGCGCGGACTGGCAAGAAACGAGAATGTCATTATGGATGGAAGAGATATCGGAACAAATATTTTGCCAAATGCAGATGTGAAGATTTATCTGACTGCAAGTGTAGATACACGGGCAAAGAGACGCTATGATGAACTGACAGAAAAAGGAATTTCCTGCGATTATGAGGAGATTAAAAAAGACATTCGGGATCGTGATGAACGGGATATGAACCGCGAAACAGCACCGCTTCGTCAGGCAGAGGATGCGGTTCTGGTAGACAGTTCGGATATGGGGATCGATGAGGTCGTGCGGACAATCTGCAGTCATATTAATTTACTATAAAGGAAACGGGGAGTAACAATGAAAGTAATTACGGCGAAAACCGCAGGGTTCTGTTTCGGCGTAGAGCGGGCGGTCAATACTGTGTATGAACAGATTGAGGCACACAGAGGTGAAACTATCTATACATTCGGTCCGATCATCCACAATGAAGAGGTGATCAAGGATCTGGAGAAAAAAGGGGTGATGGTTCTCCATACAGAAGAAGAACTGGACACTCTGGAAAAAGGTGTTGTCATTATCCGTTCCCACGGCGTGGAGAAACGTATCTATGACAAACTGAATAAAAAGGGAATCGTCATTGTGGACGCAACCTGTCCTTTTGTGAAGAAGATTCACAATATCGTGCAGAAGGAAAGCAATCTGGGCAAATATATTATAATCATCGGCAATCCGGAGCACCCGGAGGTGGAAGGGATCCGGGGATGGGCGGGTGACCGTGTATCTGTCGTACAAACTGCAGAAGATATTAAAAATCTTTTACTCTGTAATGAAGAAAAGGTCTGTGTTGTCTCCCAAACGACATTTAATTACAATAAATTTCAAGATTTAGTTGAAATTATTCGCAAAAAGAGTTATGATATATGTGTTTTAAATACAATCTGCAATGCAACAAAAGAGCGTCAGACTGAGGCACAAAGGATTGCAGAAGAGGTGGATGCTATGATTGTTATAGGAGACAAGAACAGCTCCAATACTCAGAAGTTATTTGAAATATGTGCGAGCGCATGCAATGATACATACTATATACAGACGCTTGACGATTTGAATATGAATCAATTAGGGTCAGTGGTAAAAACAGTAGGTATTACAGCAGGGGCATCCACGCCCAACAATATAATTGAGGAGGTTCAAAATAATGTCAGAATTATCTTTTGAACAGATGTTAGAAGAGTCATTGAAAACAATTCATAATGGAGAGGTTGTAGATGGTACAGTCATTGACGTGAAGCCTGATGAGATTATCCTCAACATTGGATATAAAGCCGATGGTATTGTCACAAAGAGTGAATATTCCAACGATCAGAGTCTGGACTTGACAACAGTTGTTGCTGTCGGAGATACAATGACTGTGAAGGTATTGAAAGTAAACGACGGAGAAGGACAGGTTCTGCTGACATATAAGAGACTTGCGGCAGAGAAAGGCAACGAGAGACTGAAAGAAGCATTTGAGAACAAAGAAGTGCTCAAGGCTACTGTGACTCAGATTCTCGGCGGCGGACTTACTGCAGAGGTAGAAGGCGCACGTGTATTTATCCCGGCAAGCCTTGTTTCCGATTCTTATGAGAAGGATTTGAGCAAATACGATGGGCAGGAGATTGAGTTTGTGATCAGCGAGTTCAATCCAAGAAGAAACCGTGTGATCGGTGACAGAAGACAGCTTCTGGTTGCTGAGAGAGCAGAGAAACAGAAAGAACTGTTTGCAAAACTACAGGTTGGCGATACGATCGAGGGCGTTGTTAAGAATGTAACTGATTTCGGTGCATTTATCGACCTTGGCGGAGTAGACGGACTTCTTCACATTTCTGAGATGTCCTGGGGACGTGTTGAGAATCCAAAGAAGGTATTCAACGTTGGTGATACTGTAAAAGTTCTTGTTAAAGATATCAATGATACAAAGGTTGCACTGAGCCTGAAGTTCCCGGAGACAAATCCGTGGGCGAATGCTGCTGATGATTTTGCAGTAGGTACTGTGATCACAGGTAAGGTTGCACGTATGACAGACTTTGGCGCATTTGTTGAGCTGAAGCCAGGTGTAGACGCACTGCTTCATGTATCACAGATTTCCAGAGCACACGTAGAGAAACCGGCTGACGTACTTTCTATTGGACAGGAGATTACAGCCAAGATCGTAGACCTGAACGAGGGTGAGAAGAAGATCAGTCTGAGCATGAAGGCACTGGAGGCTCCAGAAGCTGCTGATGAGCAGAGTGAAGAAGAGTAAGTATATTATATGCAACGAAGATGGCATTTGGTGCCACATAGTTAAGGAAACAAACGGATCTCTATACCAGTCAATGGCATAGAGGTCTGTTTTTGTTAAAACCGTAACGAGATGTATTTAGAAATGTACAAAAAAATACAGGTTATAAACTGGATTTTGTATATAAAATCTAGTATTATAATAATGTTGTGTTGTGTCTACGGAGCAGTTCGTATACATAATAATTTAACCTAAGAAAGGAAGGAAAATCAGAATGGGACTTTTGACTTTTAAAGGTGGAATCCATCCGAATGATGGAAAGAGTCTTGCAAAAGACCAGCCGATCACCGAATTACTACCCTCAGGTGATCTGGTATATCCGCTTTCCCAGCATATCGGCGCTCCTGCAGCGGCTCTTGTGAAAAAGGGCGATACTGTTTTAAAAGGACAGAAAATCGCAGAGGCAGGCGGATTTGTGTCAGCTCCGGTTTATGCTTCCGTATCAGGAACTGTGAAGGCTGTTGAGAAACGCCTGAACCCTACGGGAAGCAGCGTGGATTGTATTGTAATTGAAAATGATGGTGAATATAAGGAAGTAGAATATGCACCTGTAAAACCATTGACGGAATTAAGTAAGGAAGAGATTCTAAACATGATCGCCGATGCCGGAATCGTTGGTATGGGCGGTGCGGGATTCCCGACACGTGTCAAGCTCTCACCAAAAGAGCCGGAAAAGATTGAATATATTATTGCAAACTGTGCAGAGTGTGAACCATATATTACAGCAGACTACAGAAGAATGCTGGAGAATACGGAAGATCTCGTAAGCGGTATGCGTGTTGTGCTCTCAATGTTCCCCAATGCAAAGGGTGTGTTTGGTGTAGAGGACAATAAAAAAGACTGTATAGAGAAGTTGAAAGCAGCGACAAAAGATGAGCCGCGTATGGAAGTTAAGGCATTGCAGACAAAGTATCCTCAGGGAGCAGAGCGTCAATTGATCTATGCATTGACAAAGCGTGCGATCAATTCTACGATGCTTCCGGCAGATGCGGGATGTATCGTAGATAACGTAGAAACGCTGATCGGTATTCACAATGCAGTGATAGGCGGAAGACCGCTGACAGAGCGTATTGTAACTGTAAGCGGTGATGATGTTCAGAAGCCGGGGAACTTTAAGGTGTTGCTTGGAACCAATCACCGGGAGCTGATCGAAGCGGCGGGAGGATTTGTACAGGAGCCTCAGAAACTGATCTCCGGTGGTCCGATGATGGGATTTGCAATGATTACACTGGATGCGCCTGTGACTAAGACTTCTTCTGCAATTCTTGCTTTTAAGGAAGATATTGTAGCAAAGAGTCCGGCAAGTGCATGTATCAATTGCGGACGTTGTGTAGAGGTTTGCCCAAGCCGGATCATTCCATCCAGACTGGCAGATTATGCAGAGCGTTTTGATGAGGAAACCTTCACGGCACAGAATGGGCTGGAGTGTGTGGAGTGTGGTTCATGCAGCTATGTCTGTCCGGCAAAACGTCCGCTGAAGCAGTCAATCGGTTCTATGAGAAAGATTGCGCTGGCGAACAAAAAGAAAAAATAGAGAGGTGAATGAACAGTGAATGAGAAATTAAATGTATCATCTTCACCGCATATACGGGATAAAGTGACAACCGGCAATATTATGATGTGGGTTGTGATCGCTTTACTGCCGGCAACGTTCTTTGGAATTTACAATTTCAGACATGAGAATGTGTGGCTGCTCGTATTGGTGACAACAGGTACAGCGGTACTGACAGAATATCTTTATGAAAAACTGATGCACAAACCAATCACGATCAAGGATTTTAGTGCAGTTGTCACAGGACTTCTGCTTGCTTTGAATCTTCCGCCGACACTGCCGCTTTGGATGGGTGCGCTTGGCTCTGTATTTGCGATCCTTGTTGTGAAACAGCTTTTTGGTGGTCTGGGACAGAATTTCATGAACCCGGCGCTGGGAGCAAGATGTTTCCTTTTGATTTCCTTTACAGGACGTATGACTTACTTTGTTCATGAAGGAGTGACAGGTGCGACGCCGCTGGCTGATTTAAAAGCGGGAGAAGCAGTGGATACAATGAGTATGCTTCTCGGAAATATCAGGGGAACCATCGGTGAGACATCTGTTCTGGCAATTATGATCGGTGCAATGCTTTTGATCCTGCTTGGGATTATTGACCTGCGGATACCGGGTACATATATTGTTTCTTTTGTAATCTTTATTACGATTTTCGGCGGAAATGGATTTGACCCGCAGTACATTACCGCTCATCTCTGCGGAGGCGGACTGATGCTGGGAGCATGGTTCATGGCGACGGATTATGTGACCTCTCCGATTACAAAGACCGGACAGATCGTGTATGGTATCTGTCTCGGTGTATTGACTGGATTGTTCCGTCTGTTCGGAGGAAGCGCTGAGGGCGTATCCTATGCGATCATCATCAGTAACCTTCTGGTTCCGTTGATCGAGAAGGTTACTCTTCCAAAACCATTTGGTAAAGGAGGAGAGAAATAATGAATAAGATTGTAAAGAATACAGCTATATTGACAATTATTACTCTTGTTGCCGGTGCGCTTCTCGGGCTGGTATATGAGATCACAAAAGAGCCAATCGCAGTTGCACAGGAGAATGCAAAGCAGGAAGCATATAAAGTTGTAATTGCAGATGCAGCGGCTTTTAGCGCGTATGAGGACTTTGATGCAGAAGAAGCGAAGACGGTTGTTTCAGAAGCAGGATATACCGAGGACATTACAGAAGTAGCAGCGGCTGAAGATGCTTCTGGCGAAATCATCGGATATGTGATATCTGCAACTTCTCATGACGGATACGGCGGAGATATTTCTGTTTCCGTTGGTATTTTGAACGACGGTACAGTAAAGGGCATTGAGATGCTTTCTATTTCTGAGACTGCAGGACTCGGTATGAAAGCAGACGAACCGGTATTTAAGGAGCAGTTCAAAGACAAACAGGTGGAGAAGTTCACCTATACAAAGAGCGGAGAAGAAGGCGATGATAAGATTGATGCCTTAAGCGGAGCGACCATTACAACAAACGCTGTTACCAATGCGGTGGATTCAGCTCTTGTATATTTTCAGAATGTGTTAGGAGGTAGTGTCAATGAATAAGTGTGTTGAAAGACTGTACAATGGTCTGATAAAAGAGAACCCTACCTTCGTGTTAATGCTTGGCATGTGTCCGACTCTGGCGGTTACAACATCTGCAATCAATGGTGTGGGCATGGGACTTTCTACAACAGTCGTTTTAGTATTGTCCAACGTGATAATTTCCTTGATGCGTAAAATCATTCCGGATTCTGTACGTATTCCGGTATTTATTGTAGTTGTTGCTTCTTTTGTAACGATGGTACAGTTTTTAATGGAAGGTTTTGTACCAGATCTGTATGATTCACTCGGAATTTATATTCCGCTGATCGTAGTAAACTGTATTATTCTTGGAAGAGCAGAGAGCTATGCATCTAAAAATCCTGTGATCCCATCGCTGTTTGACGGTCTTGGCATGGGACTTGGATTTACCGTAGGTCTGACAGCGATCGGTCTGGTGCGTGAGCTTCTTGGTTCCGGCAAAGCATTTAATATGCAGGTACTTCCGGTATCCTATGAGCCGATCACGATCTTTATTCTGGCTCCGGGAGCGTTTTTCGTCCTTGCAGGACTGACTGCGCTGCAGAATGTGGCAAAGAAGAAAGCCATGCAGAAGGGCGATACAAAGGCTGCTGCAAAGATTGGCTGCGGAACAGATTGTTCGGAATGCGGCAAAAAAGAAACTTGTGGAAATATGAAATAGGAGGGATAGAAGATGAAAGAATTGTTATTGATCGCAGTTGGTTCAGCATTCGTGAATAACGTTGTGCTCAGCCAGTTCCTCGGAATCTGTCCGTTCCTGGGCGTTTCCAAAAATGTAAAGACGGCAAGCGGTATGGGCGGAGCAGTTATCTTCGTTATTACTATTGCGTCTTTTGTAACCAGTCTGATCTACAAATTCATTCTTGTTCCATCAGGATTTGAATATTTACAGACGATCGTGTTCATTCTCGTAATTGCTGCTCTTGTGCAGTTCGTAGAGATGTTCTTAAAGAAAATGATGCCACCGCTTTATAATTCACTGGGAGTATTTCTTCCTTTGATCACAACAAACTGTGCGGTGCTTGGTGTAGCTTTGACAAATGTACAGAAATCTTATACCATCCTTGAGGGTTTGGTAAACGGTATTGCAACGGCGTTCGGTTTCTTCGTAGCGATCGTGTTGATGGCAGGTATCCGTGAGAAGATTGAGTATAACGATGTTCCGGAAGCATTCAAGGGAACGCCGATCGTGCTTGTGACCGCAGGTCTGATGGCAATCGCATTCTTTGGATTCTCCGGTTTGATTTAAGGAGGGCGTGAGAAATGATGACAGGTATGTTAATTGCCGCGGCGATCGTCGGCGGTGTCGGATTGTTTATCGGCGTGTTCCTTGGAATCTCCGGCAAGAAGTTTGCCGTTGAGGTCGATGAAAGAGAAGAAGCAATCACAGGCGTACTGCCGGGAAATAACTGCGGCGGTTGCGGTTATGCGGGATGTTCCGGTCTGGCTGCCGCGATTGTTGCAGGTGAAGCAGAAATAGGGGCATGCCCGGTAGGCGGCGCTCCGGTTGCGGCTCAAATCGGTAAGATTATGGGACAGGAGGCTGGAGATCAGGCGCGGCAGGTAGCATTTGTAAAATGTGCCGGAACTTGTGAAAAGGCACAGACAGAGTACAATTATTATGGGATTCAGGATTGTACCATGGTAAATATGATGCAGGATGCAGGTCCAAAGGGATGTGATTATGGCTGTCTCGGATATGGAAGCTGTGTAAAGGCATGTCCGTTTGACGCAATTCATATCGTTGACGGAGTAGCTGTTGTAGATAAAGAAAAATGCAAAGCTTGTAAGAAATGTATTGCCGCATGTCCGAAGAAGCTGATCGAGCTTGTACCTTATGAGCAGAAGACATTTGTACAATGTAATTCCAATGACAAAGGAAAAGCTCTGATGGATGTCTGTCTTGTAGGATGTATCGGATGTAAGTTGTGTGAGAAGAACTGTGAAGCAGGAGCGATTACGGTAACAAACTTCCTTGCACACATTGACTACTCCAAATGTACAAATTGCGGTGTCTGTGCGGATAAATGCCCTAGAAAGGTAATTATTCCGAGAGTAGTTCCAGTAGAATAGGCGAAAAAGAAAAGTAATCAGAATGGAAAGACAGGTTGTATGAACTTGTCTTTTCTTTTATTTTATTGTAAATAATCGTTATTGTTCACAGTCGAACTGCGCATAAACTGCGCATTTACGACCCAATACAATGAAGTTTCCAAGCATTTGTGCCTCGCCGCAGGCGATTTTAAATGCACAAACGCAGTTACTTTGCACAGCAGCAGGCTGTGCAAAGGTAACAGTTCAACCCAGGACTTTGCACTGGCTGCAAAGTCCGTGAAATAACGTACAGGTAGAGAAGCATCAAGCCACCACGAAGTGGTTTTGCATGGCTTGATGCCTGTAACAGGAAGCCGAAGGCTGAACTGTTACGTATAATCGAACATAAGGTTGCATTCATAGAAATGATATGATATTATGATTACGGTTTGAATGGAGAGATTTCATCTGTGAGATTCCATTATAATAAAGAACAGAGAGTGTTTCAATGAAGAAAAATGATTGGATTATGGTTGCCGCGGTCATTGTGATCGCCTCGGCATTTATAGGATTTCATTTCTTTGGTAAGAATAGCGGAAATGGATGGGTAGAAGTGCAGGTAGACGGAGAAGTCTATGGTTCTTACCCGCTGCATAGAGAACAGACAATAGAGATTAATGACACGAACCTGCTGACGGTTGTAAATGGTGCTGCTGAGATGAAGCGGGCATCCTGCCCTGACCAGGTGTGTGTACACCACAAGGAGATTTCCAGAAATGGAGAGAGTATTATCTGCCTGCCTAATAAAGTAGTTATATCAATTGTGGATGGTGAAGAACCGGAATTAGATGCTGTTGCGAATTAGATCTTCTATTTAAAAAGATAATAAGATGACATGCAAAAAGCTGTGTTACAGAATCTGTTCTGCATATATTATGAAAGAAAGAAGCGGAGGAAGCAAAAGATTGAAGAATAAAGCGGCATATTTTGGTGTGTTTACAGCGCTTGCACTGATTTTCAGTTATGTGGAAATGCTGATTCCGATTCAGTTCGGCATACCGGGAATTAAACTTGGACTTGCCAATTTGCTGATCGTGATTTTTTTGTATAAGAGAAACGCAATAGAAGCACTTCTCTTATCAGTTGTACGGATCGTACTTGCAGGGTTTATGTTTACAAATCTGTTCAGTATATTATATAGTCTGGCAGGCGGTATTTTAAGTTTGGCAGTAATGGCACTTCTAAAGAATAGAGGAACATTCAGTGTGATGGGAGTCAGTATTGCAGGAGGGATCAGCCACAATATGGGGCAGTTGGTTGTCGCAATGTTGGTTGTAGAGACTTACAGAGTCGGATATTATTTCCCGGTGCTTCTGATTGCAGGTATGCTGACAGGAATGGTGATCGGTGTTGCGGCTAATGAGGTATTAAAGCGGCTGCATAATGTGGTGTTTTATTGAAAGTGCCGTTAACAGAACGGTATCAGCGGACAAAATTTTATAACTATGGGAGGAATGGTATGATTTCATATATCAGAGGTGAACTTGCGGCAGTTGAAAAAGAAAAGGTCATTATAGATGTAGGCGGCATAGGCTATGGAATCTTCATGCCTGAGGCATCCATGGGACTTTTGCCGCAGATGGGAAATGAAGTGAAGCTGCATACATATTTAAATGTAAGAGAAGACGCTATGCAGTTGTTTGGTTTTCTGACAAGGGACGATCTGGAAGTGTTCAGATTATTGATCGGAGTCAGCGGGATCGGTCCAAAGGGCGGACTTAGTATTTTATCAAGATTGACATCAGATGACCTGCGGTTTGCAGTGTTGTCAGGAGATGCAAAAGCGATTTCTGCTGCACCGGGAATCGGCAAGAAGACAGCCGAAAAGGTTATTATTGAATTGAAGGATAAGCTGGATATTGAGGATGTGCTGAATCATTCCGCAGATGGAGGCGCAGAGATTGCAGCAACAATGGATTCGGGAGCGAATGAGATTCAGTCTGAGGCGGTACAGGCATTGGTGGCGCTTGGTTATGGAAGTACAGAGAGTCTGAAAGCTGTTAAGAAAGTCAGTCTTGAGAATGCAACAGTGGAAGAGGTGTTAAAGCAGGCGCTAAAAAACCTATTTTAATACTGTCATTAAATTATATATGAAAATAAGTATTATATGAGGAATCATCGGCTGGAATCCGGCGGTGAAATCAAATAAGCAGTATAGAATACGAGGGAAGCAATGGCAAAGAGAATCATTACAACAGAAAATCTGGAAGAAGATATCAAAATCGAGAATCATCTCCGGCCGCAATATTTGAAGGATTACATTGGTCAGGAGAAGGCAAAGCATACACTGGATATTTACATCCGTGCGGCAAAGGAACGAGGGGATGCATTGGACCATGTGCTATTCTATGGCCCTCCGGGACTTGGAAAAACTACACTGGCAGGTATCATTGCCAACGAGATGGGGGTTAATATTAAGATCACTTCTGGTCCGGCGATTGAGAAACCGGGAGAGATGGCGGCAATTCTGAATAATTTACAGGAAAATGATATATTGTTTGTAGATGAGATCCACCGTCTGAACCGTCAGGTGGAAGAGGTTCTTTATCCGGCAATGGAAGATTATGCTATTGATATTATGATCGGGAAAGGGGCGACAGCCCGCTCTATCCGTCTAGATCTGCCGAAGTTCACGCTGGTAGGTGCTACGACCCGTGCGGGAATGCTGACAGCGCCGCTGCGTGACCGGTTTGGTGTGATTCATCATTTGGAATTCTATACAGAAGCGGAACTGACTACGATCATCATACGCTCTGCACAGGTTTTAGATGTAGAAATTGAAGAAAGCGGAGCGGTGGAACTGGCAAAGCGTTCCAGAGGAACTCCGCGGCTGGCAAACCGTCTGCTGAAGCGCGTGCGTGATTTTGCACAGGTAAAATATGATGGCGTGATTACAAAGGATGTGGCGAATTACGCGCTGGATCTGCTGGATGTAGACAAGTATGGTCTGGATCACATCGACAGAAATATTTTATTGACAATGATCGAGCGGTTTCAAGGAGGACCGGTGGGACTGGATACTCTGGCAGCGTCTATTTCTGAGGATGCGGGAACCTTGGAAGATGTGTATGAACCGTATCTTTTAAAGAATGGATTTATCCAGAGAACACCGAGAGGCCGTGTAGTAACTGAGCTTGCTTATGTACATCTTGGAATACCAACGGATTAAATGATTGTATCCGTGTATACAATTTGATTAAAAGAAATTGGAAAACACTGAAAAAACAGTTGGTTTTTGCTTCTGAATGGTTTATAATAGCATGTAAGAAATACATGGGGAGGAAGCTATGAGTTCAGCGAAACATTTTACAGAAGTTTTAATCGGCGGGAAAGTGTATACCTTGAGTGGGTTTGAAGGAGAAGAATATTTGCAGAAGGTCTCTTCCTATCTGAATCATAAGATCACAGAATGCACGAACAGCGAGGGATACCGCAAACAGAGTGCTGACACGCGCAATGTGCTTCTTGCCCTGAATATTGCCGATGATTACTTCAAAGCAAAGAAGCAGGGGGATTCTCTGGAGAACGACATTGAGTTGAAGGACAAAGAAATGTACGATTTGAAGCATGAGCTGATTTCCGTACAGATTAAGCTGGAGAATGCAGAAAAAGAACTGGCGAAGATGAAAGAAGAAAATAATGATTTACAGATGCAGATTGTGAAGCTTGAGACCGAGATGAAGAATCGCAGAAAGTAAAGAATAGCAGGCTGTCTTCCACATGACAGCCTCTTTTACTATTATCGTTCGCAGCTTGCTGCTGTGCACAGAAATAGCATTAAAAATGAATGTATATACAATCTGTTTTTATATAAGGAGTATAAATGATTTATAAAGAGGGCAAGGGTCAAAAGGTGGAAATACTTGCGCCGGCTGGAAACTATGAAAGTTTTCGGGCAGCGATCGCAGCAGGGGCGGATGCAGTGTATGCAGGCGGTCCTTGTTTTGGTGCAAGAGCCTATGCAGAGAATTTTACAGAAGAAAAACTGCTTCAGGCGATTGATTATGCACATCTGCATGAACGCAGATTTTATCTGACTGTGAATACGTTACTGAAAGATTCAGAAATGGACGGACTTTACGGCTATCTTGAGCCTTTGTATATGGGAGGACTGGATGCAGTTATCGTACAGGATATGGGAGTATTCGATTATGTCAGGACACATTTTCCGAAGATGGATATTCATGTGAGCACACAGATGACAGTAACGGCTGCTGAAGGAGCGAAGTTCTTACAAGAAGAAGGAGCAGTGCGCATTGTTCCAGCGAGAGAACTGTCGCTGGAAGAGATCCGGCAAATGAAAAATCTGACCGGAATGGAAATAGAATGCTTTGTACATGGAGCGCTTTGTTATTGTTATTCCGGTCAGTGCCTGATGAGTAGTCTGATCGGAGGACGCAGCGGCAACAGAGGTCAGTGTGCTCAGCCGTGCCGTCTGCCTTATACGGTAAACGGAGAGAAAAAATACTGGTTAAGTCCGAAGGATATCTGTACACTGGAATTGATACCGGATCTGGTTGAAGCGGGGATAGATTCTTTTAAGATTGAAGGCAGAATGAAACGTCCGGAATATGTTGCCGGAGTTACCGCCATGTACCGAAAGTACGCAGATTTATATTTACAAAAAGGCCGGAAGGGTTTTGCTGTCAGTGAAACGGACAAAGAAGCTCTGATGGATCTATATAACAGGGGAGGTTTTAGTAAAGGATATTATACCCAGCACAACGGCAGAAATATGATGAGTATACAGCGTCCTAACCATGCCGGGGTCGCTGCTGTATCGGTGATTTCCCAAAAGGGAAGGGAAGTAGCCGGAAAGGCGCTGACAGGGATTGGTAAAGGAGATGTGTTAGAACTTGGAAACAGGCAGGAGAACTATACGTTTGGCAAAGAATATGAAAAAGGTTCGGCTGTGATGTTTCTTGCACCGAAAGGACAGCGATTTGAAAAAGGAAGAATCCTATACCGGACTAAAAATGAGAAACTGCTAAATGATCTGGAAGGAGCGTATGTGTTTGGAAAAATAAAAGAAAAAATTTATGGGATCTTAACACTTACTGCTGGCAAACCTGTTACACTGATAGTGGGGCTTGGAGAGATTACGGTAGAGGTGTGCTCGGAACAGGCGGCAGAAGAGGCAGCGAAAAGTCCTCTTGATGAAGAACGTATCCGCAGGCAGATATTAAAGACAGGCAATACAGAATTTGAATTTGAACAGTTGGAGATTCAGATAAAAGGAAATGTCTTTTTCCCCATGCAGCAGTTAAATGAGCTGCGTAGACTGGGATTAGATGCATTAGAAAAAGCAGTGTGTAAAAGCAGACACAGAGACAGGCCGCAGGAAAGCAAAGCAGAAATACAGAGTCCTAAGTCTGACTATGAAAGTATGCAGTATTGTAAAATAAAATTGTGTGTTCTCGTAGAAACGGCGGAGCAGTTAAAGGCAGTTTTTGAATTTCCCGAAGCCAGTCGTGTTTATGTGGACAGTGCGATGAACGGAAATCTGTCAGAATGTACAGAAGTGCTTGAACTGTGTCAGGAAATACGCAGACAGGGGCGGGAGTTATTTCTTGCCATGCCGCATATTTTCCGGGGCAAGACGGAGGAATTGTTTTTAAAGCAGTATGCACAGATTCTGAACAAGGAGTTTGACGGCGTGCTTGTGC
This sequence comes from Mediterraneibacter agrestimuris, assembly GCF_943193195.1. Taxonomy (GTDB): domain Bacteria; phylum Bacillota; class Clostridia; order Lachnospirales; family Lachnospiraceae; genus Schaedlerella; species Schaedlerella agrestimuris. The sequence continues at coordinate 165,156 of NZ_CALPDG010000002.1, read as the reverse complement.
GTAATCTGGAAACACTTTGTTTTTTGAAAAAGTGTGCATTTGACAGAACTGTGATTTTGGACCATAATCTATATGTATTTAATCGTTATGCAAAGAATTTTTGGAGACATTACGGCATAGAAGAATTTACGTGTCCATTGGAAATGAACAGCCGGGAAATGAAACATCTGGGAGCTAAGGAAAGTGAGCTGATCATCTATGGGTATCCTCCGGTCATGGTATCGGCGCAGTGTGTGACAAATACCGTTTACGGATGTAATAAAAAGGAAGAACTTGTCATTATGACAGACCGTTTGAATAATTCTTTTACAGTACAAAACCGCTGCCGGGAATGTTACAATGTGATTTATAATCCAATACCTATATATCTGCTGGATCAGTATGAAGAAATCCGGGCATTGGGATGTGATTCGGTTCGGCTGCAGTTTTCAAAGGAAAATAAAAAAGAAACGGAACAGATTCTTCAGGAATATAACTGTACATTTATGGAAGACCTTATATCGGAGCAATTACCGGATAAATATACAAGGGGACATTTCAGGCGGGGGATCTTGTAAGTGAAAATATAAAGCAGGTGGAAATGTGGTTAATATTATTGTAGAGATTTCTAAATATCTCATTATTATATTGATGGCAGTTTATACCTTCTCATGTTTTTCAATATTTACAAAGGAATATGAGGAGGAAGAACGGTCCATATTGGCGCGTCAGGATATTGTAATGTTTTTGATGCAATTTCTTGCGTACCTGGTAATGTATCTGAAAACAGGAGAATTGAAAATGCTTTTTTTCTACGCAGCACAGGTTGTTTTACTGCTTGCGGTGATTCTGCTGTATTCTGTGATTTATCCGACAGTGTCAAAGTTGATCGTCAACAATATGTGCATGTTGATCAGCGTCGGATTGATCATGATTACACGGCTTTCCTATGACAATGCCGTGAAACAGTTTGTATTTGCGGCTGTGGGTGGGATAATCGGTCTGGTTGTTCCTGTGATCATCCGCAAAATGAAGGTACTGGTAGACATGACATATATATATGCAGGCGTGGGGCTTGCGGCGCTGGCGCTTGTTGCGGTGTTTGCTGCAACCTCAGGCGGAGCGAAGCTGGGATTTACTATTGCGGGAATCGGAATCCAGCCTTCAGAGTTTGTGAAAATCCTTTTTGTATTTTTTGTGGCCTCCAGTCTTAAGAAATCTGTGGATTTTAGAACTGTAGTGATCACAACGGCGATTGCAGCTGCACACGTATTGGTTCTTGTATTGTCCACAGACCTTGGCGCTGCATTGATTATGTTTGTTGTGTATCTGGTTATGCTCTATGTTGCAACACAGCAGCCGTTGTATGCAATTACAGGTCTGGGTGCGGGAAGCGCTGCGGCAGTTGTGGGTTATCATTTATTTGCACATATTAAGGTGCGTGTGGCAGCATGGCAGGATCCTTTTGCAACATACAGTGATGGCGGATATCAGGTTGCGCAATCATTATTTGCAATCGGAACCGGAAGCTGGTTCGGTATGGGACTGTGTCAGGGGAGTCCGGATTTAATTCCGGTGGCAGAGACAGACTTCATTTTTTCTGCAATCGCAGAGGAGCTTGGATTGATTTTTGCGCTTTGTCTTATATTGATTTGTGTCAGCTGCTATGTGATGTTTTTAAATATTGCGATGGAAATCCGCAATCGTTTTTATAAACTGATTGCACTTGGACTTGGAACCTGCTATGTTTTCCAGGTGTTTTTGACTATCGGCGGTGTGACGAAATTTATTCCATCTACAGGTGTGACGCTGCCTCTTGTAAGCTACGGCGGAAGTTCCATGCTTAGTACGATGATTATGTTCGGTATCATTCAGGGACTTTACATCATCCGAGAAGATGAAGAAGAGATTATCGAAAAGAGAAGAGAGAGAGCGATTAGAAATGAAGCGGCGAGAAGAGAAAGTAAAAAATCAAGACAGACAAAGGCGCAGCCGGGACAAAAGAACGGAAAACAAAAGCCGCGGTTCGAGGAAGTCCCTAAACAAAGAGTTCGCTAGAATCACATACTTTTTTGTGCTGCTCTTTGTAGCGTTGATGGGATATCTGGTTTATTTTAATGTTGTGCGGGCGAAAGAAATTGTCAACAGTCCGTACAATGAACGTCAAAATAATTTTGCAGAGAGGGTTGTACGTGGAAATATTACAGACCGAAACGGAAATATACTGGCGGAGACTCAGCTTGCAGAAGATGGAAGTGAGTACCGTGTGTATCCATATGGAGATATATTTGCACATGTAGTTGGTTACAGCGATACAGATTATGGTAAAGCAGGACTGGAATCGATGGAAAACTTTGATCTGCTGACATCCAATGCCTTTTTCCTTGAAAAACTGCGAAATGAATTCCAGGATGTAAAGGATATGGGAGATACGGTTGTCACTACACTGGATGCAGATTTACAGCAGACAGCGTACAATGCGCTGGGCGCCAACAAAGGGGCAATTGTTGTGATGGAAGCTTCTACCGGAAAAATACTTGTTATGTTGTCAAAACCGTCCTATGATCCAAATCAGATTGCGGTGCAGTGGGAATATTTGAATGGGGATGCAGAAAACAGTCCGCTTTTGAACCGGGCGACACAAGGAGCATACGCGCCGGGTTCCACGTTCAAAGTGGTAACAGCGTTGGAATTTATGCGGGAACACAGCGATTATGCAAATTATACCTATGACTGCTATGGGGAAATCACTCAGGATGGAACCACGATCCGCTGCTTTGACAACACGGTGCATGGCTTTCAGGATTTGAAAGGTTCTGTTGTCACTTCCTGTAATGCGTCTTTTTCTAATATCGGACTGACTCTGAATCGGACAGCTTACCGGAAGACTGCAGAGGAGCTCTTGTTTAACAAAAAACTCCCATGTTCACTGGATTATACGAAGCCATCTTTTGCAGTGAATGAAAATACAAGCGATGCAGAAATGATGATGACGGCAATGGGCCAGGGAAATACAATGACAAATCCGTACCATATGGCGCTGATCACTGCATCTATTGCAAACGGCGGTACATTAATGGAGCCGTATCTGGTGGAAAAGGTGACAAACTATACAGGGACAGAAATCAGCAAAAATGTGCCGAAAAGCTATAAGCGTCTGATGGCGTCGGAGGAAGCGGCACAGTTAAAAGAATATATGGCTGCTGTTGTAAATGAAGGAACCGGGATGCTTCTTTCAGGTCAGTCCTATTCTGCCGCAGGTAAAACAGGAACAGCAGAGTACAGTATGGTGGATGGAGAGAAGACACACTCTTGGTATATGGGATTTACTAATGTGGATAATCCGGAGCTGGTAATCAGTGTGATTGTTGAAGGATCTGACGGACAGGACGGCGCTAAGGCGGTTCCGATCGCCAAACAGGTACTTGATGCATATTATTACGGCGGCTGATAGTTACTGCTCACTCCCGTTCACGGCAATGTGCAAAAATCCATGCAAAATCGCCTTTGACGATGGATTATTGTCTATAGTGATAGGTTTTCTTACGATCAGCACAGAAAATGCACAGATCTGAGTGAACAGTAATGTTAATGATACTAAATTTTATGAAATTATGATAATTAGGGTGGCAGAAATGCGGATAAAGTGTTACAGTAATTTATATGTAAGTGAATTGTTAAAGAAGCGGAAGAATAAAGTGCTGATGGGGCTGATGGGAAGAAAGCCCCAGCCGGGGGTTACGGTTATCACACTGGCGTCGGGTGAACAGAACCATCTGGAATTCTTTTCTGCTCTTGTGCTGCAGCAGCATTTCTATGATGAAAAGGATTTGTTTGTAGTCGGTCTTGCAGAAGGATATGAGGATGCAGCGGAACTGATCGGACAAATTGTGCAGGAAGTCCTTGATAAAACCAAAGGCACGGACGTTCGCAGTTATATATTGAAAGAGCAGACAAATTTTGAAGAAAGCAGAGCATAAAATATGTTGCATATCATCTTAGCGGTTTTGAGAATTATAGGCTGGATATTATTGGCGGTACTTGGACTCGTGGTATTGCTTTCTTGTATTGTACTTTTTACGCCGCTTCGTTACGAAATCAAAGCAAAATGTGACGGTGATCTGGACTCTTTGGATGGAAGGGTGAAGTTTTCATATTTTCTGCATCTGATAAGCGGCAGTATACGATATGCAGATAAAAGGCTGGTCTGGAAGCTTCGGATTGCGTGGAAGAAACTGAGCAGTGAAGAAGATGCAGCAGAAGCAGTAAAAGAGGCAGCGGATGAAGCTGGAGATGTTTTGGAAGCTGGTCTGGAAAGTGTAGATGAAGCTGTAGATGAAGCAGTGAAGCATTCTGCAGAAGAAAAGTACGGTAAGCCAGCGGAAATCCTGGATATGAAGACAAATGCTGCAGGCGGCATAACGGATCAAAACCGGAATATCTCTCATTTGAAATCTGAAAATGTAACAGAAACTATCAAAGAAGAAAATGCTCCGCAGGAGAAAGTTTCATGTAAATTTGAATCTATTTGTGATAAAATAAAAGAACTGATAAGAAAAAAAGATATTGTCATGGATTTTCTCACGAATGAGATTCACAAAGCGGCATTTGTAAAAGTAATTTCTGAAATAAAACGGCTGTTGAGAAAGCTGATACCGAAGCGGATAAATGGAAATCTGGAATTTGGCTTTGAGGATCCATCGCTGACAGGCAAGGTGTTGGCGGGATTAAGCATATTGTATCCTTATACAGCGGATTATGTGCATGTGACTCCGCAATTTGAGGATAAGGTTTTAAAAGGCGATATATATGTGAAAGGAAGTGTGGCGGCAAGGCTGTTTGTTTCTGTGGGAATGCGTCTGCTGCTGAATAGGAATATTAGAACAACAATAAAACATGCAAAAAGATTCAGATTAGATTAACAAGGAGGAAGAGCTATGTCTGACAACAATATTAGAAATACGGTAGAATCCCTTTTGAGTGGAATGGACGGACTGATTTCGTCTAAAACAGTTGTGGGGGACGCAATTCAGGTGAAGGATACGACAATCATTCCTCTGGTAGATGTATCTTTTGGTATCGGGGCAGGTTCTGCACTAGGAGACAAGAAGGGCAAAGGAATGGGAGGCATGAGCGGAAAAGTGACTCCAAGTTCTGTACTGGTCATCAAAGACGGCGCAGTCCGTCTGGTCAATATTAAGAATCAGGATACGATTACGAAAATTCTGGACATGGCGCCGGAGATTCTGGATCGCTTTACAACAAGGAAAGAAGATAAGATGACAGAAGAGGATGTAGCTGATATCCTTGATGAAGCGTAATGAGTCTTATAACAGGACAGTGTAAAAAACCAGGCAGAATTAATCGATGGAAGTATCAACTCCTGTTTTTGTGCATAGAGTATTAGTAGTATTATGTACAATGACAGGAGTTTTTTGATGAAACGTTTGATTGGATTTGCTTTTATATGTATGGCTATAGGAATGTTCATAATTCTTTTAATGCCTACAACCTCTTTACTGCGCTTTTTTATTTTTATCGGTTGCCTGGTTACAGGATATTTTCTTTTTTGTAAGTAAACGTAAGAGTTCAGTCTTCCGCCAGCACTGTTGCGAGGAGACATTACGGGAATTCTCTGTATTTAAAAAAGACTTAAACCCTACTGGATTTAAGCCTTTTTATTCCGTGTCATCAAAGTATTACATTTGAAAAAATCGATGTCTGTTATATATTAGGCACGCTCAACACGTCCGGACTTCAGACAGGAAGTACATACGTACATCTTCTTAGAACCGCCTTCAGTTTTCACACGAACAGACTTTACGTTTGATTTCCACATTTTTGGTGATTTTCTATGAGAGTGACTTACACTATTACCGAAATGAGCACCCTTTTCACAAATAGCACATTTAGCCATCATTGCACCTCCTAACAATATGAAATAGTCTCACGGACTCACAACACTAATTATCTTAGCAGAAAGAATCTGTGATTGCAAGTCTTTTTTTGAAATAAAACATAGTAATATAATAAAAACATACTTAAAACCGATGAGAAATTCATTTTATGGATTCACATAACCTGGAAAACGTGGTAAAATGTTTCTGGTTATCTTGTAATGAGGAACGAAAAAGCGTATAATAAAATTGTTATTTATGCAAAAATCCAATTAAGAACTGGAGGTAATATATGATGAAAGGTAGTATGAGCACGGATCTGGGCATTATAACGATCAATCCGGAAGTAATTGCAAAATATGCAGGCTCTGTAGCAGTAGAATGTTTCGGCATTGTGGGAATGGCGGCTGTCAGTGTAAAGGACGGCATGGCAAGACTGTTGAAAAAAGAAAGTCTGACGCATGGAATTCAGTTGGATATTTCCGATGACAATCACATCACATTAAGTTTTCATGTGATTGTTTCTTATGGGGTAAATATTCTTTCCGTTTCCGACAACCTTATTAGTAATGTAAAATATAAGGTTGAGGAGTTTACCGGAATGACGGTAGAAAAGATTAACATCTTTGTTGAAGGTGTTCGAGTGATTGATTAAGGAGGATACTTGTCGTGGCAACTAATACGATAAATGCAGAACTGCTCATGAAGATGTTTCTTGCGGGAGCGGCAAATCTGGAAGCAAAGAAGGAATTTATCAATGAATTAAATGTATTCCCCGTACCAGACGGTGATACAGGAACAAATATGACACTGACGATTATGTCGGCAGCAGCGGAAGTAAGTGCACTGGAGCAAAAAGATATGGTCTCTGTTTCAAAAGCAATTTCTTCCGGTTCTCTGCGTGGTGCAAGAGGAAATTCAGGAGTTATCCTTTCCCAGCTTCTGCGTGGTTTTACAAAGGAAATCCGCGAGCATAAAGAGATTAATGTACAGGTTCTGGCAACTGCCTGTGAGCGTGCGACAACAACTGCATATAAGGCAGTTATGAAGCCGAAGGAAGGCACAATTCTGACAGTAGCAAAGGGAATTTCTGAAAAAGCGAGGGAGCTTTCTGAGATAACAGAAGATTTGGAAGAATTTATCCCGGCTGTGATCGAAGAAGCAAAGGCTGTTCTTGCCAGGACACCGGACATGCTTCCGGTTTTGAAGGAGGCAGGTGTTGTGGATTCAGGCGGACAGGGGCTTTTAGAAGTGCTGAACGGCGCTTATGACGCGTTTCTTGGAAAAGAAATTGACTACAGTGCAATCGGGGCAGGCTCCGGTACCACAATGGTAAAACCAGGTACGCAGGCTGAGGCGGATATTAAGTTTGGGTACTGTACTGAATTTATTATTATGCTTGATAAAGAATTTACAGTGAAAGACGAGACAGAATTCAAGGCTTATCTGGAGTCGATCGGAGATTCTATTGTATGTGTGGCAGATGATGATATTGTAAAGATTCATGTGCATACTAATGATCCGGGGCTGGCGATCCAGAAGGCGCTTACTTTCGGTCAGCTATCCAGAATGAAGATTGACAATATGCGTGAGGAACATCAGGAGAAGCTGATCCGTGAGGCTGAAAAGCTTGCAAAGGAGCAGCAGAAAGCGAAAAAGGAGCCCAGAAAATCTGTTGGCTTTATTGCAGTTTCCATTGGTTCCGGTATGAATACCATCTTTAAAGAGCTTGGTGTGGATTATATTATCGAAGGCGGACAGACGATGAACCCGAGCACGGAGGATATGCTGACTGCAATCGATAATGTAAATGCAGATCACATTTTCATTTTTCCTAATAACAAGAATATTATTCTTGCGGCAAATCAGGCGCAGTCTTTGACGGATGACAAAGATATCATTGTTATTCCGACGAAGACGGTTCCACAGGGAATTACAGCGATTATTAATTATATGCCCGAAGAAGACGTGGATACGAATGAAGAAACAATGCTGGAAGAAATCAAGAATGTGAAAACAGGACAGATTACTTATGCAGTACGCGACACTCACATTGATGATAAGGAAATCCATGAAGGCGATATTATGGGAATCGGTGATGCAGGAATCCTTTCCGTAGGTCAGTCTGTAGGAGAAACTGCCAAAGAGATGCTTGCACTTATGGCTGACGAGGACACAGAACTGATCAGCCTGTATTATGGAGAAGACATCCAAGAAGAAGAAGCGGAAAAGTTCGCAGAGGAAGTTGCAGAATTGTATCCGGATGCGGACGTGGATCTGCAGCTTGGAGGACAGCCGATTTATTATTATGTAATATCTGTAGAATAAACAGGCGGAACAGTAAGGTGTAACAGTTTAGCATAGGACTTTGCATTTACTGCAAAGTCCCTAAAAACGTGTGATGAAGAAAGCGAATCATCCCTTGAAAGATAAGGAGATTCGCTTTCAGTTTTTATTTGATAAAATGGGCATTTGTATATGATATATGTGAGTAGTGGGGTAAACTATGAATGAACGTACAAAAATCAGTGAGTTAAAAGGAATTGGAGAAAAAACAGAAAAGATTTTTCAGAAAGCCGGAATTTCTACAATAGGAGAATTATTTCACTATTATCCCCGTGGCTATGAGGTGTATGAAGAGCCCGTGACTGTCACTGAAGCAGTGGAAGGACAAACAGTAACGGTAACTGGAGCGATTTATGGGAAAGTGAAGGTGGGAGGTAATCCGCGTATGCAGATTACAACCTTGTATGTCAAGGATCTTACAGGAACGTTGAAGGTAATCTGGTTTTGCATGCCTTTTTTGCGTAATACGCTGGCAAAGGGCGGTGTGATCACATTGCGTGGGCGTATGGTACAGAAAAAAGACGGTCTGGTCATGGAGCATCCTGAGATTTTTTATCCCAGCTCTAAATATGAAGAAAAAAGAAACTCTTTGCAGCCTGTATATCCGCTGACCGCAGGATTGACAAATAATATGGTGGTGAAAGCTGTAAAGCAGGCGTTTTCGTCCTGTTCTATGGAAAACGGAATACTGCCAGGACATTTACAGGCAGATTATCATTTTCTCCCTTATAAACAGGCTCTGCTGGGAGTCCATTTTCCAGAGAAAAAAGAAGAATTTTATGAGGCACGAAGAAGGCTCGTATTTGAGGAGTTCTTACTTTTTATTCTTTCATTGCGAAAACTGAAGGTGAGAGAGGATAAAGTGCTCAATCATTGCTGCTTTCGGGAGCAGCCGGAAATTGCAAGATTTCTGGAGGCGCTGCCATATGAACTGACCAATGCGCAGAAAAATGTCTGGCGGGAGATTCAGCAAGATATGTCAGGGATCCATGTAATGTCCAGACTGGTACAGGGAGATGTGGGATCAGGGAAAACAATCGTCGCTTTGTTGGGAATGATATATGCCGGACTGAATGGATATCAGGCGGCGATTATGGCTCCCACGGAAGTACTTGCCAGACAGCACTATGAGAATATCAGCAGAATGCTTACAGAATATGGGATTGATTTAAATACAGAGCTTCTTACCGGCTCTATGACAGCAAAAGAAAAGCGGTTAGCTTATGAACGGATCGCATCAGGAGAAGTACAGTTAGTTGTAGGAACCCATGCGCTGATTCAGGAAAAGGTACAGTATCAGAATCTGGCGCTTGTTGTGACTGATGAACAGCACCGCTTCGGCGTGCATCAACGGGAAACTCTTGCTATGAAAGGACTTTATCCGCATATTCTGGTAATGAGCGCGACACCAATTCCAAGAACATTGGCAATCATTCTTTATGGGGATCTGGATATTTCAGTGATTAATGAAGTGCCGAAGAACCGGCTTCCGATTAAGAATTGTGTAGTAGATACAGGATATCGCAACACTGCTTATCATTTTATGAAAAAGCAGATTGCCGGGGGCAGACAGTGTTATGTGATTTGTCCGATGGTGGAAGAAAGTGAAAGTCTGGAAGTGGAAAATGTTACAGACTATACAGAGTCGCTCCAGGAGATAATGGGTGCGGAAATAAAGGTACAGTGTCTGCATGGAAAAATGAAACAGATGCAAAAGGATGAGATTATGGAAGCATTCAGTAGAAATGAAATCCAGATTCTTGTTTCTACGACAGTTATCGAAGTGGGGATTGATGTGCCGAATGCTACGGTGATGCTGATTGAAAATGCAGAACGCTTTGGGCTTGCACAGCTTCATCAGCTGCGCGGCCGTGTAGGAAGAGGAAAATATCAGTCCTATTGCATCTTTATGAGTGCCTCCAGATCAAAAGAAACAAAGGAACGTCTGGAAATATTGAATAAATCCAATGATGGATTTTATATAGCAAGTGAAGACTTGCGTCTGCGCGGACCGGGAGATTTGTTTGGAATCCGGCAGAGCGGCAGTCTGGATTTTAAACTGGCAGATGTATTTCAGGATTCGGAAGTATTAAAGCAGGCAAGTGATGCTGCGGATGAAATTCTTGCAGATGACCCGGAGCTTCTTAAAACGGAACATCGGTTTTTAAAAACTGCTCTGGAACATACATTATCTGATATGGATCTGGAAAAAACGTTATAAAATTATGAATTAAAAAAGCCAGTAATTTCCAGAGTAAAAGAACATTTCTTTCATATACTATCAGTGTAACATAATAAACCGAAAGCAGATGTGTGATAACCGGCTGCATAGAAGCGGCAGATTACATACAAATGCAGCCGGGGAATTTGTTACAACACAAGAAAACAGTGAATACTGTTAAAATGCAAAAGGAGGAAATGCAAAATGGCAAATCGTTCATCAAACCGCGCAGCCGTACCTGAGGCAAAGGGCGCACTGGACAAATTCAAATACGAGGTAGCAAGTGAGTTGGGAGTACCGCTTACAGATGGCTACAACGGAGACCTGACATCCAAACAGAATGGTTCTGTTGGCGGATATATGGTTAAGAAGATGATTGAACAGCAGGAGAAACAGATGGCTGGTAAGTAAGCCAATTGTTTTTTCTAAGATTCAAAACTCAGAAAAAGACACTTGGGAATTGACCCAGGTGTCTTTTTCTGCTAAAATTTTTGATTATGGACAGTAGATTAAATAAATAAGGTGAGGCATTTTATGAGAGTAATTGCGGGAAGTGCAAAAAGATTACAATTGAAAACACTGGACGGATTGGATACGAGACCGACTACAGACAGGATTAAAGAAACACTGTTTAATATGATCGCTCCTTCCATCTTCGGAAGTATGTTTTTGGACTTGTTCAGCGGAAGCGGCGGTATTGGTATTGAAGCTTTGAGCCGCGGGGCAAAGGAAGCCGTTTTCGTGGAGAAGAATCCAAAGGCGATGGAGTGTGTAAGAGAGAATCTAAAATATACAAAGCTATCTCATAAAGCGGTCACGCTGACGAAGGATGTACTGACGGCATTATACCAGCTGGAAGGTGAGAAGAGCTTCGATTTTATTTTTATGGATCCGCCCTATAATCAGGAACTTGAAAAGAAGGTATTGGAGTATCTGTCGGGTTCCGGACTAGTATATGAGGATACGGTTATGATTGTGGAAGCGGCAAAGGAAACCGATTTTTCTTATCTGCCGGATCTTGGCTTCTATATGATAAAGGAAAAGTTATATAAGACAAATAAGCATATTTTTATCGGAAAAGAAGGGAAAGAAGAGATATGTTAAGAGCAATTTATCCGGGCAGTTTCGATCCGGTTACGTATGGTCACATGGATATTATCAAACGGGCATCGGCAATTACCGATGAATTAATTGTCGGAGTATTAAATAATAATGCAAAAATGCCGTTGTTTTCTGTAGAGGAACGTGTTAAAATGTTAAAAGAAGTGGCTAGTAGTCTGACAAATGTGGAGATTGTTCCATTTGATGGATTATTAGTTGATTTTGCGAGACAGATGAATGCAGCATTTATTGTCAGAGGACTTCGGGCAATTACCGACTTTGAATATGAGCTTCAGATGTCTCAGACAAATCATAAGCTGGAGCCAAAAGTGGAAACTATCTTCCTGACAACTAATATTGAATATTCTTATTTGAGTTCCACTACAGTGAAAGAAATCGCGGCTTTCGGGGGAGATATCTCTCAATTTGTGCCGGAAGCGGTTATAAGGAAATTAACAGAAAAGATGAATTTAAAAGGAGAGTGTGACTAATGAGCAGTCGTATTGAACAGATTATTGAAGAAATCGAAGAGTATATCGACAGAGACTGTAAGTATCAGCCGCTGTCGACAACAAAGATTATTGTAAATAAAGAGCATTTGGATGAATTATTAAGAGAGCTTCGGATGAAGACACCGGATGAGATTAAGAGATACCAGAAGATCATCAGTAATCGTGACGCAATTCTGGCTGATGCCCAGGCAAAAGCGGATGCATTGCTGGAAGAGGCTCAGGTACAGACAAATGAACTGGTAAGTGAGCACGAGATCATGCAGCAGGCTTATGCCCAGGCAAATGAGATCGTGACACAGGCAACTGCCCAGGCACAGGAAATTCTGGACAATGCAACACTGGATGCCAATGCAATCCGTACAGGAGCGATCCAGTATACAGATGATCTGCTGGCAAATGCTGAAAGTATCATCGGACATACACTGGACAGCTATACAACCAAGTATGACGGACTGATCAATTCTTTACAGGAGTGTTATGATGTTGTTCGTACAAACCGTGCTGAGCTGGAGATTCCGACAGAGAATACGGGAGCATATGTACAGGAAGATGGAATGGCATAATTACCGGTTCACTTTTTCTAAAAAAATAGTAAATACAGAGTACCTAGTATACTGGCAGTCAAAGCAGCTGCCAGTTTTTCTTTTATATAAGGCAGTATCGGCAAACCTGCCTTTTGCACCATGCACTGTGTCTGGGCGACAGAACATAAACCGCCGAAGGCAGTCAGCCCTAAGATCAGCGGATAGGACAGAGTGACAGGCAGGGGAGAAACAGCAAGCATAACAATTCCATTTGTAACTTCCAGAAATGGAAGAACATAGGAAAGTCCCGGTAGGTTAAATGGCAGACTTTGAAACAGAGTTAAAATAACGGAAAAGAGCATAATATATCCGCCGACTTTTATAAGGGTCTCAAAGCTGTTCATAATAGAGCTGTCAATTTCACGGAAATGAAAGCTCTGCCTGGAAACAGACATCTGGCAGGCGGAAGCGCCGGATGACGCTGAGAAAGAATGCTTGTGCTTCAGATATTTTTTTCTTGTAAAAAAACTGACGATAACAGGAGAAAGCATCAGGATACACAAAGTAGGAAGCATCAGGCGCTCATCCTGCAATGTTTTCCAGACAAGAAAATTGAGGATGAAGACAGGGCTTGTGTTATTGCAGAATGACAGCAGATATTGACCTTCTTCCCGGGAAATGTAACCGGATACGGTTAAATCCGCGGCAGTTTTAGCTCCCATTGGATAGCCGCATAAGAATCCTGTGAGTACTGCAAAGCTGCCGTTTTGTGATACTTTGAAGATACGGGAAAGAATTCCCCCGAAGGCAGAAGAGATATACCGGATACTTCCTGTTGCCAGAAGCAGATTGGTCACAAGTAAAAAGGGAAACAGGGTTGGCAGAATGATCTGAAACCATAGAAGAAGCCCTTCGCTTGCCCCGGTAAACACAGCTTTTGGGCAGATGAGCATAATTAAAAATAAGCATACAATTCCGAAACCAGGATGCAGCTGATACGTTTTCATAATACCGATATACCTCCCGTGTATTTGTAACAGTTCAGCCTTCTGGCTGCACTGTTACTGAATCCGCCCTATTTTAAATTCACCTTCGGTGAAAGGGCGGATTCTATTCTCCATCACGCATTCTTACGGACTTTGCAGCAAGTGCTAAGTCCTGCGCTGAACTGTTACGTGTATTTATTAAAGATATATGAAATAGGTTGATTTTTTATGTACATTGTGACAAAATATACAGTGGTGCTGTTTTATTTTTAGCAGATATATGAAAAATGAAAGGAGCTGTAAGATTATGGCAGTTTTTGAAAATATTGAACCAAAAAAAGTATTTCATTTTTTTGAAGAAATCAGTCGCATTCCGAGAGGAACCTATAACACAAAGGAGATCAGTGACTACTGTGTGAATTTTGCAAAAGAGCGCGGACTTTTTGTGATTCAGGATGAGTGGAATAATGTAATCATCAAGAAGCCGGGAACAGCCGGATATGAGATGAGTGAACCGGTGATCTTGCAGGGACATTTAGATATGGTCTGTGAGAAGACAGCGGATTCCGGTCATGATTTTATGAAGGATCCTATTGAAATCTATGTGGAAGACGGATGGGTAAAGGCAAGGGATACCACATTAGGAGCAGACAACGGAATTGCAGTAGCAATGGCACTGACAATTTTGGACAGTAAGGATATTCCTCATCCGCCGCTTGAAGTTATCTTTACAATTGACGAAGAAGTAGGAATGACCGGCGCCCTGAATATTGATCTGTCCCAGCTTAAGGGAACAATGCTTATGAATCTGGACTCTGAGGAGGAAGATGTTTTGATCGCAGGATGTGCAGGTGGTTTTCGTTTTGTATGTTCTCTTCCGATTGAAAAGACTTCTGCAAACGGGGTAAAAATGGAACTGGAAATCTGCGGGTTAAGAGGCGGACATTCTGGAGTAGAGATTCACCAGCAGCGGGGCAATGCCAATAAGCTGGCAGGCCGTCTTCTCTATCATCTGACAAGACAGATAAAGATCGCCCTTATAGAGATAAATGGCGGAAGCAAGGACAATGTCATTACATCTGCAAATAAATCTGTGATTGTAGCAGAGGATGCAAAAGCAGTTGAAGAGACAGCTGCAAAGCTGTTGGCAAAATGGCGGGATGAATTCGGTAAGGATGAGCCTGACCTGGATATCAAGGTTCATGTTCTGGAGGAAGGTTCTTTTGAGGCTATGTCCGATACGTCTATGAAGAAAGTACTGCAGTTTATCGTAAATTGTCCGAATGGCGTAGATGAGTACAGCCGTCATCTTGCAGGTATGGTTGGGACATCTGACAATCTTGGAGTGATTACAACAGAAAAAGAACGTGTGGATTTTATCGTTCTGACAAGAAGCGGTATCGCTTCTAAGATTGATGAATTTAAAGAGCGTTTCATGTGTCTGGCAGAATCACTGGGAGGCACTTACGAGTTTAACTCAGAATACCCGGCATGGACTTTCAATGCAGAGTCCAGAATCCGGGAGATTGCACTAGATGCATTTGAACATGTATATGGAAAGCGTCCGGAGGTAACAGAGATACATGCAGGTCTGGAGTGTGGGCTGCTGAGTGGCAAGAAACCAGAGCTGGACTGTATTTCTTTCGGTCCTAATATGATGGACGTACATTCTTTTAATGAACGTCTGGAAATTGCTTCTGCGGCAAAAATCTGGGAAGCATTAAAAGAAATTTTAAAACGGTGTAAATAAGACATTCCCCGGTTCATATACTTTAGAAATGTGAACCGGGGATTCAAATTGATGTATAAAAAAATATCACGGCAGCTGATTGCTGTATTCCTTGCAGCAATATTTATTTCTATCGGACTTCATGAAATACGGGCACTGAGCCGTTACAGTCTGTTAAATAAAACAATTGTGGAAACATCAGAATTCCGAAGTCAACCAGTGGCGCAGGAGATGACAGAATTTGTGCAGCAGCAGGAAGAACCAGGAGAGCTTCTAGGTATATACTGGCTGGAAACAAATTTTGGACAGCAGAGATGGCGGGGAAATTACTCAAAAGAGATATTTTACAGCAGAAAGCAGAAATGGTGTAAGAAAAAAGAATGGCAGATGTATGCAAATGCCTGCCGGGCTGTTTGGGATGACCTGAAATATTTTCCGGTTCCGGAACCGGAAGGCAGAATCAGTGCAAAGGTGAGTTTTGTAGATTCATGGATGTATGAACGCAATTATGGCGGAAAACGGGGACATGAAGGATGTGACATCATGGCAGAGAAGAATATCCGCGGATTCTATCCCGTTGTCAGTATGACTGATGGTGTCGTACTGCATAAGGGGTGGCTTGAGCAGGGCGGTTACCGTATTGGGATCACTGCGCCCGGAGGTGCATATTTTTATTATGCACATTTGGATTCTTATGCTGGTCTGAATGTAGGAGATACCGTGAAGGCAGGAGATCTGCTGGGATTTATGGGAGATACGGGATACAGCAGGATAGAAGGAACAACGGGGAATTTTCCAGTGCATTTGCATTTAGGAATCTATCTGACGGATACGGGAGAGGAGATCAGCGTAAATCCTTATCCGGTGCTGAAATACCTGGAATCCCGGAAACTGAAATGTATATATAATGAATAAGTGATCAACAGATGACAAAGGTGTTATTCGATGAAAGAGGAAGATGATGAATTTACCAATTGCTTTTGAAGAAAAAATGAAAGCACTTCTTGGAGAGGAATATGAAGACTACCTCCGTTGCTATGAAGAACCGAGGCATTATGGTCTGCGTGTGAATACAAAGAAGATTTCTGTTGAAGAATTTTTAAAAATCGCGCCCTGGCCTCTGGAACCCGTTCCGTGGATTCCAAACGGATTCTACTATGACGGCAGTGTGTACCAGCCTGCGAAGCACCCCTATTATTTTGCGGGATTGTATTATCTGCAGGAGCCAAGCGCTATGACACCTGCCAGCAGACTTCCTGTAGAACCGGGAGATAAGGTACTGGATGTGTGCGCGGCGCCGGGCGGCAAGGCAACTGAACTGGGGGCAAAGCTTGGCGGTAAAGGCGTGCTGATCGCCAATGATATCAGCAATTCCAGAGCCAGAGGGCTACTGAAGAATCTGGAACTCTTCGGCATCGGCAATATGATGGTGGTCAGTGAAGAGCCGGGAAAACTGATAGAGTTCTTCCCGGAGTATTTTGATAAAATACTGATTGATGCGCCATGTTCCGGGGAAGGAATGTTCCGTAAGGAAAAGAAGATGGTGAAAGCGTGGGAAGAGCACGGACCGGAATTTTTCTCTAAGCTGCAGCGCAGTATTATCACACAGGCTGCGGCAATGTTAAAACCTGGAGGAATGCTTTTGTATTCCACCTGTACCTTTGATTCTCTTGAAAATGAGCAGACAGTCGAATATTTACTGGAGCAGTTTCCAGAATTTGAAATTTGCGAGATGGAAGGTTATGAAGGTTTCTCCAAGGGAAGACCAAAAGAAACTAAGACAGGCATGCAGGAGATGGATAAAACAGTCCGTATTTTTCCGCATCGCATGCGGGGAGAAGGACATTATCTGGCATTACTGAAAAAGGAAGATGCGGAACATTCCACAGAAACTGTCATTGATGTAAAGGCATCAAAACCGATAAAAAGGGCGCCGGAAGAGTTGGAAGAATTTTTTCATGATCTGACGTGGAAGATAGATCTTTGCCGTCTTGATATCCGCGATGAGCGTGTCTACTATATGCCGGAAGGACTGCCGGAATTAAAAGGCGTCCGGTTCCTGCGTTCCGGGCTTTTGCTGGGAGAATTAAAAAAGAAACGGTTTGAGCCAAGTCAGGCGCTGGCAATGTGTCTTGGCAAAGAGACATACAAAAAGATATTAAGTTTGTCAGTGGAAGATGACCGCGTGATCAAGTATTTAAAAGGTGAGACACTGGATGTAGATGACCTGACCGGAAGGAAGGACAAGGGATGGTATCTGGTCTGCGTGGATGGATATCCTCTGGGATTTGGAAAACTTGCGAACCAGACGCTGAAGAATAAATATCTGCCCGGCTGGCGCTGGCAGTCATAAACAGAACTGTCTGGCGTGTAAAAGGGTTACTTTTCACACCTACGGTGCTCAAAGCAACGAATCCGGTCTATTTAAAGTTGCCTTACGGCAAGAGACCGGATTCCAGCCCCGATACTGTACTGGTCCGGGCCGTGCAGCGTAGTGCCTGGCCCGGGTGTGAAAAGTAACGTAAAAGGAGCATATTTTATGAAGCTAAGATTAGACAAATATCTGACAGAAATGGGGCAGGGAACCAGAAGTGAAGTAAAAAAGGCAGTTGGGAAAGGGCTTGTGCAGGTTAATGGCGTCATCATAAAAAAACCGGAGTTTAAACTGGAGACAGAGACAGATGAAGTTCTGTATCAGGGGAATCCGGTGTTTTATGCAAAATACGAATACTATATGCTGAATAAACCAGCGGGAGTTATTTCTGCGTCTGAGGATTCAAGAGAAACAACGGTTGTGGATTTGATCACAAGGAAGCAGCGGCAGGATTTATTTCCTGTGGGAAGACTTGATAAGGACACCGAAGGACTTCTTTTGATTACCAATGACGGGGCGCTGGCTCATCGGCTCCTGTCACCCAAAAAGCATGTGGACAAGACTTATTATGCAAGAATTGACGGAAAGGTTACACAGGAAGACGCGGAGGCATTTGCAGAGGGAATAGACATTGGAGATGAGAAGCTAACGATGCCGGCAATGCTTGTGATCTTACAGAGCAGATGTCAATCTGAAGTTGAGCTGACTATCCGTGAAGGACGTTTCCATCAGATAAAACGGATGTTTCATGCCCGTGGCAAGGAAGTTGTATATTTGAAACGTCTGCGTATGGGAAGTCTTGTGCTGGATGAGAAACTAAAAACCGGAGAATACAGAGAACTGACAAAGAAAGAGATTGAAGAGTTATGCTGACAGGAAAAAAAGCAGTTATTTTTGATATGGACGGCTCACTGGTAGATTCCATGTGGCTGTGGCCTGAAGTAGATGATATTTATATGAAAAAATATAACCTGACGATGCCGGAAAATTTTCACAAGGAGATTGAAGGGATGAGTTTCACGGAAACTGCCCAGTATTTTCTGGACACCTTCCCACAGCTTACTTGTACTGTTGAAGATGTGAAACAAGAGTGGCAGGAAATGACTATGGAACTATACTGTACAAAGGTGCCGTTAAAACCTGGAGCTGGTGAATTTTTACAGCGGATGAAACAGGTGGGAATCCGTATGGGAATTGCCACCAGTAATGCAAGAGAATTGGCAGAGGCGGTACTGGACGCGTTACACATCCGGGATTATTTTGATACAGTGAGGACTTCCTGCGAGGTGAAGAGGGGAAAGCCTGCGCCGGATGTATATCTGAAGGCGGCGGAAGATTTACAGGTGGAACCGTCGGAATGTCTTGTATTTGAAGATATCCCAAGCGGAATTATGGCGGGAAAGAATGCCGGAATGACAGTCTGTGCTGTGGAAGATGAATTTTCCAGACCGCAGGAAGAGGAAAAACGCGCTCTTGCTGATTATTACATCTGTCATTATTCCGAAGTTGTTTAAGAATGAAATAATTGGAGAGAAAGATGAAACAAGATTTTTTGCCCGTTTGCAGGGAGGATATGGAAAAACGTGGATGGAATCAGGTGGATTTCGTTTATGTGATCGGAGATGCTTATGTGGATCATCCCTCTTTTGGGCATGCCATTATCAGCCGACTGTTAGAATCACGCGGATATCAAGTGGGAATCATTTCCCAACCGGACTGGAAAGATAAAAGCAGTGTGACAGTGTACGGCGAACCGAGACTGGGATTTCTCGTTAGTGCGGGTAATATGGACTCTATGGTCAATCATTATTCAGTATCCAAAAAACACCGAAAAAATGATGCCTACACCCCTGGAGGTGTGATGGGAAAGCGTCCCGATTATGCGGCTGTTGTCTATGGTAATCTGATTCGCCAGACTTACAAACAGGTCCCTGTGATCTTGGGAGGAATTGAGGCCAGTCTGCGCCGTATGGCACATTATGACTACTGGTCCAATAAAATAAAACGCTCCATATTACTGGATTCCGGAGCAGATATCATTTCCTACGGAATGGGAGAACATTCTATTTTGGAGATTGCGGAAGCGCTGGATGCGGGAATAGCTGTTTCAGATATTACTTATATCGACGGAACCGTAGTAAAGGTAAAGGACAGAGAAGCTGTTTACGATGCAATAGAATTGCCGTCTTTTGAGGAAATAAAAAAAGATAAACGAAAATATGCAGAGAGTTTTTATACCCAGTACTGCAACACAGATCCGTTTTCAGGAAAACGGATGGCAGAAAGTTATTCGGAGCATTTGTATGTGGTACAAAATCCGCCTGCAAAACCATTGACAACAATGGAAATGGATGATATCTATGCATTACCCTATATGCGGACGTTTCATCCGTCTTATAAAAAGTCAGGCGGTGTTCCGGCAATAGCGGAAATCAAATTCAGTCTGACAAGCAGCAGAGGATGTTTTGGCGGTTGCAACTTCTGTGCCCTGACCTTTCATCAGGGGCGGATCGTACAGTCAAGAAGCCATGAATCTCTGATAAGGGAAGCAGAAGGAATGACAAATGAAAAGGATTTCAAGGGATTTATTCACGATGTAGGAGGACCAACTGCAAACTTTCGTCAACCCTCCTGCAAAAAGCAGCTGGAAAAGGGTGTCTGCACGGCAAAGCAATGCTTATTCCCAAAACCTTGCAGAAATCTGAATGCAGACCATAGTGACTATGTGCGGCTGCTTAAGAAATTACGGGAGCTTCCGAAAGTCAAAAAGGTCTTTATCCGTTCAGGAATCCGGTTTGATTATCTGCTGGCTGAGAATGACTCTGTTTTCCTGAGAGATTTGTGTACTTATCATGTCAGCGGTCAGCTCAAAGTAGCGCCCGAGCATGTGTCTGATGTGGTTCTGGAAAAGATGGGAAAACCGGAAAACCGAGTATATGAAACATTTGTAAAACAGTTTTTTAAAATGACGGAAAAAATTGGGAAGGAACAGTATCTGGTTCCTTATCTGATGTCTTCCCACCCTGGTTCTACTTTAAAGGAAGCAGCGGAACTGGCGGAATATTGCCGGGATATGGGATATATGCCGGAACAGGTGCAGGACTTTTATCCGACCCCGTCTACTATTTCTACCTGTATGTACTATACAGGTTTAGATCCGAGGACAATGACCGAGGTGTATGTGCCGAAGAATCCTCATGAAAAAGCAATGCAGCGTGCTCTCATTCAATATCGTAATCCGGCAAATTACGAACTGGTAAAGGAAGCCCTTCTCAAAGCAGGACGCAGGGACTTGATCGGATTTGATGAAAAGTGCCTGATTCATCCGCGGCAGTTTGTAAGTGAGAAACGTGCGGTACAGGAGAAAGGGAAAAAGAAGACAAACAAAAAGATTCCTGTGCCGCAGAATAAAAACAGAAAAAATGTTAAAAATCAGAGCATGAAGAGTAGTTCAAAAAAACAGATGATCAACAATTGTAATAATAAAAAAAGAAGGTGAAAAAGTGAAAATTGCCATAGTAACAGGGGCTTCTTCAGGTATGGGAAGAGAGTTTGTAAAACAGATCGGATATTTTTACCGCACGCTGGATGAAATATGGGTCATAGCAAGAAGAGGGGAGCGGTTACAGGAATTGCAGTATGTGTCTATTGTCCCTCTCCGTATTTTTGAAGGAGACTTATTGAAACGGCCGGTAAATGCTGCTTTAAAAGAGGCACTTTCAAAGGAACAGCCAGATATCCGTATGCTGGTGAATGCTGCGGGTTTTGGAAAGTGTGGAAGTGTGGAAGAGATTCTCGGAGAAGATAAGAATATACAGCTCGAAATGATCGATCTGAATTGTATTGCTTTATCCCGTATGACATTTTATTGTATGCCTTTTATGTCAAAGGGAAGCAGAATCATCAATCTGGCTTCAGCTGCGGCTTTTTGCCCGCAGCCCTTATTTACAGTTTATGCAGCAACCAAGTCTTATGTATTGAGCTTTAGCAGGGCGCTGGGAGAAGAAGTGAGACAAAAGGGTATTGTTGTAACGGCTGTTTGTCCCGGACCTGTGGATACAGAGTTTTTTGATGTTTCCGGCAGAATTGAGAATGTCTGGAAGCAGATGGTTATGGCAAAGTCTCCGGACGTGGTACGAAAAGCACTGATCGACAGCCGCAGGGGTAAAGGAATGTCTGTATACGGAACTGCCATGAAAGGGGCAAGAATTGCCTCAAAATTCGTTCCTCATAGTCTGATTTTGAAACTGGAGACGATGGGCTGCAAAGGAGACAGACAATAAATGAAAAAATGTGAAAAGGGTACGCCGGGATATCTGGAGTATAAGCTGAAAGCCGAAATACTCCGTACAATTATATATTTTATGCTGGTTGCGGCAGTATATTTTCTGGGTTACAGCCAGACCGGTTCTAACAAGAATCTACTGACGGTCGCTGCGATTGTGGGCTGCCTTCCGGCATGTACGGCACTTGTTGGTGTGATCACACGTCTGCCACATCGTTCTGTTAAACCGGAACTTGCAGCAGAGGTGGAAGAAAAATGCCCTCATCTGTATCTGCTGTTTGAATTGGTTGTTACAAGCACTGAGAAAATCATGCCTATAGATGCAATTGTAATTTCAGGGGACAAGGTGTTTGGCTATACGTCTGATACAAAAGTGGATTTAGATTATGCCGCAAAACATATAAAAAATATATTGGTACAAAACCATTTTCAGAATGTGTCGGTAAAGCTGATGAATCAATATAAAGGTTTTCTTGCCAGGGCAGAAGGGCTGGAGAATATTGCAGCGGTAGAAAAAGAAGACAGAAAAGCCCATGAAATGAAAGTCGCAAACGTAATTATGAATATTTCATTATAACAGGATTGGACAGATACAATGCAGGAATTGAAAGTTACGGAAAATGAATCCGGTCAGCGTCTGGATAAATTTCTCGGAAAGTTTTTACGGGAAGCGCCGAAAGGCTTTCTCTATAAAATGCTTCGCAAGAAAAATATTGTGCTGAACGGGAAAAAAGCAACGGGTCAGGAAAAACTGAATATAGGCGACAGCATAAAGCTTTTTCTGTCAGATGAAACGATTGAGAAATTTTCCGAAAAAGCAGTACAGACTATTTCTGATGTGAAAATAGAAAAATTGGATATCATCTATGAGGATGATCATATTCTTCTTTTTAATAAACCTGTCGGAATGCTCTCACAGAAGGCAAAAGAAACAGATGTCTCCGCGGTAGAGTACCTGATCGGATATCTGCTTCATTCGGGACAGCTTTGTGAGGAAGAACTGCGGACCTTCCGTCCGTCCGTCTGCAACCGTCTGGACCGGAATACAAGCGGACTTTTAGCGGCAGGAAAAAGTCTTGCCGGTTTGCAGGAACTGAGCCGTCTTTTTAAGGAGAGAGCTCTGGCAAAATATTATCTCTGTCCGGTTGCGGGGAAAGTAGAAAAGGGAAAGCATATCTGCGGATTTTTACATAAAGACGAGAAGACAAATAAAGTGGAGATCCTAAGCAGAGAGGTTCCGGGAAGTACCGCCATTGAAACAGAATACCGACCCCTTGCTGTCGGGAAATCCGCGACACTTCTAAAGGTACATCTGATTACGGGAAAAACTCACCAAATTCGTGCTCATCTGGCAAGCATCGGGCATCCGATACTTGGGGATTACAAGTATGGCAATCGTGCGGTAAATGATGTTTATCAACAACAATACGGGCTGAACTATCAGCTTTTGCATGCATATTGTCTGGAAATGCCGAAGCTTAGCGGTTCACTCGGAACTGTATCGGAAAAAATATTTTTTGCGGAACCACCGGAAATGTTTAAACGGATTTGTAAGGAAGAAGGATTGTAACTGTTCAATGTTGAAATGCACAAATTCTGTTACTGTGCACAGCAGCAAGCTGTGAACAATAACGAAGGGGTGAAGTTCATTTTATACAGAAATAGTCTGTTATATGATAGAATAAATATATAATATATGAGGATCTGAAAATGGCAACATGGAGTTCAAGAGGGTTACGAGGTTCCACGCTGGAGGAATTTATCAATCATACAAATGACCGATATGATGAATTGGGGCTTGCTCTGATCCAGAAAATTCCCACACCGATTACGCCAGTGAAAATTGATAAAGAAAGACGGCATATTACGCTGGCATATTTTGACAAAATAAGCACCGTGGATTACATCGGAACAGTACAGGGGATTCCTGTCTGCTTTGATGCAAAAGAATGCAGCGCAGATACGTTTCCGCTGCAAAATATCCATGAACATCAGATGACATTCATGGAAAAATTTGAAAAACAGGGTGGGATTTCTTTTTTGATTCTTTACTACAGCGCCAGAAATACACTTTATTATATGAGGTTTCAGGAAATTAAAGCCTTTTGGGAGAGGGCACGCCAGGGTGGGCGGAAGAGCTTCCGTATAGAAGAGTTGGCAGAGGCATACTTTATGCCTTTCAAAAACAATTGTTATGTCCCTTATCTGGACTACATACAAAAGGATTTGGATGATAGAGAAAAGTCATTAATACTTCCTTCTTGACAATGCCGTAAAAACTTCGTATAATTGTGTATGATTTAGCGATTTACTACGATAAAGTGAAGGTGTTTTTTATGGAACAGAAATTACATACTCCCGAAGGGGTCCGGGATATCTATAATACAGAATGCAGAAAGAAGCTGACGGTGCAGGAAAAGCTCCATAATACGTTACATTTATACGGATATCAGGATATCCAGACACCGACATTTGAATATTTTGATGTGTTCCGCGAAGAGATTGGAACAATTTCTTCGCGGGAACTGTATAAGTTTTTTGACAGAGAGGGCAATACACTTTCTCTGCGCCCTGATATTACGCCGTCTATCGCGAGAGCAGCAGCAACCTTATTTGAAGATGAAGATTTTCCGGTTCGTTTGTGTTACATCGGGAATACCTTTATCAATCATTTCAGTTATCAAGGAAGACTAAAGGAAAATACCCAGCTTGGCGCTGAACTGATCGGTGAGGACTCTATTGAAGCTGATGCAGAGATGATCGCCATGCTTGTAGACGGATTGAAAAAGGTCGGACTGAAGGAATTTCAAGTAAATATCGGTCATGTAGATTTTATCCGTACACTGTTATGTGAGAGTGGTCTTAACGATGAACGGATTACAGAGGTTTATTCTTTGATCGGTAACCGGAATTATTTTGGTGTAGAAGAGGTGCTGGACAGTGAGCGGGTCAGTGAATCTGTGAAAGAGGCATTTCGTGTACTGCCGGAATTGATTGGCGGTGCAGAAGTCTTAAAAAAGGCGGCATTGACCGTATCCGCAAGGGAAGCTCTGGCGGCTATTGACCGTCTGCAGAAGATTTATGTACTGCTTAAGCATTACGGTGTTGAGGAACATGTCACCTTTGATATGAGCATGTGCGGCAGCTATGGGTATTATTCGGGAATTATTTTCCGTGCTTATACATATGGAACCGGAGATGCCATAGTCCGCGGCGGACGTTATGACCACTTACTGGAGAAGTTCGGGAAAAGTATTCCGTCTATTGGTTTTGCGATTATTGTGGATGAGCTGATGAGCGCCTTAAGCCGTCAGAAAATCGCTGTTGACGCAGGACATCGGGATCTTATTGTGTATACAGAGGATATACAGCAATGGGCTTTTACACTGGCAAAAGACTACCGTTCAAATGGAACATGTATTGTGTTAAAAAAGTGTAGGGCAGAGGAAAGCTTATCCTGTTATGAGGACTACGGAAAACGGATTCAGGCAGACAATCTTTTGTTTTTGAAAGAAGATCATGACATTGAAGTCATAAATCTGAAAAGTGGAGAGAAACATCTGCTTCATGCCGAGGAAAAGAAGCCGGAGGGGGAGACGGTATGAGATATTTGACATTTGCACTTACCAAAGGCCGCCTGGCAAACAAAACACTGGAAAGGCTGGAGCGTCTTGGAATTACCTGTGAGGAAATGAAAGATAAAAAATCCAGAAAGCTGATTTTTGTCAATGAAGAACTGAAACTGAAATTCTTTCTTGCAAAAGGACCTGACGTGCCGACTTATGTAGAGTATGGTGCGGCAGATATCGGTGTTGCTGGAAAAGATACGATTGTTGAAGAAGGACGTAAAGTTCATGAAGTTCTGGATCTTGGCTTTGGAAAATGCCGGATGTGCGTCTGCGGTTATGAAGATGAAGCAGAGCTTTTAAAGCATCGTGAATTGATTCGTGTTGCAACAAAATATCCAAACATTGCAAAAGACTATTTTTATAATAAGAAGCATCAGACTGTGGAAATCATCAAAATGAACGGTTCTATTGAGCTTGCGCCGATCGTAGGGCTTTCGGAAGTGATTGTAGACATTGTTGAAACGGGATCTACATTAAAAGAAAACGGACTGATGGTACTAGAAGAAGTATGTCCTCTGTCTGCACGGATGATTGTCAACCCTGTCAGTATGCGGATGGAAAATGACAGGATCAAAGAACTGATTCACAATTTGCGGAATCTGTTACAGGAGGATAACCATGCGGATTGAAAAGCTGAATGAGACGACAAAAAAAAATCTGCTGGAGGATTTGCTGAAACGCAGTCCTAACAGCTATGAGCAATATGAAAAAAGTGTGAGGAAGATTTTGGATACAGTCAAAGAACAGAAAGACAAGGCACTCTTTGACTATACAGCCCGGTTTGACGGAGCGCAGATAAGTGCTTCTACCATTCAGGTTACGGAGGAAGAAATCAAAGAAGCCTATGAAATGATAGATGAGAATTTGCTTTGTATTGTGCGTAAAGCTTTGAAAAACATTGAATCTTATCATGCCAAACAAATGCAGTACAGTTGGTTTGACAGTAAGCCGGATGGTACAATGCTGGGGCAAAAGGTGACGGCTCTTCAGAGAGTCGGTGTTTATGTACCAGGAGGGAAAGCAGTATATCCATCTTCTGTGCTGATGAATATTATGCCTGCCAAAGTTGCCGGTGTAGAGGAAATCATCATGGTAACCCCGCCGGGAAAAGATGGAAAAGTCAATCCGACAACACTGGTTGCAGCAAAAGAAGCAGGTGCCGATAAAGTTTATAAGGTTGGAGGCGCCCAGGCAATCGCAGCTCTTGCCTACGGAACAGAGAGTATTCCAAAGGTGGACAAGATCGTAGGACCAGGCAATATCTATGTAGCACTGGCAAAAAAAGCTGTTTACGGTCATGTGAGTATTGATTCCATTGCCGGTCCAAGTGAAATTCTTGTGCTTGCTGACGAAACTGCAAATCCCCGTTATGTGGCAGCCGATTTATTGTCACAGGCAGAGCATGATGAACTGGCATCAGCCATACTTGTAACGACAAGTATGGAACTGGCAGAAAAAGTGTCAAAAGAGACAGACATATTTACCGCTGAATTGTCCCGTGGGGAGATTATGCGGAAATCATTGGACAATTACGGACATATTCTTGTTGCAGATACCTTGGAAGATGCCATTGGCGCAGCAAATGAGATAGCCTCTGAGCATTTGGAAATCATGACGAGAGATCCGCATCAGGTAATGACAAAAATACGCAATGCGGGAGCGATTTTTATAGGAGAATACAGCAGTGAACCACTGGGAGATTATTTTGCGGGACCGAACCATGTCTTACCAACTAATGGAACCGCGAAATTCTTTTCGCCCTTATCGGTGGATGATTTCTTAAAGAAATCCAGCATTATTTCTTATTCAAGAGAGGCTTTGGAAGCAATTCATACAGATATTGAACAGTTTGCAGAGGCGGAACAGTTGACGGCTCATGCAAACTCAATAAAAGTCCGTTTTGAGGAATAAAGGAAAGAGGGAGAAAGACCGATGGAAAACCGAATCGGAAGTTGTACACGAAAGACAAAAGAGACCGACATTACATTAAGTATCAATCTGGACGGAAGCGGGAGGAATCAGATTGATACTGGAATACCGTTTTTTGATCATATGCTGGATGGCTTTGCACGGCATGGACTCTTTGATCTGAATGTTAAGGCAAAAGGCGATCTGGATGTAGACTGTCATCATACCATAGAAGATACAGGAATTGTATTGGGAGAGGCAGTTGCAAAGGCACTGGGAAATAAGGCGGGAATTAAACGCTATGGCAGTTTCCTCCTTCCTATGGATGAAGTACTTGCATTGTGTGCCATAGACTTATCGGGACGTCCATATTTGAAATATGATGCAGAATTTACAGTACCATATCTTGGTGCAATGGATACGGAAATGATACAAGAATTCTTTTATGCCGTATCATACAGTGCAGCTATGAATCTGCATCTGAAAATCATGGATCAGGGTAATAACCACCACATGGCGGAGGCACTGTTTAAAGCATTTGGCAAGGCGCTTGATATGGCAACGCAGGAAGAACCACGTATAAAAGAAGTTTGGTCTACAAAGGGCAGCTTGTAAAAGGAGTGTAAAAAAATGAGTTATAAAAGATTAACACCATGTATTTTGATTAATGCCGGGAAAGCAGTTCAATGGTTCGATGACCGCACGGTGATTTCAGAAGATGTGGTGTCCCTTGCAAAGCACTATAGCGAGCAGGGAGCAGATGAATTGATTGTTTTCGATTTGTCCAATTCTGAAGAAGAACACGAAGAAGCAATTAATCTGATGCGGAAAATAAACCGTGTAATCAGCATTCCGATGGTAGCAGGCGGGAATATCCGCCGCCTGGAGGATGTAAAAAAATATCTGTATGCAGGGGCAAAAAGGGCTATACTGAATTTTTCCAAGGCAGTGTCGCAGGATATGCTGGAAGATGTGTCAAAGCGGTTTGGAAAAGGGAAAATTGCTGTATCACTGAATGATTTTGACGGACTTTTTAAACGGCAGCATCAGATTTCAGAGTATTCTTCCGAGGTAATTTTCATGCATCGGCTGGATTTGAATTCGGTATTGAATGTGACGGATATTCCGTGTGTGGTTCTGACTGATACCATGGAACAGGCGGAGATATTGAAAATTCTGAAATCTGACGGTGTCAAAGGTGTGTCCGGGCTTTTGGTAAGTCAACTGGATATGGATTTTAACGCATTTAAACAAATTTGTACAGATGAGGGCATTAAGATGACCTCTTTTGAAAGTATGATGGAATTCTCTGAATTCAAGCTGAATCCAGACGGACTGCTTCCGGTTGTGGTACAGGATTACAAGACAAATGAAGTACTAATGATGGCATACATGAATGAAGATGCCTTCAATCATACGGTGAAATCTGGAAGGATGACGTATTTCAGCAGAAGTCGTCAGGAACGCTGGATCAAGGGAGAAACCTCAGGGCATTTTCAGTATGTTAAGTCGTTGACTGCGGACTGTGATAAGGACACATTGCTTGCGAAGGTGGAACAAATTGGTGCTGCTTGTCATACGGGCAATCGAACCTGTTTTTACCAGCCGATTGCGGGGACGGATTATGATTCTAAGAATCCACTTCAGGTATTCGAGAGTGTGTATGATACTATTGCGGACAGAAAGGAACATCCGAAGGATGGCTCTTATACAAATTACCTTTTTGAAAAGGGAATTGACAAAATTTTAAAAAAAGTCGGTGAAGAGGCAACGGAAATTGTCATTGCAGCAAAGAATCCAAGTGCCGAAGAAATTAAGTATGAGATTTCAGATTTTCTTTATCATGTAATGGTACTGATGGTAGAGCGGGGCGTAACATGGGAAGATATTACAAAAGAGATGGCAGACCGATAAAAAGAAAATGAAAGTTCTTTAGACAGACAAAGGGGCATAAAATGTGGTAGACAGACCATGCTTTATGCCCCTTATTACATACAGATCATATAAAAAGGGGTTCTTTTTGGAAAGGGGGACTATTTATTATGAATGATTCTGAAGAAAGAAGACGGGAACTTTTAAGGCAGACACGAAGACTTTATGATGACAGCTGGATTCCGGCGGTACATCCGCGGTATGGGAATCTGTACCGGGAATTATACAAAGGAGCAGAAGAAGAGCCGGAAGGGGGGAGCTTTGTATTCCGTCTGGCACTCGGGATTCTGTTGTTCGTCTGTTATGTGTGGATGGATTATTCACAGGTCCCGGTGATGAATGTAAACAGCGACCAGATTGTCACACAGATAGAAAAACAGATGGATGTGGAAGAACTACAGGAGGTATGGAAAAATCTGTAGTCCGTTTAACATATCTTTCAAAAGAGTAAGATAAGTGTTAGACTGCTGCAAGGGATTTTTACAGTTAGTATGATAGAATGTAACTATTCAGTCCTTCGGCTTCATAGTCACAAAATCCGCCCTATTTTAGGTTCACCTGCGGTGAAAGGGCAGATTCTATTCTCAGTCATGCGTTTTTACGGACTTTGCAGCAATTGCAAAGTCCTGCGCTGAACTGTTGCGATAGAATTCTACGTGTACGTTAAATCTGTAAAAAGTGGGGAATACATTATGTCTGGAAGAGGTAAAATGTTTTATGCAGTCATTACTATAGCAGTGGGGATTACAGGGGTTATCTGTTTTACATTAGCAGCTTTTATTTATTTGTTTATTAGTATTTTCTCGTGGATTTCACTTGTCTTCAGAAAGAATTAAGGAAAAGATAAGTGATAGAAGTGTTCAGATGTGGTAAACTATAAATATACATATTACTTAAGAGGAAATGAATATGAAATGGATAAAGCGCCTGCTTACAGTGCTTCTCATCTGTCTGGCGGTGCTGATAGTTCCGATTGGTATAATCGCCTATAAGGGATATCAGAGATATGAAGCTGTCATGACAGATGAGCCGCTGGAGATAAAAATTAATGAAATACAATCAAATCCTGACTACACGACTTTAGATAAGCTGCCAAAAATTTATCTGGATGCGGTAGTTGCTGTGGAAGATAAACGTTTTTATTCCCATCCGGGAATTGACGCGATTTCTCTGGTAAGAGCGGTACGAAATAATATCCGTGCCAGAGCGCTGATCGAGGGAGGCAGTACGATTACCCAGCAGCTTGCTAAGAATCTGTATTTTGAAGATGACAATGATATTGTGCGGAAAGCTGCTGAGGCAATGCTGACATTAGTGTTGGAAAAACGGTATACAAAGGATGAGATTTTAGAACTCTATGTAAATTGTATTTACTTTGGGGAATCTTATTATTGTATTTATGATGCCAGTATGGGATATTTCGGGAAGGTTCCTGCTGAAATGTCCGATTACGAAAGTACGATGCTGGCAGGTACCCCCAATGCACCATCTGCTTATGCACCGACGGTTAGTATGGAACTTGCAGTAAAACGGCAGGAGAAAGTACTGGAAAGTATGGTAAGGGAAGGATATCTGACACAGGAGGAAGCGGATACCATTACAGAAAATGCAGACGATATTATAAAGGTGGAAGCCTTCTGGCTTCATAGTCACTGAATCCGCCCTATTTTAAGTTCACCTGTTTTTCAAAAGCATGTGATGCACAGGATATTTTTCGGTCGCTTTATAAAGAATATAGATTCATAGATTTTTTGGAAAACATGGCTTCGGAAATGGGTCATGTTTTTCGTTATCTAAGCGCTTTAAAACTTTATGGAAAGGCTTATGTACCTTGTCCGGATGGTTCTGTCATTTATGAAGGCAGCTATGGGGGGATATGGGATGTTTGGCATGATGATATTTATGAACTGGTGGCAGAATGGAACAGGACCTACATTTCAGAAGATAACATAAAGAAACTGGTAAAAGAGTCTTACCTTGGGGGTAGTGATTAGAGTAACCTCCGTCTTCTTCTGGTGTAAAAACAGCAGGACAAGCATATTTAGCTAACATCTATTGACATATATTCGACAATGTAGTATTCTTAGACTAAAGCTATATAGTCCTAATAATAAAAACAAATTGTGAATTGGAAGGTGGGAGGGATATTAGATATTCAAGTTTTTTAATATTAAGATTATAAAACTATTTAGGAGGATTCAATATATGAAAAACAAAATCAAAAAAATTTTATGTATTGTTTTGGGGGGCGCTTTGGTATTTGGGAGTTCAACTATGTCAATGGCAGCATCAACAACTCAGGATGTAGAAAGCAATTCTATTGACAGTAGTTCATTTTCTAGGGCTAAATCGGAAATGTCATCAGAGCAGGCAGAACATTATGAAAAAGTTATGTCAGGGCAAGATATGGAACTCCCTACAGAAATCGGCGAATCAAAAATAGTAAGCCAAGATGAAAATGGAACAATGACTGTCACTCTTGTTGAAGCCAATGATAGTGATAATAATTTGTCAAGAGCTGCGACTACTTCCAGCAGAACTTTTGTATATAATTATACATCTTTAGGTGTTACTAGAGAGGCTTTTAGAGTTGCTCTTGTGTGCAGTTGGAATCGTAATGGAAAGAATAGCTATATTACCAATTTAAAAGGTACATATACCGTTAAAGATTCTTCTTTTAGCTGTTCATGGGATAAGGACTCTTATTCATCTCAGGCTTATCATGCATTATACTTAAATGTATACCATGGAGGATCTAGTACATATTATATTTTTAGTGCAACAGTAGTTCCTACAGATTCACCATACATTTCTTTTGCGGGTACAGCCTATTAAAAAGAGCTTGCAGATTAGTCAGTAGTCTTATATAATTGTAGTATGAACTGTGATGTTTTTAACAAAACATTGCAGTTTTACTATAACTATATGTTTTAATATATGAGAGAAAAATGGAGAAAAAATGGAGAAAAAATACAGAAAAAGAGTCTATTTATGTATTAGTCTATTTGTTATTTTCGTTTTGGCAGGATTTATAGCAAATAATCTTATATTTGCAGATGATGATATCGAATATGAAAGTTTTAATACAGAACATGAAACTGATATGAATAAAAAGGAAGATTACCAAAAAGCTGATTTAGAAAGGATGTTACAGGATACTATCCAAGAGATGGCTGAAGGAAACGCTCCTTTGGTCAGCATACATAATTATGATTTAACAGATCATTCAGAAACTACTGTGAATGTAACATTACATACAGAGCCGTATAATGAAATTTCAGAAGAATCACGAATAGCAATCGTAAATCTGATAATAGGAAGTTTCAATGGAATCTTGAAAGATAATATTTCTATAGATATTGAATACACTGAAGGATAAAACAGATTGGGAAGAGGCTTATGAGAAATAGCGTATTGTTTATGATGTCTTTATCGGGTTCTGCTGTTTATATCCTTTATATATTAATATGCCCGATTGCAAAAAGATTTTTTACTGTAAAATGGCGGTATAATATTTTAAAGCTGGCCTTACTATTTTTCTTGTTTCCGTTCCCTTGCTTTAAATATAAAATCAAGGAATATATCACTGCTATCCCTTTGTTGGAGCTTACGTCAGATCTTTCTACAAAAAGATATTATTTTTCTAATTTGATTATACATTTAGGAAACGATATCTATGTATCTCATAATATTAAAAAAAGAATTGTTTATCTTATTTTTGCAGGATGTGTTGCTGCTGTTATTTTGTGCATACAGTTCTATCAATACTTTAAACTTAGAAAGGTTCTGAATCGGTTAAGCGCTGATAATAATGTTGAAACTCCAGAATATATTTTAGGGTATATTGATAATCTGAGAGCAGTTTTAAACTTACACACGAAAATATCACTTATATTTTCACCGTACATAGAAGTTCCAAGTGTGATTGGATTAGCCAGACCTGTCATTTATATACCTGAACCTTATCTTGACAGATTTTCTCCGGAAAGTATTAAAATTATTATTATGCATGAAATGATTCATGTAAAGAATAGGGATTTGCTTATTAAATTTCTTGCTCTTTTTGCGATTGCATTAAATTGGTTTAATCCATTGTGTTACTTTTTATTCTATGAAATTTGCAATATTAGTGAGATTTACTGTGATGAAACGGTGATACGTAACAAAGAAAAAGATTTCATAAGTAGTTATGGAAATCTGCTTATTAATATATCTGAAGAAGGTTCAATAATGAAAAACAGATTTGTATCAGGAATAATTGATAATGGAGGACGTATTTTGAAAAAGCGAATTTTGGAAATGAAGGCAAAAAGAAAAAGAACTTTGAAAAAAATATCTGTTTTCGTTGGAATACTTATCTGTACATTGGGTACATCAACAGTTTTTGCCTATGATAACGCCCCGAGAATGGAAATACATGGAGAAGGATCGTTAGAAGATTTACAACTAAATGCCTCCGAGTGGTCAGACTTTAATCCAGGAGAGACTTTTGAAGTACTGGAAGATGCACCTTTTGATACATTTTTTACAGATGAGAACGGAAATATTTTCGAAATAGATGATGGCATCTCAAATGATAAAGCTTATTGTACCCACAAGTATGTTTCCGGAACACAATCCTATCATACGACTATTGGAAAAGGATGTAGAATGGATGTTTACAGCGCAGGAAGATGTACTTTATGCGGAAATGTTATCCTAAAAGAACAGTTACATACAACAACATATAAAATTTGTCCACATTAATAGAAAAAAATAATAAGGGGAGGTACATTAGATGAAGAAAAAATATGATTTAACCAATACGGAAATGGAAATCATGGATTTTTTATGGATTCAGGAAAAGGATGTGTCATTTAAGGAAATACTGACTTATGCGAATGAAAAACTTCATAAGGATTGGAAAAGACAGACATTGAGTACTTATTTAAAAAATCTTCAGATGGCTGGTCTTGTAAAAGCGATAGACAGTAAAAAAAATTATAGTTATTATGCAGCATGCACGAAAGAAGAGCATATACATAAATGGACAAAAGATTTGGTAAAAAAATCCTATGGTAATTCGATTGAAAGATTTATGGTTGCATTTTCTGGGGGAAAGAAACTTGATAAGGAAGTTGCAGATCAGTTACGCAAGCTTTTGTAAGAGCGGAAATTTTATGATACAATTCTTAAAGTAAATCTTAAATTGCAGTATACTGTCTCTAGAGATATTAGGGGATGTGTGCAATCAATGAAGAATATCAATGAACAGATAAAGACAGGGCAATTTAAGAAAGTATATCTTCATAACTTCTCGGAATCTCAATGAATGAGATTCTACCTGAAAATTGACAACTGAATATCGTGCAGTAAAATATCATTATTAGGCAGAGAATCCCTTTGGACAGTGATATGTATGCGCTGGACAGAGGGATTTTTTGTGTTCGATTTTAACTGATAACTCAGATCATACAAAAGGGAAGTTGTGCCGGCAGCTTCTTTTTTGTATGGTCTGGGCAAGGTGTCCGGCCAATGAAGTGATGGCAGCGATATATCCAGCCCCTCGCCGAAGGCGGCTTAAAATGGGCTGGATTGGATACTGTTCCTGGAGCACCCGTAGGGTGTGAATAGTAGGCTTTGTATTTGACATTCAGATATCTGAGAAAGATTTTCTTGAACTCCTTCCGCAAAAAGTATATAATACAGTGGGTTAACGTGCTATTTCATATCAAACAATATCATATTCTCATATAGGGTATTAAATGATAGGAAAAGCAGGACAGAATTTTTAAGAATTTGATAATAAAATAAGTGATTTATAGTATCAAATCATGTTATGCAGTGCTATGTATTTTATGCAAGACCATGAAAATGATGTATAAATAATTATGCATAGTGCTGCACAGTAGAAAAAATAAAAGGAGAAACATGAGAAAACTAGCTTTAAATGATGAAATATTACTAAAAATTGAGAAACCTGCCCGTTACATCGGGAATGAGGTCAATAGTGTAATGAAAGACCTTGAAAAAGTAGATGTGCGGTTCGCTATGTGCTTCCCGGACGTTTATGAGATTGGTATGTCCCATCTTGGCATTCAGATTCTGTATGCGTTGTTTAACAAGCGTGAGGATGTATGGTGCGAGCGCGTCTACTCCCCGTGGCTGGATCTGGACAAGGTGATGAGAGAGCAGAGCATTCCGCTATTCGCACTGGAATCTCAGGATCCAATCAAAGAGTTTGATTTTCTTGGGATTACGATCCAGTATGAAATGTGTTATACGAACATTCTTCAAGTATTGGAACTGAGTCAGATTCCGGTTCATGCGGCGGATCGGACTGAGGAACATCCAATCGTTATCGGAGGGGGACCGTGTACTTATAATCCTGAACCTCTGGCGGATTTCTTCGACTTATTTTATATCGGTGAAGGTGAAACTGTTTATAATGAACTGCTGGATACATATAAGCAATGTAAAGCAGAAGGAAAGACCCGTCTGGAATTTTTGGAGGCTGCCGCAGACATTGAAGGAATCTATGTGCCTCAGTTTTATGAAGCTTCTTATAATGCAGACGGTACATTACAGACATTTTCTGTAATCAACAACCATGCGCCGGAGAAGATCAAGAAGCAGGTTGTGATGGATGTAACAGAGTCTGTCTATCCGTCTGCGCCTGTCGTGCCGTATATCAAGGCAACTCAAGACCGGGTGGTACTGGAAATTCAGAGAGGATGTATCCGCGGATGCCGGTTCTGCCAGGCGGGAATGATCTACCGCCCTACAAGGGAACGGGATATTGAGAAGTTAAAAAGTTATGCAAGAGAAATGATAAAAAATACCGGACATGAAGAAATTTCTTTAAGTTCTCTTAGTTCCAGTGATTACTCTCAACTGGAAGAGTTAGTGACCTTTTTGATTGAAGAATATCAGGGACAAGGAATCAATATCTCTCTGCCGTCTCTTAGAATTGACGCTTTTTCGCTGGATGTAATGAGCAAGGTACAGGATATCCGAAAAAGCAGCCTGACATTTGCGCCGGAAGCGGGATCACAGAGAATGAGAAATGTGATCAATAAAGGATTGACTGAAGAGGATATTATAAATGGTGCGGGACAGGCTTTCGAGGGCGGCTGGTCCAAGGTGAAATTATACTTTATGCTTGGACTTCCTACGGAAACGGAGGAAGATATGAAGGAAATTGCCCGTTTGTCAGATCGTGTTGCACGCAGATATTATGAGATTCCAAAGGAGCAGCGAAACGGAAAATGCCAGATTACCGCAAGTTCCTCCTTCTTTGTGCCGAAACCATTTACACCGTTCCAATGGGCGCCTATGTGCACCAGTGAAGAATATGTACACAGGGCTTCTGTTGTGAAGCATGAATTTCAACAACAGCTCAATCGCAAGAGCCTCAAGTATAACTGGCACGAAGCGGATGTGACAGTGCTGGAAGGCGTATTTGCACGGGGAGACAGACGGACCGCAGCTGTGATCGAGGAAGCCTATCGTCTGGGATGTCTTTATGACTCATGGACAGAAAGCTTTAACAATGATCTGTGGATGAAAGCATTTGAGAATACAGGTACAGATATTGAATTTTATACTCTAAGAGAGCGGGATACAAAAGAACTGCTTCCGTGGGATTTCATCGAAATCGGCGTCAGCAAAGCATTTTTAAAGAAAGAATGGGAACGTGCAAAAGAAGGAATCATTACGCCGAACTGCAGGGAGAATTGTTCTGGCTGCGGCGCTGCAAAATTTGGAGGAGGTGTCTGTTATGAAGGTTAGAATTAAATTCCGTAAATACGGTGTTCTCAAGTTTATCGGACATCTGGACGTAATGCGTTTTTTTCAGAAGGCAATGCGAAGGGCGGAGATTCCGATCGCATTTACAGGAGGATACAGTCCGCATATGATCATGTCATTTGCAAGTCCTCTTGGAATCGGACTGACAAGTGACGGCGAATATGTAGATATTGAACTGGGAGAACCAGTTTCAAGCGCCGAGGCAGTAAAACGAATGAATGCCGTTATGACCGAGGGAATGGAAATCGTAAGTTTCCGTCAGATTTCTGAGGAAAAGAAGGCAACAGGGATGGCAATCGTTGCGGCGGCTGATTATCTTGTAAGGGTAAGGAAGGGCTGCCTTCCCGCTAACTGGAAAAATCTTTTCACAGCATTTTATGAACAGCCGGAAATCCGAATTATAAAACAGACGAAGCGCAGTCAGCAGGAAGTAGATATTCGTCCGATGATTTATGAAGCGGAAATCCGCGAAAATGAGTTGTTCTTAAAGCTGGCATCAGGAAGTGTGCAGAATTTAAAACCAGATCTGGTGATGGAAGCATTTCTGAAGTATGCCGGAATTGAAGAAGAGCCAGTCTTTTCATATCACCGTCTGGAGATGTATGCAAATACAGGAACCGAAAAAGAACAGACGCTTGTGACGCTGGAATCATTGGGCAATGAAATTATATAAAATATAGAATCGATATAAAACTGAGGAGTGTTGAAATTGACATGACACGTAAAATTCTGATTACGAAGGAAGACAATTGGATATGGACATGGGAGCTGGAGGATGATGAAATTGCAGAAATCCATTGCAGTCCGCAGGAGAATCCTGACCATCAGAAACCGGCATTAAACAGTATTTACATTGGTAAGGTTCAGAATATTGTGGCAAATATCGGCGCTGCCTTTATCAATATCGGCGGTACCAATTGCTACTATGATATGAGTCAGGCAAAGAATGCATTTTTTACGCAAAAAACCGGCAAAAAACCTCTTTGCATCGGAGATGAATTGGTTGTCCAGATTACAAAGGAGGCTGCAAAGACAAAGGTTCCCACAGTAAGCAGTAATATCAGCTTTACAGGATGGTATGCCGTACTCACTTCCGGAAATACGAGAATCGGCGCGTCTGCAAAGATTCCAAAGGTTCAACGGGAAGAATTAAAAGAACAGCTTCAGAATTTGAAAAATGAAGAATATGGTATTATTTTGCGGACAAATGCAAAGGATGCGCCTTTTGAAACAGTAACAAAAGAAATTAAACAGCTTCAGAACCGGTATAAGCATCTAAAAGAAACAGCCATGCACCGCACCTGTTATTCCTGTCTGGAAACTGCAGTAAAGCCTTACATAGCAGATTTAAAAAATGTGTACCTGGATGGATTGAAAGAAATTATCATTGAAGATATAGAACTTTTTGAAGAGGTACAGACATATTTTGAGACAGAACAGCCGGAATATCTGTCCATGCTTCGGAAATATGAGGATCAAATGCTTTCTCTGTCAGCCCTTTATAATCTGAAAAAGGTACTTGAACGTGCCATGAATGAGCGTGTCTGGCTGAAACATGGCGGCTATCTTGTGATACAGCCGACAGAAGCGCTGACCGTTGTGGATGTTAATTCTGGGAAAGATATTTCCGGGAAAAATACAGCGGCAAGCTATTTGAAGATTAATCTGGAGGCGGCACGGGAGATCGCACATCAGATGAGGCTTCGGAACCTGTCCGGTATTATTCTGGTGGATTTTATTAATCTGAATGATGAAAAGGCAATGCAGACATTGTTAAAAGAATTTCGTTACCATCTGTCGAAAGATCCGATTCAGGCAACACTTGTGGACGTGACTGGTCTGCAGCTTGTGGAAGTAACAAGAAAAAAAGTACGGAAGCCGCTGTATGAATATCATACGAAGTAAATGAAAAGAAAGACATAACAATTATGAGTAATTGAGATTTCTGCGAAAGAACAGGAGTTTATTTATGTAAGCGGAGGGAGACTGGGATATTTTGAAAAAGAAGAGATTTACAACAGATTTAGATGGTTGTATAATAAGAAACCGTAAAATAAAAGCTATTTATGGGAAAAGATTTGCCGCTTTGGCAAAACAGTTATCATTAAAGACTGACAGAGAAAATATTGGAGGATACGAATTATGAAGAAGGTCGTGAAGTTCGGAGGAAGTTCACTTGCGAGCGCTGAACAGTTCATGAAGGTAGGCAGTATTATCCGTGCAGATAAATCCAGAAAGTACGTTGTGCCGTCTGCTCCGGGAAAGCGTTCATCCGGAGATACTAAAGTGACAGATATGCTGTACAGCTGTTACGGTGCAGCGATCCGTGAGAAGAAATTTAAAGAACAGTTAGACGCAATCAAAGCTCGTTATCAGGAGATTATTGACGGTTTGGAACTGACTATTTCTCTGGATGGGGAATTTGATGTGATCTGTGAGAATTTTGGAAAAAAAATTGGAAGAGACTATGCTGCTTCCAGAGGAGAATACTTGAATGGAAAAATCATGGCTGCCTATCTGGGCTTTGAATTTATCGATGCTGCAGAAGTGATTCGTTTCCGTAAAGATGGAAGTTTTGATGAAGCTACAACGAATACATTATTGAGCACACGCCTGGAAGCATCGGAAGGTGCTGTTATCCCGGGCTTCTATGGAGCAAAAGAGGATGGAACTGTTGTAACATTTTCCAGAGGCGGTTCTGATGTAACAGGTTCACTTGTAGCTCTTGCCGCAGGAGCAGACCTGTATGAGAACTGGACAGATGTATCCGGTTTTCTGATCGCAGACCCGCGTATTGTTAAGAATCCAAAATCGATTGAAACCATTACATACAAAGAATTACGTGAGCTTTCCTACATGGGAGCAAGCGTGCTTCATGAAGACGCTATTTTTCCGGTACGAAAAGCAGGTATTCCAATTAATATCCGCAATACCAACGCGCCGGAGAACAAGGGAACTTTGATTGTAGAAGGAACTTGCAGACAGCCGAAGTACACAATTACCGGAATTGCCGGAACAGATGGTTTT
The DNA here is from genome assembly GCF_943193195.1 of Mediterraneibacter agrestimuris. Taxonomy (GTDB): domain Bacteria; phylum Bacillota; class Clostridia; order Lachnospirales; family Lachnospiraceae; genus Schaedlerella; species Schaedlerella agrestimuris. The sequence goes on along the minus strand of NZ_CALPDG010000002.1, from coordinate 124,918 downwards.
GCATCAATTACCATTGAAAAGGCGATGATGAATTCTGAGATCGGTTTTTGCCGTAAAGTGCTGGAAGTATTTGAGAAAAATGATATTTCTATCGAGCATATGCCGTCAGGAATTGATACAATGACTATTTTCGTACATAAAGATGAATTTGAAGAGAAAGAGCAGCAGGTGCTTGCAGGCATTCACAAAGCAGTACAGCCAGATCATATCGAACTGGAATCTGATCTGGCGCTGATCGCCATTGTAGGACGGGGAATGCGCGCTACAAGAGGAACAGCAGGCAGAATTTTCTCTGCACTGGCACATGCCCATATCAATGTGAAAATGATCGACCAGGGCTCCAGCGAGCTGAACATCATTGTAGGTGTACGCCATGATGATTTTAAAAGTGCAATACGTGCACTCTATGACATTTTTGTAGTGACACAAATTTAACAACAGAAGAGACTTGCAGGAGGGTGTTGGCTATGAATATCTTGTTTTTTTTGAAGCCAAAGAGTGACGTTGCTTATATTCATGACTATTGTACCTTAAGACAGGTGTTAGAGACGATGGAATATCACAGATACAGCTGTATTCCGATGCTGAACAGGGAAGGAAAATACACAGGAACCCTGACAGAAGGAGACTTACTTTGGTATATCAAGGCACAGCAGGCAATGGATTTAAAAAAAGCGGAGAATATATTTATTTCAGATTTTCCGCGAAGAACAAATTATACTGCTGTTTCTGCCGATGCTGATATGGAGGATCTGCTGCAGAAAGCAATGAATCAGAACTTTGTTCCAGTAGTGGACGATACGGAGAATTTTATCGGAATCATCACAAGAAAAAGCATTTTGGAATACTGTTATCAACAGCTTCAGACTTTGAAAAAACAGGAGTAGAAGAATGGTCATACAGTAGCAGTGCAGCATAGGAGTTTGCACTTGCTGCAAACTCCGTAAAAATGTGTGATGGGAAAATACTTTTACAATATTTTCCCGGAAAACTGTTGACTTTACAATGTTCATATGCTATTCTTTAGAAGTATGCCGCACAATGAGGTTTAAAAGTTCTGTAGTTTTACAGACACCATAATTGGCGAGTAATGATAATAGGAGGTGCCCCATGTACGCGATTATAGCAACAGGTGGTAAACAGTACAAAGTAGCCGAAGGCGATATCATTAAAGTAGAAAAGCTTGGTGTAGAAGCTGGAGAAGCTTATACGTTTGACCAGGTCCTTGCAGTAGGCGGTGACAAGTTCGTTGCAGGATGTCCGACAGTTGACGGAGCAACAGTTACAGCTTCCGTGATCGGAGACGGTAAGGCGAAGAAAGTCATTGTATATAAGTATAAGAGAAAATCCGGATACCACAAGAAAAACGGACACAGACAGCAGTACACAGCTGTCAAGATCGAAAAGATCAACGCATGATCAACCATGATCCATGCAACAGTTTATGTGAATGAAAATCATGCATATACAGGGTTTGATTTTATCGGTCACGCAGAATATTCAAAAGCGGGAACTGATATTGTCTGCGCAGCAGCCTCTATGCTGGTGATCAATACACTGAATGCGATCGAACGCTATACGAGTGATGAGACAAGCTGTGTTTCCAATGAAGATGAGGGGATGATCGAATTCCGATTCAGGGAAGAACCCACGCATGACGCACAGTTGTTGGTCAAGACCATGCTTCTCGGGTTAGAGAGTCTGGAAGACAACAACGAATACGAACCATACATTGATATTATTTTCGAGGAGGTGTAACTACCATGATGAAATTGAACCTTCAGTTTTTCGCTCATAAAAAGGGAGTTGGTTCCACAAAAAACGGACGTGACTCTGAGGCAAAGAGATTGGGTGCCAAAAGAGCAGACGGACAGTTTGTTAAAGCTGGTAACATCCTTTACAGACAGCGCGGAACAAAGATTCATCCGGGTCTGAATGTAGGACGCGGCGGAGACGATACTTTGTTTGCACTGGTTGACGGTGTTGTAAGATTTGAAAGAAAAGGAAGAGATAAGAAACAGGTTTCTATCTATCCGATAGCTGAATAATCGACCGTTATAGAAGGCAGGAATATTTTTCCTGCCTTTTTTTAAGATATTAACTGTTATCATCAGGCTTTGAAAATGGAATGATAAAGATACGAGAATATCTGTTTTATATAGATTACAGGAGGATGTTTTATGTTTGCAGACAGAGCAAAAATATGGATTCGTTCCGGGAATGGTGGAAACGGTCATTGCAGCTTCCGCCGGGAATTATATGTTGCCAACGGCGGTCCTGACGGCGGAGACGGCGGAGACGGCGGAGATCTGATATTTGAAGTGGACAAGGGCTTGAATACACTTGTGGATTACCGTCATAAGAGAAAATATGCTGCAGGCGACGGTGAAGAGGGCGGTAAACGACGCTGCCACGGAAAGAATGGGAAGGACCGTGTCCTAAAAGTACCGGAAGGAACAATCATTAAAGAAGCAAAGAGCGGTAAAGTTATCGCCGATATGTCCGGTGATAACCAGCGCCAGGTTGTTTTAAAAGGCGGCAGAGGCGGTTTGGGAAACCAGCATTTTGCAACTGCAACGATGCAGGTGCCGAAGTATGCACAGCCCGGAAAGCCGGCTATGGAACTGGAAGTAACATTGGAATTAAAGGTAATCGCCGATGTAGGGCTGATTGGATTTCCAAATGTAGGAAAATCCACACTGTTATCCAGAGTGACTAATGCAGAACCGAAGATTGCCAATTATCATTTCACAACTCTGAGCCCGAATCTTGGTGTAGTAGATCTGGACAACGGCCGGGGATTTGTTATGGCAGATATTCCAGGGCTGATCGAGGGGGCTTCTGAAGGTGTAGGACTTGGACATGAGTTCCTGCGCCATATTGAACGTACGAAGATGATGATTCATGTAGTTGATGCAGCCGGAATTGAAGGAAGAGATCCTGTCGATGACATTTATAAGATCAACAAAGAGCTGGAAGCCTATAATCCAGAAATCGCAAAGCGTCCGCAAGTGATCGCGGCAAATAAGACGGATTTGATTTATATGGAGGATGAAGACCCGGCAGAATATCTTCGTAAGGAATTTGAACCAAAGGGAGTCAAAGTATTTCCGATTTCCGGTGCTACAGGAAAAGGCATCTCCGAACTGTTGTATTATGTAAGTGAACAGCTGCAGCTGATGGATTCTAAGCCAATTGTATTTGAGCAGGAGTATTTCCCGGAGGATGAGCTTATTTACGAAGAACTGCCGTACGAGGTGACAAAGGAAGACGGTATGTACATTGTAGAAGGTCCGAAGATTGAGAAAATGCTTGGTTATACGAACCTGGATTCTGAAAAAGGATTTGCCTTCTTCCAGCGTTTCTTAAAAGAAACTGGGATTTTAAAAGATCTGGAAGCAGCCGGAATTCAGGAAGGGGATACTGTTAAAATGTATGGATTACAGTTTGATTATTATAAATAATGCAGCAGAAAAAGTGAGTATTGAAAGAAACTGTACCGCAATGAAGAACGGTTTGTATTAATTTTTATTTAAAAGGAGAAACGTAAATGACAACAAAACAGAGAGCATATTTGAAAAGTCTTGCAATGACTATGGTTCCAATTTTTCAGATTGGAAAATCAAGTATGACGCCTGGATTGACGCAGGCGATCACAGAGGCTCTGGATGCACGTGAACTGATTAAAATCAGTGTACTGAAGAACTGTGCCGATGATCCTTGCGAGTTGGCAGAACTGGTGGCTGAGCGTACCCGTTCACAGGTGGTTCAGGTCATTGGTAAGAAAATTGTCCTTTACAAAGAAGGAAAAGACAACAAGAAAAAGATTATATTACCGTAGGTGAGACTATGAAAATAGGAATTATGGGAGGCACCTTTGATCCTATACACATCGGGCATCTGCTGCTCGGGCAGTTTGCTTATGAGGACTTCGGACTGGACCAGATCTGGTATCTGCCAAATGGGAATCCGCCCCACAAACAGACAGAAGAGGGGACCAAAGCACTGAGGCACCGGATTGAGATGGTGCGTCTTGCTATTCAGGACATGCCTTATTTTAAGCTTTGTCTGCTCGAAGCAAAGGAAACTGAACATTCTTACACATATAAAACAATGAGAGAATTGAATGCACAGTACCCGGAGCACAAATTTTATTTTATTCTGGGTGCTGATTCACTGTTTGAAATTGAGAATTGGAAGTATTTCCGAGAGATTTTCCCAACCTGTACAATTCTGGCTGCAATGCGGGATGACAAGAATGTGGAAAAGATGCTTGCACAGATGACTCATCTTGTAGAACAGTACGGCGCTGAAATTGAGCTTTTAAGAGCTCCTCTTTTGGAAATTTCTTCTACAGCTATCCGAAGCCGGGCGCGTAATAATCTAAGTGTATATTATATGGTTCCAGATACTGTGGCGGAGTATATCGTGAAAAATGAATTATACCAAATGCGAGGATGAACAGATGGCAGACTTAGAAGCAATCCAGAAAAAACTGGATAAAATATTGAAAAAAGAACGTTATGCACATACACTGGGTGTAATGTATACTGCGGGGGCTCTCGCCATGTGCCATGGCGAAGACATTGAAACCGCAATGACAGCAGGGCTTTTGCACGATTGTGGTAAGCTTTCGCCGGTTGAAAAACAGATGGAAATGTGCAGAAAATATCAAATTAGTCTGACAGAAACAGAATTCATGATACCTGCACTGATTCATGCGAAACTGGGGGCTTATCTGGCAGAAGAGAAATATAATATTCATGACAAACGGATTTTGGATGCAATCTTGTATCATACAACAGGAAAGCCGAATATGAATTTGTTGGAGAAAATCATCTATCTGGCAGATTATATTGAGCCGGGCAGGAAAATGATACCGGGACTTCCAGAAGTGCGGAAGCTCAGTTTTACAGATATCGACCGTGCCGTGTGCAGATGTTCAGAACTGACATTAGGATTCTTAGAACGTATGGGACGTACAATTGATCCAATGACAAGACAGACCTACGAATATTACAGATAAACAAATTGCATTATGTAGTGGAAAGATAGAAGAGAAGGAGAGAAGCAGATGAATCAGGCAAAAGAAATGGCGAAAATTGCTTATGAAGCATTGAATGATAAAAAAGGCGAAGATATCAAGATTATTGATATTGCCGAAATTTCCGTAATGGCAGACTATTTCCTGATTGCAAATGGTAACAGTGACAGTCAGGTACGTGCTTTGGTAGATAATGTAGAAGAAGAAATGCATAAGGCTGGATATAGCGTGAAACAGCGAGAAGGCTATGGAAGCGGAAGCTGGGTACTGATGGACTTCGGTGATATCATTGTGCATATCTTTGATAAAGAAAACCGTCTGTTCTATGATCTGGAAAGAATCTGGAGAGATGGAAAGCTTGTAGATGTAGAAAGTTTGTAGCTGTAGGTGGAACTAATAAATATTAACATATGATATATAGTAAGCCTGAATGATTCATCCATACGGAATGTATTGAAGTATGAATCGTTCAGGCTTAAGTTTCTTTATCATCGAAAAAATCTCATCACACCGATAACTTTTCCCAGAATCGTAACATCAGGTACAATGATCGGATCCATGAAATCATTCTCTGGCTGAAGACGGAAAACACCTTCCTCTTTGTAAAATGTCTTAACGGTTGCTCCGTCTCCGATCATGGCAACAACCAGATCACCGTTATCAGCAGTATTCTGTTCCTGTACAAGTACATAATCCCCGCTGAAAATACCAACATTGATCATGCTGTCACCTTTAACAGTCAATAAGAAAGTCGGCTTGTTCGGAAGCATCTCCACCGGAAATGGAAAATAGTCCTCAATATGCTCCTGTGCAAGCAAAGGCTGACCGGCAGCCACATATCCAAGCATTGGAACATTCGTCATCTCACGGCGTGTGAGATTAAATGTATCATCCAAAATCTCAATAGCACGCGGTTTTGTCGGATCACGTCTGATATAACCGTTCTTCTCCAGTGTCTCAAGATGAGAGTGGACAGAAGAAGTAGACTTCAGATTCACTGCCTCACAAATCTCACGTACAGCTGGCGGGAATCCACGCTCCAGGATCTGTGACTTAATATACTGAAGAATCTCTTCCTGCTTTTTGCTTATCTTACCATATGACATAATATGTAACACCTCCTGTTGTAATTACAAATACTTATCCTTATATTACCACAATGCATCTGGAAAAGCAAACACTTGTTGCGAAAATATGTTCGTATCAGTGCAAGGCGCCGTGTGAACAGTAACGGCTATTTCACATAATTCAGTATTATATATCTATACGACAAATACCGATTTTTCCAAAAGATGTAGACAGAAAAACAAGGATATGATATACTAAATCATGAATTTTATATGATAATAAATAAATTGAGGTATTAATTATGTCCAACGAATCCACACAACAACATCAAAAAACATATCATGAACAGACCTATATTGATAATACATTACGCCTTCGTGAAATATTAAAGACGCTGCCGGCTTTTGCAAAGGATTATTTCCGTGCAGTTGAACCTACAACTTCTGCAAAAACCAGAATTTCCTATGCATATGATATACGTGTCTTTTTTCACTTTTTAATGGAGTGTAATCCTGTGTATAAGAATTATAAGATTGAAGACTTTAAAGTGTCAGATTTGGAGCGTTTAGAGCCTGTTGACATTGAGGAATACCAGGAATATCTGAAAGTATACAGAAATCCTGATGAAAAACAGATTACAAACACAGAAAAAGGGCTTTCCCGAAAAATGTCTGCACTGAGAAGCTTTTATGGATATTATTTTAAACGGCAGATCATCAGCAAGAATCCTACACTACTTGTGGATATGCCTAAATTACATGAAAAAGCAATTATTCGTCTCGATACAGATGAAACTGCATCTTTATTGGATTTTGTTGAGCATGGCGGGGATGAACTGACAGGACAGAAAAAGGTATATTATGAAAAAATGAAAAACCGGGACCTTGCTATCATTACTCTCCTGTTAGGAACAGGCATCCGGGTGTCTGAATGTGTAGGGTTGGATATACAGGATGTGGATTTTAAAAATAACGGTATTAAGGTCACCCGAAAAGGCGGTAATGAGATGGTTGTATATTTTGGCGAGGAAGTAGAATATGCGCTGAAGCAATATCTCTATACGACACGTAAGACTACTGTTCCGCTCTCCGGCCATGAAAATGCTCTTTTCCTCTCTACTCAAAGAAAGCGTATGGGTGTGCAGGCAGTTGAAAACATGGTTAAGAAATATGCCCGTCAAGTGACTCCAAACAAAAAAATTACCCCTCACAAGCTCCGCAGTACATATGGTACGGCGCTTTATAGGGAAACAGGTGATATTTATCTTGTAGCAGACGTACTCGGACACAAGGATGTTAATACAACAAAGAAACATTATGCAGCCATTGATGAAAACAGACGCCGCCAGGCTGCAGGAGCGGTTAAGCTGCGGGAACCTTGATTATATAAAAAAATTTATTACAATTTCAGGAGGAATGACCATGCAATTACAGCGATTATTGAGTTATACAAGAAAAGCCGTTGATGAATACCAAATGATTGAAGAAGGTGACCATATTGCAGTCGGTATTTCCGGCGGTAAAGACAGTCTGACTTTACTCTATGCCCTTCATGGTTTGAAACGATTTTATCCGAAACACTTTGATCTGAGCGCAATTACAATAGATTTGGGATATGAAGGTTTCAACTTATCTCCCATTCAGGAACTTTGTAAAGAAATGGAGGTTCCCTATACAATTGTAAAATCCGACATTTATAATATACTTTTTAATATCAGAAAAGAATCTAATCCCTGCTCATTGTGCGCTAAAATGAGGAAAGGAGCTTTAAATGAAGCTATTAAGGCTCTGGGATGTAACAAAGTGGCATATGCTCATCATAAGGATGATATCATAGAGACTATGCTGCTTTCACTTATTTTTGAAGGCCGCTTTCACAGTTTTTCTCCAAGAACCTATCTGGACCGTATGGATTTGACGGTCATTCGCCCGATTATGTTTGTAGATGAGATGGATGTCATCGGTTTTCAGCATAAGTATAATCTTCCGGTCGTAAAGAGCAAGTGTCCGGTAGACGGTTATACAAAACGCCAGTATGCGAAAGAACTGGTCCGCCAGCTAAATACAGAACATCCCGGTGCAAAAGAAAGGATGTTCCATGCAATCTTAAGCGGAGAAATCCCAGGCTGGCCGGAGCGGGTGCCGCATATTCGTTAAATACAAATTAGTAGAAAAACCACTATACAGCAGCTGCAGCAAAAGCTGTTACTGTATAGTGGTTTCTATTAGAATATCTTGAAATTATGATTTTTATCGTTCTGGAAAGATTCTTTCATCTCGACATATTTCTCAATCATCTTTGCAGTGCCCTCAATCCCTAAATCTGAACTGCTTACACAAAGTTCATAGCTGTCTGTATCACCCCAGCGCTTGTTTGTGTAGTAGTTATAGTAGCTTGCACGTTTTTTATCTGTCTTGATGATCATATCCTTTGCTTTATTATCCGGCAGATCGTAGTGCTTGGCGACACGGCGGATTCTGTCGTTTAGATCAGCACGGATAAATATGCTTACTACATTATCATAGTTTTCCAGTGCGTAATCTGCACATCTTCCGACCAAAACACAGGGACCTTCTTCGGCAATCTTCTTAATTGCATCAAACTGAGCAAGGAAAACCTTATGGTTGATAGGCATATCTGTGTATGTACTTCCTGTATATCCCATAGAATAAGTGTCCATTACAAGCGAATAAAGAAAGCTGTTTGTCGGCTTCTCATCATGAGTCTCAAAAATTTCCTCACAAATACCGCTCTCTTTTGCTGCTCTTGCAAGCATCTCTTTATCGTAGATCTTGATTCCCAAGTCTTTTGCGATGATTTCACCGATATCCTGTCCGCCGCTTGCAAATTGTCTTCCGATTGTAATAATTGTGTTTGTTTTCATAGCAGTCACTCTCCTTCATGTGGGACACCTATCTATATATAGATGGTTCATGCACAAAAATAATTATGTAATATTTATTATATAGCAAAATCCGTATATTTACAAGTCCTGCAATTTCTTTAATAAATTCTCAAAGTATTCTGGCAAAGGAGCATCAAATTCCATATACTCTCTGGAAGATGGGTGGCGGATTCCAAGAATTTTTGCGTGCAATGTCTGCCCATTCAACTTATATGAAGATTTCGCCGGACCGTAAACATCGTCCCCAAGAATCGGATGTCCGATACTGGCCATATGTACACGAATCTGATGTGTACGCCCAGTTTCCAATTGACATTCGATATATGTAAACTTTCCAAAGCGTTCCAGCACCTTATAGTGTGTTACCGCTCTTCTGCCGTTTGGCGCTTTGGTACTCATTTTTTTACGATCTGTAGGATGTCGTCCGATTGCAGCAACAATCGTTCCGGTATTTTCTTTCATATTCCCATAGATGATCGCATGATATTTCCGTGTGATAGAATGTTCTTTTAATTGTTCTGCAAGAATTCTGTGAGCTTTGTCATTTTTGCAGATGAGAAGCGAACCAGTTGTATCCCTGTCAATCCGGTGGACAATTCCCGGACGAAGTATGCCATTAATTCCGGATAACTGTCCTTTACAGTGATACATGACCGCATTGACTAATGTACCGCTGTAGTGTCCCGGAGCAGGATGAACCACCATTCCCTTAGGTTTATTTACTACAAGTATATCTTCGTCCTCATATAAGATATTCAAAGGAATGTCTTCCGGAAGAATATCCGGCTCTTCCGGTTCGGGAACGGCAATTTCAATTATATCTCCGGCTGAAGTCTTATAATTGGATTTTACCTGTTTTTGATTGACAGTCACATTTCCGTCAAGAATCAATTTTTGAAGATAAGAACGCGACAAGTCAGGCAGTTGCTCCGCCAGATATTTATCCAGGCGTACCGCAGCCAGTTCCTTCGCTGGTATTAATTTAATTGTTTCAGATAAATCTTCATAATACATTTTGCTTACACTCTCTTCATATCTAAGCTTCATAATCAATAAACAAAAGTGTGCTTCATATACACTTATACCACTGCCTTAAAAAGTCTGATTTATCTGTCAAACTTCAAAGAAAAACTGCTCAGCTCATCATCCTTATAAATAAAAAGAATCAGTATTGCAAATAAAAAGCATGCAATAACAACATAACAGTCTGCCACATTGAAAATCGGAAAATCAATCAGACTAAAGTAGAAAAAATCAATTACATAATTCAGAAAGATCCGGTCTATCATATTACCAATTGCTCCTGCACAGATTAATACCGCGCAGAACTTCAAAGGAAAGAAACGCTTTCCAGAAGGGATCTTTCTATAAAAGAAAAGTATTACAAAGGAGACAAAAACTGCCCCGATCGTAAATAAAAACTGTTTTCCCTGAAACATGCCAAATGCTGCTCCACGGTTTTCCAGATATTGAAGTTCAAATATATCTGGAATCAGAATAAATGAATCCTGATTCTTTAGATTTACAACTGCAAGCCACTTGGTAAACTGGTCTGCTGCAACGAGTACAACAATCCAGACAAAGGCATACAGATATGATTTTAATATTTTTACTTTCATAACAAGTTCCCTTTCTTTTGCAATATTCAGATTACATCAGATATATTTCAATATGCTGACACAGATGCGATTCTTCCGGGTAATATTTCCTGTTCCGCAGAACTTAAACTTTCCCATCCCGCGCACGGAAATTATATCCTGCTCTTTTACCTGATATCCATTTGAGGTGACAAGTTTCCCGTTTACAAATACTTTTGCACCTTCAATTAATCCCAGAAGCCTGCTGCGCGACGAGGCAAAAGCCAGTGCGAGCAGGCTGTCCAGACGAACCGAAGCAACAGTGCCGTTAATTGTTTCATATCGCGGCTCATAACGAAAATCTTGAAACTCCACTTCCGCAGTCATGACTGTTGTATGACGGATCCGGGTTAGTTCATCTATCAGGAAATCTTTCATTTTAAAATTTACAAACACAAAAGCATTTTTACCGTCAATTAAAATATCCCCTGTTTTGCTTCGGTCAATTCCAAGGTTTAGCATTGCGCCGAGATAATCCCTGTGACTTAGCTCCTCCGCAAATTTCTCATATAAAGGACTGATACGAAGAACGCATATTTCTCTGCTAAAGAAAGAACGAATATCTAGTTCTCCACGCAAAGAAAGAGCATCAGGTAGAAATGCCGCCATCTGACGCTCTGCTAAATCGTATCCGCCGAAAAGGACATACCCTGCACAAAGGGTATTTTTCGGAATGGAATGCAAAATATTCAATTCGTTCAGATTAAGAAAATCTGAATAAGTGATAATGTCCCGGTTATACGCAAGTCTTGATAACTCCAGCAGACGCTTTTCCAATATCTGTTCTTCTTTCATCATTGTCATATATCTATGTAATTAAAATCTGCCGCGCACAGTCGGCTGTTCCATGGAACCGCTTAAAAGATCCTGCAAATCACCAGTTATATCTACATTAGTCGGTGTTACAAGAAAAATATAATTGGAAATTTTCTGCAGATTACCACTGATTGCAAAAGTAGCGCCGGAAATAAAGTCTATGATACGCTGTGCGATCTCTAAATCCATACCTTCCAGATTCAGGATAACTGTACGTCCCGCCAGAAGTGTCTCTGTAATCTCTCTGGAATCATCTACAGATGTCGGTTTTACAACACAGACCTCCATACTTGCATTGTTGGTTCGTCTTGATGCCGGCTGGCGCATTGGTGTTACCTTACTGCTGTTTGCAGGTGCAAACCGGTTTCCGCTCTCTTCTACATCAAAATCATCATAGTCATCACGGCTGCTCTTCTTCATTCCGCCAAAAAGAGGCTTATGCGGCTTCTCTTCTTCATATTCATCATCATAAAATTCATCATCATAGAAATCATCGTCATAATCATCATTTAATTTCATGATATCTAGAAATTTATCAAACACACCCATGTTATACTCCTATCTTGTGTTACCTAAATCAACACGTTATTTTATAAAAGTACTTTCGTACCAAAGTATCCGTTACAAACTGAACGTACAATCGAAATTATATTGAATATTCTCTTATTCCAAAAATACCGGTTCCTACCCGTACCATGGAAGCCCCCTCTTCAATTGCAACTTCGTAATCATTGGTCATCCCCATCGAAAGTATACTCGCATTAACATTATCAATGTTTTTGCTCATAATGTCAACAGATAAATTGTGTAAATTTTTAAAAATTGTCCGGTTTTCTTCTGCATTTTCTACAAAAGGAGCAACTGTCATCAGTCCTTGAATACAAATATGCGGGAATGTAGAGACTTTTTTTACAAATGGAAGTACATCTTTCATAGAGATTCCAAATTTGCTATTCTCCTGTGCAACATTTACTTCAATCAGAATATTGACTTTGCAGTCCTTTTTGGCTGCCTCCCTTTCAATGACCTCTGCCAGCTTCAGGGAATCTACAGAATGGATGCAGGCAACCTTATCTACAATATATTTTACTTTATTTGTCTGTAAATGCCCGATCATATGCCATTGAATATCTTTTGGAAGCACTTCATATTTATCTGTAAGCTCTTGTACTTTATTCTCGCCAAAAATACGCACTCCTGCATCATACGCCTCTTGCAGCGCCTCTACAGGCTTTGTCTTACTGACCGCAATCAGAGTCACGTCTTCCCGTCTCCGGCCGGAACGGTCACAGGCCGCCTGAATATGCTGTTCTACTTCTGCAAGCTGTTTTCTTATCATTATCCGTCATTCCTTTCAATATTTATTGAAATACTACTTCCTCTTCTTTCACGGTTGTTCCATCCTGTACGATATGGTCATACGCAGAAAGACCATAGGAAGTCCCTTCCTGTACAATATAGTAATCGTCATTGTCACAGAGGATATCTACCACTTTGAATACGGCGTATCCCTGATTGATATTGTATACACCCTGAAGCTTTCTTTCTTCTTTTAATTCTAAAGTATCATTAGATTCCGGTTTCACCAGTACAGTATGTTCTTCAAAATCTTTTGGATTCAAATATGCATAGCCGTCATCAGAAGTATAATACACTTCCGCAGACACATATTTAGCTTCATTTTTATACTTGACCATAACTCCCTGGGAACTGCCTGATCCGCTTGTCGTCAGATAATCTTCAGGAACTGTATAAAATGATTTTTCAATCACGGAACTCTTCGGTATCTTCAAACCGCTCTGATCTTTCAGAATTAGTTCCACATTCAAAAAACGGTCTTCACAATAACGGATCATGGAATCCTTAAACTGTAAATGCCCATAATACTGTTTCCCTTTTTTCAAAACAGAAAAATCTGCCCATGCCGTTTCACTGTCTTTATCTATTCGCACTTTGACCATAGAAATGTCAGATAATTGTTTTGCCGTGTCCTTATCTAATTTGACATACACATCCCAGTTCTCAGAAGTTACAAGTCTGTATGCCGGACTTCCGGCTTTCACTTCCATCTGGTCTGACAACTGGACGGCTTCATAGCTGCCTTTGTCAAAAACGGATTCATTTAAGTCTTCTTCAGTCAGGCTTTCATATCCATCGTATGTAAGCACCATAATACCATCCTGGGTACTTGGATAAGATGTGGCTGTGATACCACTTGATGCGATCAATGCGTCCATTTGTATATTACGGGAGTGATTCATCGCATTATGCAAAGTATTCACATATTCATTTTTCATTGTATATACAGTAGAAAATTTGTCTGTAGTAAAATTCTCATTAAAATTCTGTACCTGCAGATTTAATGCTTTTTCTACTTCTGCGCTTAGGGTTATATCTTCTGCTTTTGTTTGTTCCGGACTGTGAAGCTTCTCAGAAGAAACAGCATAAATATTACTTCCCGCTTTTACCTTGCTGTTTTCATTCTGATAATAACTGATATAACCGTTACTTTCTGCATTGACAACTGTTTCCTGACGGATAACCAGTCCGGTATAAGAATAATCTTTAACAATACTTCCCTGACGTACTTCATAAACAGAAATCCGCTTTGAAGTCGCATATGTAAAAATGGTAACAATGAGATATATAAACACGATCGTAAAGATTAGAATTCCGATATTCATTTCACGTTTTGTCTTATATTGATTTATATTAATTGTTTTTTTCCTGGTGTTTTCTGCCTTTGTCTTTTGATGTCCCAAAGTATCTACCTCCAGAATATTAATTTAAACATAAGTAAGTATAGCATTTTCATATGTATATTTCCAGTTTTTCGTGAAATAATAATGATAGCATAAAAAAGGAGGAAATAACATGAAGTGGTTTGACAACACAGCTCTTACAATTGTGATCATCGGAGCGGTTAATTGGCTCCTGGTCGGTATCTTCCGTTTTGACCTTGTAGCATTCCTTTTTGGAAACTTAAGCTGGCTTTCCAGAATTATTTATACAATCGTAGGACTTTGCGGATTGTATCTCATCAGTCTCTATGGAAGAATCAACAGACTAGATTAATCAAAAATGATCTGTTTGATAATAAAAACAGAAAAACCGCTGCAGATTGAATGCTCCAATCTGTCTCAGCGGTTTTTTGTTGCCAAGCAGACTCAAAATAGTCCGGTCGGACTGTTTTGAGTCTGCTTTAAACTTTTGGAATTCCCGCACTTAAAAGCTGGGACATGTTGTCGTACAGCATCGCCTTGTCAGAAGCTCCCATAAGGACAGAAATATAAGGATTACCTGACAAATCTTCATCGTAGAGAATGACACAATTGCCCGCCTGATCTGTTGTTCCGGTTTTTCCGCCCAGTACCCGTATTCCCTCAGGAGCCGCTGCTGCTCCCGATGAATAAAAATTGCTGGCCCTCCATTCTATGTTTCGCACAACACCGTCAGCGCCGATAAGTGTTCCCGTATAAGACTTCATGGCCAGAATATCCAGATAGCGCTGATCCAGGATTGCCGCATTGAAAAACAAATACAAATCATATGCGGTCGTATAATGATTTTCATCATGGAGTCCATGAGCATTTGTAAAATGGCTGTTTGTTGCGCCAAGCGCCCATGCCTCTTCATTCATCTTTTGCGCAAAAGCCTCTTCACTGCCGAATAAATGCTCTGCAATTGCCACACCTGCATCATTGCCGGAGGCAAGCGTCAATCCGCAGATCAGATCATAAAGAGAAACCTGATCTCCTGCCTGCAGCCAGCAGAGAGAGGCATCATCGTCAAAAGTGACTGCATTCTCACTGACTGTTACAATATCATCCATATTCCCATACTTCAAGGCAACATAGGCTGTCAGAACCTTTGTTGTGCTTGCCGGAAACAATCTCTGATGAATTCGGTCTGCATAAAGCACCTTTCTCTGGTTCAGATCAAATAATCCGGCAGCATGTGCCTCAGGATATCCCTGATATGCTTCCAGAGGAATATCCTGTGAGGTTACACATAAGTTCTGTGCGAAAAAATCACCCCGGTAAATATTTTGATTAAATTCTGTTGTTTCATAAATGGAGGCATACGAAATCTGTTGTTTTTCTGCACTGCATCCTTCCAGCATCATACCCGAAAACACAAAAATACAGACAATAAATGCTGCTTTTTTTAATTTATTTATACATTTCACGCCAGTCCAAATCTCCTCTGTCTAATGCAAGTATCAATGCTTCAGCTGTGGCAATATTAGTTGCCATCGGAATATTATACATGTCACAAAGTTTTACAATATCATTTACATTCGGTTCATGAGAACGCGGGGTAAGCGGATCACGGAAGAAAATCAGCAGATCCATGTCATTGTGCTCAATCTGTGATCCCAGCATCTGCTGTCCTCCTAAATGTCCGGGAAGATATTTGTAAATGCTTAAGTTCGTAACAGATTCTACAAGCATGCCCGTTGTCTCTGTCGCAAAGAGATTGTGTTTGCACAGAATTCCTCTGTATGCAATACAGAAATTCTGCATCAGTTTCTTTTTGGCATCATGTGCAACCAGTCCAATATTCATAAAAAGCCACTCTCCTCTATTGATATTTATTCGGCTGAAGTCCAACATTTAATACGAATCCGATTCCAATGAAAAGACAGATAACAGAGGTCTTTCCATAACTCACAAAAGGCAGGGAAATACCTGTATTCGGAAGAGTCATCGTCGCCACACCGATATTGATGAAGCTTTGAATACCAATCAGTCCCCCTACTCCGGAACAAATAATCCTGCCAGCAGTATCTCTGGCCCTCATACCAACGATTATACAATCTACCACTATTAATAATATCAGAATTATGATGACACAACAACCCACAAATCCCAATTCTTCTCCGATAATTGCAAAAATAAAATCTGTCTGAGGCTCAGAAATAAAATTTCCATTTTTTACAGATACGGTAGAGTCTGTTTTGTATCCTTTTCCGGTCAGTTGTCCTGAACCGATTGCCATGATCGAATTGAGCTGCTGATAGGCTTCTTCCGACTCATATTCTTCCGGATACAGCCATGCCAGAATACGGGTCTGCTGATACTCCTTTATCAGGGGCTGGTTCGGCTGAATGACAATAATAAACAAAATAACAGCTGTCGGTACCGCGATCGCAAGTACCGTTCCGATGAACTTATAATTCAGCCCCGCCATATACATCAGCACACAAAACAACAGCGCAAGACAAATGGTATTGGACAGATTCGGCTGTTTATAAACCAGAATCAGTGAGGGAACTAACAATGCCACTGCCTGAATGATAGTTTTCTTGTCGCTGACGATCGTTTCTCTGTCTGATAAAAACCTTGCAAAAAAAAGGATTAAAATCAACTTCGTCAAATCCGAAGGCTGGAACTGTACAAATCCAAGGTTCAGCCAGCGGGTTGCACCGTTTACATTCTCTCCAAAAAGGAGAACCGTTATGAGCATGACAATATTGACCGCATACATTACCCAGTAAAATTTTAAAATCCAGTTGTAATCGATCAAAGAGACCACCGCCATGGCAATCAGTCCCAGAATCACTCCCTGAAGCTGCTGAATCTGATAGGATTGCTGTGCGCTTCCCACAACAAACACCCCAATAACGGAAAGAGCTGTCACGAGCAATACCAGACTGATCCGGTAATGTTTGAACCGGTAATGCTGTTTTAATTTTTGAATATATGAATTCAGTTTTTCTGTTAAACCTTTCAATTTTTCTCTCCTGTATATCTAATAAGAATCTCAGAACGTGTAATCTGAACTTCAATTTTCCTGGAATTAAGATCCATATATTTTGCCAGGGTATGGTAGATGTCCGAAGACAGTTGCTCCGTAATATCCGGTGTACATTCTATCCTGTCTGCACCAAGCAGCGTATGGAGGCGTTCTTTTGCAATCTGAACAGAGGGCACACTCATATCTTTCTCCTCCTAATTCTTTTTTAGGAGATGAATCAGGCGTCCAACGATTCCGTCTGCCTGTTTAAAATCAGGAACCGGAACTTTTTCCCCCATCAGTCGTTTACAGATATTTTCATAGGCATGTCCCGCCATACTGTCACTGCCGATGATCGCCTCGCCCTGATTTGTCGCCACAACAACCTGCTCATCATCCGGAATCACACCAAGAAGATTCACAGCCAGGATTTCAGTTACATCGTCTACAGACATCATATCTCCGCGGCGTACCATATCAATACGAATGCGGTTGATGACCAGATCATTTTTTTTGATGCCGCTTGTTTCCAGCAGCCCGATGATCCGGTCGGCATCACGGATTGCCGATACTTCCGGTGTTGTTACAATAATTGCATGTTCAGCTCCGGCTACTGCATTTTGAAATCCCTGTTCGATTCCTGCCGGACAATCCAGAAGTATGTAATCAAATTCATCTTTTAATTCGTCTACCAGCTTTTTCATCTGTTCCGGAGAAACAGAAGTTTTGTCCTTTGTCTGTGCAGAAGGCAGAAGACAAAGTTCAGGATACCGTTTGTCCCGGATCAATGCCTGTTTCATCCGGCAATTCCCTTCAATCACATCGACAAGGTTATACACGATCCGGTTTTCAAGCCCCATCACTACATCCAGATTCCGAAGCCCCAGATCTGTATCAATTACGACAACCTTTTTTCCTGCCTGTGCCAATCCTATTCCGATATTCGCTGTCGTTGTCGTTTTACCGACCCCGCCTTTTCCTGATGTAATGACGATTACTTCTCCCATTTTCTGTTCTTCCTCCTGAAACTTCTTATTCATTCGACCAGTCCGCAAGCGGATCCAAATAAATCCGGCTGCCGTCGATTGTTGCAATCTTCGGCCCTTTGATCCCCAGACTTTCCTGATAAATTGCCTGACGCCGTGCTTCTACGTCTCCAATGCGGAGAGACTGGGGCTGCATAGACAAAGCAACAATGTACGTGTCTCTGTCCCCAGAGGCTCCTGCATGTGCAGCGCCATGCAACGCTCCTATGATTACGATGTTACCTTTTGCAGCAACGGTAGCTCCCACTTCCACATCTCCCAATATAACGATGCTTGTGTCAGATTCTACTACCTGCTTTTTGCTGAGAGTACCTTTGTAGAATTGACCGTCCCTTTTGTGTACGTTGGACACCGTTTGTTCTACAATGCTTTTGTACGCCATCTCCCCGGATGCTTCATTGTCGATGATGCAGACAACATCAATATCCGTTGTCTGTGCTATCAGATCCAGTACTGCCTGCTCTTCTGTAAAGTTCAGATGTCTTCCTGAAAATTGGACTGCCATCTGAGCGCCCTGAAAAAATCCGGCAGCTTTTTGGAATTTTTCTTCCATGCTTTTCATAAGTATATCAAAAGGGACTTCCGCATCCATATAAATTCCAAGTCCATATCGATTACTTTTTAAAGTGACCAGTCTGTCCATCCTCTCTCACATCCTTTTTTAGTCTGAAATTGCATTACCCAGTTCTGCTGCGGAGCCTGTGATAACTTCACTCATCTTGTCAGGTTCATATTTTGCGCGGAAAATATCTCTTCCGATTTCTGCTGCATAAGCTGATGTATATCCATTTTTAATTCGGACAGCTACCGCAATCTCCGGATTTTCTGCCGGCGCAAAACCAACAAACAGACCATGGTCCGGATGGAGGCTGCTCTGCTGGGCAGTTCCGGTCTTCCCGGCAACAGACACACCGATTCCTGCAAAACTCGGAGTATTCAAGATCATGTCTGTCATACCCTGATGAAGAAGATTCCACGTTTTATCAGAAACCTCGTCCAGCGTATCCTCTATAACAGGTTCATATTTCTTGATGATCTGCCCATTCGGATCCGTTGTTTTACCAAGCAGCGTCAGCTTATGAAGTGTCCCTTTATTTGCCACTGCAGCAACATACCTGTTCAGCTGACTGACTGTATAGTTCGCAGTACCCTGCCCAATGGCAGATTCCACAGCATACCTGTCAGAAATTTCCGGCTCGGATTCCGGTATCTCGATTCCGGTTTGTTTACCCAGACCAAACATATCTGCATATTTGGCAAGAACTTCTATCCCCTGGTCGCTGTCGTAATAGCCATCTTTGTCCAAACTAAACTGGTAACCGACTTCATAGAAATAATTGTTGCAGGAAACATCCAATGCCCTTACCACGTCCAGGGAACCATGACCGCTCGGATAAAACCAACACTTTGGACTAGGTGTTACTTTTTCAAATTCGCCGCTGCAATATAACGGCGTATCTCCTTCCACGATTTTTTCTGTCAGGGCAGCTGTTGCACTGACCATCTTAAACGTAGAACCCGGCGCTGTTTTTTCCTGGGTCGCATTATTATAAAACGGACGCGATAATCCGGTAACAAGCTGATTATAATAATCGGAATCCATTGTATTAGACAGCCGGTTATTGTCATATCCCGGATACGATACACATGCAAGCACCTCCCCGGTATCGGGGTCACTTACAACTGCAGAACCGGTACATGGTTCCAGTGCAAGCTGCCCTGGTGTAATCTCCAGGCTGGCGATCTTACTTCTCAGCCAGTCATAAGAATCTATAACTCCTGTTCGCAGAGCATTGTAACTTCCTTCATCCATCGGCAGCACCCCCTGTTCATAGGTGATGGCACAAATCTGGGCTCCGCTCACTCCTCCTGATTTTATAAGATATTTATAGAGAAGTTTGTCGAAATTCATATCTGAACTCAAATATTCTTCCAAATATTTCAAAATCGCCTGATATACTTCCGAAGCATCCGAATATTTTTCCGCAGAAATATATTCTCCGAGAAGCGATGTATCGATCCAGTCCTTAGAAATTGCATAATTTAGAAATTCATTTAAACTGATGCTTTCATCCTTTGCCCACCGCACATACACCGGATCTGATGTATCGATCTTGTCAGAAACAAGAATTCCGCTGGCATCCTGCAATACATTGATGGAGATATAATCCTGATACGCCTTCATCTCTGCCTGCAGGTTCTGATAAGGGGTCGTACTTCCCATCTCTGCTATAATTTCAGAAAGAGCACTTTCCTTTCTTGCCTTAAAAATACTATATACCTGCTTTTCTACTTCTCCGGCAGCAGCGTCTGAAAAATGTTCCTCATCTATAATTTCATTGGCAATAAATGCATTATAAGCGTCATCGACCGGAATGATAATTTCCATAGTATCAGATGTGGCGCTTGGATCATAATTCATTACATTTCTCAATTTGCTCAGGACAATTCCAGCCAGTTTTTCCTCAATGATCTGATATGTCCATTCCTGCAGATCTTTGTCAATGGTCAGATAGACATCATTTCCGGCGCCTTGTTCTTTATAGCTGACAGTGTCGATAATTTTTCCCACAGTATCCGTATAAAAAATCATCTCACCTTTTTCTCCCTGAAGTACACTGTCCAATGTCTGTTCCAGACCGGATTTTCCAACGATATCGGAAAGACTGTATTTCTTTTTCACTTCCTTGTCAAGGGCATCATATTCTTCCTGCGAAATCTTACCGGTATATCCAAGAATAGATGCAAAGTATTTACTGTCTGTGTATCTTCTCAAGGACTCTTCTGAAATATCAACCCCCACCAGCTTGTCCATATTTTCCATGATGGCTGCTGCTGTTTCATCGCTTACATCAGATGCCAGTACTGTCGGGATGTACTTCTGAAAACTGTTCAGACTGATAGCATAACGCATATTCACAAGCTTTAATACATGTTCTTTGTCCAGATTACTAATGTCAATACCATATCCGTATGTTTCATCCGTACACAGATAATTCATCAGCTCGTCCGGCGTAGAATTTCTTTGTTTTTCCGTCAGATCATCTACGTAAACTACACCGTATGCATCTGCAATAAATCGGAGAAGCAGCGTTTCATTCGTCTGTGTATACTGATATTTGCCGGCAGAATCCAAAACAATCCCGAAACTGTTGATAACAGTATCGCCATGAGATTCCACAATGCCGATAATCTGTTCCATAATATGATTCAGTCTCTTATTCCGGTTTTCTCCTGTTATATTGTCTTCAAATGTAACGGCATAAGCCAAGTCATTATAAGCCAGCAGATTTCCGTTTCTGTCATAAACATTCCCGCGTGTTCCGGGAATGGTACGTGTTTTTCTTATCTGAAGTTCATAGTTATTCAGATAGTACTCTCCTTTTACAATCTGCAGATAAAACAACCGGCTTACTAAGATCGCAAAGAGAATACAGAACACGAGAATCAAGACAAACATTCTGGAATCCAGTAACTGCCGGGCATTTTCCTTGATTCGATTCCAAATTCGATTAAACAAACTTATTTGCACTCCTTTTTTCTTCTGCTTTTAACCTCTGGTTTACAAAAAGTATCAGCGGATACAGCCCAAGTGTCACTACTATAGTATATATGAGCTCAGGTATGATAATATGACTTAAATAATGTAAAAAATTAAATTCACTTCGTAAAAGAAACATCAGGATATATACAGTAAGACCGTACACGAATTCACTTGCAGCAGTCAGAATCAACGGCAGTTTAATATCTTCATCATAATACATCTGTTCAAACAATCCATTAACATAGCCGACCAGCAGATATATCAGTGCATAGAGACCGATAATATTTCCAAACTGGATATCCATCAAAAGACCTGAAAAGAATCCGATTAACATCCCCTCCTTTGTCCCTCTCATAAATCCAAATGCCGCTGTTACAATAATCATCAGATTTGGTTTGACCGAGCCAAGGGTCAACCTCGGAAACAATGTGCACTGAAGCATATAGCAGACAAGCACAAACAGAGCTGTTGAGATGATACGTTTTCTTTTTAATTTTTTCATATAAACATCTCCTATTCTGTTTCTTGTGCACCGGCATCTGTATTTGTACCAGGATCAGGATCAGCGTTTGTATCTATATCTGCATTTGCTTCTGTATCCGCAGCTTCATCTGCATTGACATTCACATCTTCTTTCGGTTCAGATACAACTGGTTCCTGTTTTTCTTTTGCAGGCGGTTCTGTTGTTGCTTCTGCTTTCGTTTTTGTAATGACAAGTACCTCCTGAAGATTTTTAAAATCTACAACAGGTGTAATATATCCTGAACGAGTCAGGTTGTTGGAATCCACACTGATTTCACTTATATAGCCGATGAGAATTCCCTGTAAATATTTGTCACTGATATAAGAAGTGACAATCTGGTCTCCGACTTCTACGGAATTGTCGTTATTTTCCATCTGTTCAAAACGGATTCTTCCAGAGCTGATCAGGGACAGATCTCCCCTGACGATACATTTATCGGAAGTTGTCAGCACCATACCGCTGACATTGCTGGCATCATCAATAACAGCGCGGACAGTTGCCCATGTCGGACCTACTTTTGTAACAATACCGACCAGACCGCTTCCAGCCATGACATTCATATCTTCTTTGATTCCGTGGAGACTCCCCTTGTCAATGACAAATGTACTGAACCAGTTGCCGGAATCCTTGGCGATAACATGAGCTCCTACTTTTTCATATTCGGCATAATTCTGATCCAGTTTGTATAACTCCTGAAGACGCTCCAGCTCGTATTTATCTTCCTGAAGATTATTGTTCTCTACTGTCAACTCGTCGATCCTGGCCTGCAGTTTGTCATTTTCTTTCTGAATTTCCTTTAATGTCTGGAAATTATCACTGACATCCCCAAGCCATGTTCCGATCTGTGTAATACCTTTCTGCATCGGGATCACAGTCACATTGGCGATCACCCGGAAAGGTCCCGACGCTTTCTCTGAAAAAAAGGAAAGTGCCATCAAAAGCACACAGATTAAAGAGAGACACAGCAGCCAGTATTTATTTGAAACCGTACTCCGCTTCTTTTTCTTTTTCATACTAAAAGTACCCCTGTTCTTTCAAACTTATATAACGGTTATCTCCTATGATAATATGGTCCAGAAGTTCCACCCCGATCATATAACCGGCTTCCTGTATTTTCCTTGTCACAAGAATGTCTTCTGTGCTGGGAGCAGGATCCCCGCTTGGATGGTTGTGGAGCAGAATAATAGACACAGCATTCTTCTGAAGTGCTTCGATAAATAGTTCTCTCGGTGATACAAGAGACGCATTGACTGTCCCGATTGATATCTCACTTTCCCCAATCAGACGGGACTTCGTGTTCAGCAATAGAAGCTTCATCCGCTCCTTTTTCTGATGACGCAGATCTTCCATATAATATCTTGCTATCGTTGCCGGCATGCTGAAATCCAGCTCTTTTCCGGCAGATGCCTTGGCAAGCCGTTTCGCCAGCTCACACAAACAGAGAACCTGAATTGCTTTTACCTTGCCGATTCCTTTGAACTGCAAAAGCTGGTCATAGGTCCAGCTGTGAAGATTCAGAATTCCTTCCTTGTGAATCTCGGGATGTAGAAGCCGCCCCGCAAGTGTCAGTGCACTCTCTCCCCTGGTTCCGGTCCGAAGCAGTACTGCCAGAAGCTCTGTGTCTGTCAGATTGGCTGCGCCAAACCGCTCACACTTCTCATAAGGTCGTTCTTCTTCGTAAAGCTCTTTTATTCTTTCCATACACAGTTCCTTCTGTGTATGACACAATACAACGATTTATTCTACCATATTTAAAAAAATGTGTATAGAGTAGTCAGCTTAAATTTTTGTGAAGGATTTATGAAAAGGAGGAAAATCGCTGAATTATTGCTTCTGCTGCCTTCATGCCGTCCATGGCTGCCGAGGTAATCCCTCCAGCATAACCGGCGCCCTCTCCGCAAGGATAGATTCCCTTGATATTACATTCATATGCTTCATCCCGGCAGATCCTGACAGGTGACGATGTTCTGCTCTCCACACCAGAAAGAACCGCATCCGCACGGGCAAATCCTTGAATCTTTTTGTCCATTCTCTGAATCCCCTGTATGAGTGATTCTGCCAGTTCATCAGGAAAAATCTTCCGTACATCAGCAAATTTCCACATACCTTTAATCTGTGGTGTAACATCGCCCAGTTTTTCTGTTTTTCGGTTATTACAAAAATCTCCAAAGCATTGTACCGGGACTGCCCCCGCTCCTGCTTCGTAAGCGGATTCTTCTAACTGACGTTGGAATTCCATACCCGATAATGGTCCGTCTGAGCCGAAATCTTCCGGGGTTACCGTTACAATGACGGCACTGTTGGCATTATCCCCAGCCCTGTCCTGATAGCTCATTCCATTGACAGCAAGCCGGTTTTTCTCAGAAGAAGCATTCACTACATAACCTCCCGGACACATACAGAATGTATAAACACCTCTGCCGTTATCCAGATTCTCTGTCAGCTTATAGGCTGCCGGCGGCAGCGCCTCCGCGAGTTCTTTTCCATATTGTGATTCTTGTATCATACGCTGAGGATGTTCGATCCGCACACCCACTGCAAATGCTTTGGGCAAAAGCAGCATTCCTCTCTCCACCAGCATCTGAAAGGTATCTCTTGCACTGTGTCCGATGGCAAGCACCAGCATTTCTGCATCAAAACGTTCTGTCTGATTTAGAACCACCCGTTTCAAAACTTTGGTCTCTCCTTCTTTTTCTAATTCCAGATCGGTCACTTGCGTATAAAAACGGATTTCTCCGCCCAGAGACAGGATTTCATTGCGCATATTCCGGATCACATCCATCAGGATATCTGTTCCGATATGGGGCTTTTGCTCGTAAAGAATCCGTTTTGGCGCGCCGAAACGGACAAACGTCTCCAGCACATAGCGGTTTCTGCCAGACTTATCTTTTACAAGAGTATTTAATTTGCCATCCGAAAACGTGCCGGCTCCGCCTTCACCAAACTGCACATTAGAATGCGGATTCAGAACATTCGTCGTCCAGAAAGCTTCCACATCCTCATACCGCTCTTCCACAGGTGCGCCGCGTTCTGCAAGAATCGGGCGATATCCCTCTTTTGCCAGCAGATAGGCGCAAAAAAGCCCCGACGGTCCCGCGCCTGCAATTACTGGACGATTCTTAAGCTTTTCTGTTCCATGTCCTGGAATCCGATAATTTTTTTCTTCTACTTTCTGTATATTGTTCTTTAATTTCTTTAGCAAACGCTCTTCCTGAGCCACATACACGTCAATTGTATACACGTATAAAATCTTTGTTTTCTTTCTCGCATCAATGGATTGCCGGAATATCCGGTACTCCAGAAGATCTTTTTTTGAAATACGAAGAAATTTTAAAATTGCCTGTTCCAACGCTTCTTCCGTATGTCCGGGAGACAGTTTTATCTGGTTGATCCTAAGCATCCTGCCGCTCCTTTCCCTGCCAAAACACCGCTTGCTACCGCAAATGAGATATTATATCCGCCGCAGATTCCATCCACATCGAGAATTTCTCCGGCGAAATAAAGCCCCTGAACATAAATAGATTCCATTGTCCTGACATCCACTTCCCTTGTATCAATTCCGCCGCAGCAGACCTGTGCCTGTTCAAAAGTATTGGTGGCTTCTACTTCCGTTTCAAAACACTGAATCAGCCCGGCAAGTCTGTGCAGTTCATTTTCAGAAAGACTGCCTGTTTTTCTTTCCGGCTTTATGCGGCTTTCTCTGATCCAGAGTTCTGCTAATTTCTTGTGGAACAGACCGACAAAAAATTCACTCAATGTTTTTTCAGGTCTGCTCTCGATCCTTCTCTTTAAGAAGGTTAAAAATTCTTCCGGTTCAAAGTCCGGCATAAAATTCAGGACAGCTTTCACCTGTTTTTTCTCATACAAAGCCCTTGCTGCATAACGGCTCACCTGAAAAACCGGAATTCCGGAAATCCCATAATTGGTAAGCTGGACTTCTCCGGTATCTTCTGCCGCCAATCTGTCATTTACATAGAGAGAGACTTTTGCCTGCACACGGACACCAGACACAGTCTTATAAAATGTCTCCTTGCATTTGAGCTGGACAAGAGCCGGCAATACAGGAATCAGATGATGTCCCAGCTTTTTAGCAAGCGTATACCCTGATCCGTCTGAACCGGTCACGGGAGCCGCTTTGGATCCCGCCGCCAGGATCACTGCGTCTGTTCTTAGAATTTCCTGCTCCGTTTTCAGATAGAATCCTTTCGCATTTGGAAGGATCTCCAGACATTTTGTATCTGTCAGTATCTTTACCCCCAGACGTCTGCATTCCATACGGTATGCGTCCAGCACAGAAGATGCCTGATCGGAATGGGGATAAAAATATCCATTCCGGCTCTTAGAATAAATCCCCATCTCCAGAAAAAATGCAATAATCTGGTGGACATCAAACTGTTTCATGACACTCCACGGAAATTCAGGGTTATCGGAACGATAACAGTCCGGCGTCTGATAAAGATTCGTAAAATTACACCGTCCATTTCCTGTAGACAGTATTTTTTTGCCCACACGGTCTTTCTGCTCCAAAATCGTCACTTCTGCACCTGAGCCCGCTGCAAAAATGGCTGCTGTCATTCCCGCCACGCCGCCTCCGATGACTGCAATACGTTTCATAATTTATACTCCTGTTTATATTCTCTGTAACATTTCGTCTGTTACAATTCCTGCATCTACAAGCTTCTGCAATGACATCAAAATTCCGAATTTAGCATGGGGCCATGTAAGCCCGCCCTGGAAGTAAACAGCATATGGCGGTTTTATCGGGCCGTCTGCACTCAATTCGATTGATGAGCCCTGAACAAATGCTCCTGCCGCCATAATAACATCGCTGTCATATCCCGGCATTGCCCATGGAACAGGTGTTACATAGCTGTCTACCGGCGCCGCCGCCTGAATTCCCTCACAAAATGCAATAACGCCTTTGGGCATGCCGAATTGTACGGCCTGAATGATATCATGGCGAGATTCACTTCCGTCTGGAATCACAAAATATCCCAGCTTCTCATAGAGATTTGCCGCAAATACAGCCGCCTTTAATGCACTACATACAACTGTCGGCGCAAGGAAGAATCCATGATAAAAGGATTTCATAACACCTAAGGAAGCACCTACTTCTTTTCCCAGCCCCGGAGAAGTCAGACGATATGCGCAGTTCTCGATCAAATCAGCTCTTCCCGCCACATAACCGCCGATCGGAGCAAGACCGCCGCCCGGATTCTTGATCAGAGAGCCGACGATCATATCTGCCCCTACGTCACTTGGTTCTACAGTTTCTACAAATTCTCCATAGCAGTTATCTACCATACAAATAACGTCCGGCTTAATCTTTTTAATAAATGCGATCAGTTCTCCTATCTTCTCTACAGAATAACTCGGACGGGTCTGATATCCTTTGGAACGTTGGATGGTAACCAGCTTTGTTTTTTCGTTAATTGCTTTTTCAATAGCCGGGTAATTAAAATAACCGTCTTCTAAAAGCTCCACCTGACGATAGATGATTCCATATTCTGCAAGAGAGCCTTTCGATGGGCGTATCCCGATCACTTCCTCTAATGTGTCATATGGCTTTCCCACCGGGGAAAGTAGTTCATCTCCCGGACGAAGACTGGCAGAAAGTGCCAGCGCCAGGGCATGGGTTCCGCAGGTAATCTGCGGACGCACAAGCGCTGCTTCTGTATGAAAAGTATCGGCATACACCTGTTCCAGTGTGTCTCTTCCAGGGTCATTATATCCGTATCCATCTGCATAATGAAAGCATTCTGCATTGACACGATTCTTCTGCATTGCGTTTACCACCTTCAGCTGATTATACTCTGCATTGTCATCAAAGCTTTTAAAACGGTCTTTCAAAGCTCCTTCCAGTTTCTCTCCGACATGGAATACTTTCTCTGAAATTCCCATTTCCTGATACATGTCACTTACTTTATTTCGCATGATAAATTCCTTTCTATTCTTTTGTTATTAATGAATTTCACAGAATTCCTTTCTGTTTTAAGGATTCCAGCATACTTTCTAAAATTCTGTCCTCATCATAGTCGAATGCTTTTTTATCCAGCCAGATAACATCTTTTTCTCGTTTGAACCAGGTAATCTGCCGTTTTGCAAAATGTCGTGTATCCCGCTTGATCATTTCCACAGCGGTATCCATCGTATATTCTCCATCCAGATATGCCAGAACTTCTTTATATCCCAGTCCCTGCATGGAAACCATATCTCTTGTATAGCCCTTGTCCCGCAGTGCTTTTACCTCATCCACAAGTCCTTCGTCTATCATCTGGTCTACCCGCAGATTGATACGCTCATACAAGTGCGCACGTTCATCGTTCAGTACAAAATAAGCTGCCTGATAAGGCGATTCTTTCTGCCGCTGCTCTTCGTTATGCTCAGAAATCGGTGTACCTGTCTGTAAGAAATATTCCAGGGCACGGATGACGCGCTTTACATTGTGGGCATGAATTTCTTCAGCAGACTTTGGGTCTGCCGCTTTCAGCCTGGCATGAAGCGCCTCTGCGCCGTGTGCATCTGCAAATGCTTCCATTTCTTTTCGGAATGCGTCATCTCCGTCATTTTCCGTAAAATCAATGTCATACAAAACTGCCTGTATATAGAATCCGGTTCCGCCTACAAGTATCGGAATTTTCCCCTTATCATAGATTACTTTCATAGCCTGCTTTGCCATTTCCTGAAACCGGACAACGTGAAATTCCTCGTCCGGTTTCAATACATCTATAAGATGATGGGGAACACCGCACATTTCCTCTGGGCGGATTTTAGCGGAACCGATATCCATTCCCTGGTAAATCTGCATGGAATCTGCAGAAATGATTTCTCCGTTTACTGCTTTTGCAAGTCCAATGGATGCCTTCGTTTTCCCTACTGCAGTAGGTCCGGTCAATATGATTAATGGTCGTTTCATTTATACTATCCTCTTGAATTTCTTTTCCAGTTCCCGTTTAGACATAGCAATGATCGTTGGTCTTCCATGGGGACAGTGATAGGGATTCTCGAGTAACAAGAGCTCTCCTATCAATGTATCTACTTCCTGTGCAGATAGACGGTTATTCCCCTTTACCGCAGCTTTACAAGACAGAGACGCAACCTTTTCGTCAATCAGATCCGGGGACATGGATGTAGTCAGTCCGTCTGCCAGTGAGTCCAGCATTTCGATAAATAATTCCTTTTTTGCAATTCCAAACAAGTTCCCTGGTACGGCGCGCACTGCATATTCCTCACCGCCGAAATGTTCAATCTCAAATCCGATTTTTGTAAATTTGTCCATATGAGCTTTCAGCAATTCCTCTTCCTGCATGGACAATGTCAAAATCATCGGCGGGCTTAAGTACTGAGATGTAAACTCCCGGTTTTTCATTTCCTTTAATGTACGTTCATACAGTACCCGTTCATGGGCGGCATGCTGGTCTATAATGTACAGATTGTCATGGAACTGTACAAGCCAGTATGTGTCAAACACTTGTCCGATTAGTTTATATTCAGCTCTGATATCACGTTTGAGCAGCTTTTCTTCAAAAAAGTCAAGCTGCTTTGGTTTCAGTAATGTTTCGCCGGCTTTGAAAGAGACAGTTTTCTGTTCTGGCAGATCTATACGGTAATTACTCTCTTCTTTGACTTTTAACTCTGCTTTTGCGGACTCAGCACTAATTTCATTTAGGATTTTATTGCCTCCAGGAGCTTTTGTATGCTTTACCGCCTGTTCAATTCTTGTACTCTGCTTCTCAGTGTTTCCCCGGAAAATCTCACTCTTTGCGTTCACTTCTGCAGAAGAGGCTCGATTATGATAAGATTGCACACGCTCCTGCATTTTACGGATAAAATAATCCTCGTCACGGATCTCTTCCTTTTTTTCTATTTTCGGTTTCAGCAGAAACGGACTCGGCTCTGTTTTTCCTGCATTCTCAGAAGCAGCAGATTTCACAGATGTTTTTGCCTGTGTCACCGGCAAAATGTCTACTGCCTCAGGCACACTTACCTGTGGGATCAATTCTTCTGCCAGAAGCCCTCTGTGAATCCCCTCATAAACTGCGTCATAGACAGTCTGCTGTTCCTGAAATCTCAGTTCCATCTTTGTTGGATGTACGTTAACATCTACTTTCTCTCCATCTATATGAAAATGCAGGACAAAGAATGGAAAACGATGCTGCATTTTAAAGTCTTTATAGGCATCCTCTGCAGCCTTGGATATCATATTACTTCTGACATAGCGTCCATTTACAAAAAAAGTTTCAAAATTGCGGTTTCCGCGGGCAATGACCGGCTTTCCGATAAATCCTGTGATATAGATGCCTGACTGTTTAAAATCTATTTCCTGTATATTGGCGGCAATTTCTCTGCCGTAAATATTGTAGATTACTTCCTTTAACTTACCGCTTCCGGAGGTACGCAGCTTTTCCTGCCCGTTATTTAAGAAACGGAATGCAACTTCCGGATGTGAAAGAGCCAGCCTGGTCAGCAAATCCTGTACGTGTCCGGCTTCTGTCATAGCGGTCTTCAAGAACTTCCTCCGTGCAGGCACATTATAGAATAATTGTCGCACCTGAAATGTAGTTCCATCGGAAGCACCTGTTTCCTCGAAGGAAATCTCCTTACCGCCTTCAATAACATAGCGTGTTCCCAGTACGTCATTTTTGGGCTTTGTCACCAATTCTACCTTGGTAACGGCAGCGATACTGGAAAGAGCCTCTCCGCGGAATCCCAGAGATGAAATATGAGCCAGGTCTTCCACATGCTCAATCTTACTTGTAGAATGACGCAGAAATGCATTACGGACGTCTTCTCTTGCAATTCCGCAGCCATCATCTGCGATCCGGATCAGAGTTACGCCGCCGTCTTCAATTTCCACTGTCACATGGTCTGCTCCTGCGTCAATGGTATTTTCTACCAGCTCCTTTACAATAGATGCCGGACGTTCAATCACTTCACCGGCAGCAATTTTATCAATTGTAATCTGATCCAATACTTTAATATGCGCCATCTGTTCCTCCTTCTTAATTACAAACCAATTCATCAGACTGATACTGAATCCGCAAACTTTCCCATTTCTTCCCAAAGTATCATTACCAGCGGTTTTTCAGTTTATTCTGTAGTCTGTAAATCGTATTCAATGCATCAATAGGCGTCAGATTGCCGACATCAATCGCTTTTAGCTCATCCAGTACATCATCATCTTTCACCGTATCAAACAATGAAAACTGCGCCAGATCCACTTCATCGTACTTTTTTGCTTTCTTTTTCGTATGTTTCACCACATCTTCTTTGCCGGCAATCTCGCTGACTCTGATCGTAATATCTTCATTGACCAGCTCGTCCACAATTTCTTTTGCCCTGTCTATCACTGTATCTGGTACACCTGCAAGCTTTGCGACCTGGATTCCATAGCTCTTGTCAGCTCCGCCTTTGACGATCTTTCGCAGAAATACAATATCGTCACCCTTCTCCTTCACGGCAATACAATAATTATTTACATTGTCAATCTTGCCTTCCAGCTCTGTCAGTTCGTGATAATGGGTAGCGAATAATGTCTTCGCTCCAAGTAAATGAATATCACTGATATACTCTACCACTGCCCACGCAATGGAAAGTCCGTCAAATGTACTTGTTCCTCTGCCGATTTCGTCCAGGATCAGCAGACTCTTAGATGTAGCATTCCGCAGAATGTTAGCAACCTCTGTCATTTCCACCATAAAGGTGCTCTGTCCAGATGCCAGATCATCAGAAGCTCCCACGCGGGTGAAAATACGGTCCACCAAACCAATGTCCGCCTGTCCCGCCGGAACAAAAGAACCTATCTGTGCCATTAATACAATCAGTGCCGCCTGACGCATGTAAGTGGATTTACCTGCCATATTCGGCCCCGTAATAATGGATATCCTCTGTTTTTTATCATCCAGCAGCGTATCATTACAGATAAAGGTTCCATTTGAAATCATCTGTTCCACTACCGGATGCCTGCCGTCTTTGATATCAATCCTGCCATTCTCATTGATCTTTGGACGGACATAGTTATTTCGTTCTGCCACAAGGGCAAGAGATGAAAATACATCCAGCTTTGCCACAGCCTGAGCTGTTTTCTGAATGCGTTCCACCTCGCCTGCAATGGTATCACGTACCACACAGTACAGTTCATATTCCATTGCATACATCTTGTCCTCTGCGCCGAGAATAGTATCTTCCAATTCTTTCAGTTCCGGTGTAATGTAACGCTCGGCATTTGCCAGTGTCTGTTTTCTTGTGTAATAATCCGGCACAAGGTCTTTATAAGAATTTGTTACTTCCAGATAGTACCCAAATATTTTGTTATATTTGATCCGCAGATTCTTGATTCCAGTCTTTTCCCTTTCAGCTTCCTCTAACTTTGCCAGCCAGCTCTTTCCGTCTGATTTAGCGCGGCGCAAAGTATCTACCTCTTCACTGTATCCGTCCCGAATGATATTGCCCTCTTTCATGGCAATGGGCGGTTCATCGGCAATTGCCTGTTGTACAAGCGCACACAGATCCTCCAGCGGATCCATTTTCTGATAAATCTCCTGCAGCAAAGAAGCCTTCGTCTCCTTTAATAAATATGAAATAGGCGGAAGCATGGAAAGAGAACTTGCAAATGCAGTCAGGTCTCTCGGATTTGCAGTTCCATATGTAATTCTCGTGATCAGCCGTTCTAAATCATAGACCGGGGACAGATATTCCCGTATCTCTTCCCGCGTGATCGCCTGCTCCTTTAATTCATCAACTGCATCCAGACGCCTGAGTATTTCGTCTTTTTCGATCAACGGCTGTTCAATATATTTACGCAGGGTGCGCGCTCCCATAGCAGTTCTTGTTTTATCCAGAACCCAAAGCAGAGAACCTCGCTTCTGCTTCTCACGCAGTGTCTCACACAACTCCAGATTCCGTCTTGTCGAACTGTCCAGCATCATATATTTACCTGTTGTATAAGGAGTAATATGTGTCATATGTGACAGACTATTCTTCTGAGTCTCCAGCAGATATTGAAGAAGCGCCCCTGCACTGATGACACCGCAGTCATAATCCCCCAGTCCAAGTCCGTCCAGTGTAGATACATGAAAATGTTCTTTTAATTTTTCTTTACAGACCGCATCGTCAAAATAATCCGGCTCCAGAGAAGAAATTACAATGTGAAGACGTTCTTTCAGATCATCCAGATTCATTCCGCTCATGTAGAAAGATTCATTACAGATGATCTCCGATGGCATAAAACGTGCAATCTCATCCTTTAGTTTCCCGCTGTCAGGCAGTTCTGTCACAAAATAGTCACCTGTTGTAACATCCGCAACTGCAATTCCATAACGGTCTGCAATATAGACGATACACATCAGATAATTATTTTTCGATTCATCAATTGCCTGGGCATCCAATATAGTTCCCGGTGTAACTACACGGATAACCTCACGCTTCACGATTCCCTTAGAATTTTTGGGATCTTCTACCTGCTCACAGATGGCAACCTTATATCCTTTTGCCACAAGCCTGATTAAATATCCATCCACAGCATGGTACGGAACACCGCACATAGGCGCCCGCTCTTCCTGTCCGCAGTTCTTTCCTGTTAATGTAATTTCCAGTTCTTTTGATGCTGTCAGTGCATCCTCAAAGAACATTTCATAAAAATCTCCAAGCCTGTAAAATAATATACAATCCGGATACTGTTTTTTTGTATCCAGATACTGCTGCATCATTGGTGTATATTCAGCCACGATGATAATTCCTTTCTATCTTCATTTTATTCAATCACCTTTTTAGGTTTCTTTTTTCCTAATTTTGTATTATAACATTTTTTGCGACATTAGAAAACCTTTTCATCTCTCAAGATTTTCTATCCAAAATTTTCTATAATACATGGAATTCCGGCTTCATCTCTTTATAAAGCCAGTGAAGCAGATAAGCGGTCAGAAAAATTCCGATCACGCATAATCCAGAAAATAAAATCATAAATGGAATGCAGATCTGTCCGAAAAGCTGAAACGGCTGGTCCGAATAATCCCAGACATGCCACTCCATGATCTTATTTACAAAGATTCCTGTAATAAATTCCCCTGCCGTCACAAAAACCGTACACCAGAGCACTTGTCTCCAAAGCGGCTCTCTCCATCTGGTCCAGATCCCCTGCGCAGCGAAAAACACCAGACAGAAGCCTCCCAGCACGAACATAGACCAATGAGAAAATCCACGGAATGCCATCTCTATTCCATAATAAATACAGCCGCCCAGCGTCCATAAAAACAAATACTCACTTATTCTTTTCATGGAAAAAACGTCCTCCTTTATTTGTTCAGGTGTCGGCAGATAATCATAAAACACCTGACTTATAGTGTGGACGTTTTTCTAAAAATTATTTCATGATTCTTTCTCCAATATAATAGAATCCACGACATTCCGTCAGTCTTACAAAGACGATCGTTCCAATCAGTGAATCGTCCCCCGGAAAATGTACGAGCAGATTGTTGCTCATTCTTCCGGTCACCAATGTTTCGTCATGATCATTCACTGATTCTACCAGAATTTCTTGGATTGTATCCGTGTATACACTACATACTTCCGCAGAAATACACTGCACTTCCTTCAACAATCTGTCAAACCGGTCTTTGACTATTCCTGTTGGAACCTGTTCTTCCATAACTGCCGCCGGTGTTCCGGTCCGTTTGGAATATTGAAATGTAAAAGCGCTGTCATAACGGACTTTCTGCACTACATCCATGGTTTCAAGGAAGTCTTCCTCTGTCTCCCCCGGAAAACCGACAATTATATCTGTTGTCAGAGAGATATCCGGCACTTTGGCTCGAATCTTCTCTACCAGATGCAGATATTGTTCTTTCGTGTAACGGCGGTTCATTTTTTCCAGAATCCGGGTACTTCCTGATTGCAGCGGTAAGTGCAGATGTTTACAGATCTTCTTGGATTTACTCATCACCTCGATCAATTCATCGGACAGATCCTTTGGGTGAGGCGTCATAAACCGGATCCGCTGTAAGCCTTCAATCTTCTCAATCTCCTGCAAAAGCTGCGCAAAGCTCATAGGCTCATCCAGTGTCTTGCCGTAAGAGTTGACATTTTGCCCGAGAAGCATTACTTCCACAACACCGTCTGCCACAAACCGTTCGATTTCACGGACAATATCTTTCGGATTCCGGCTTCTCTCTCTGCCACGCACATAGGGCACGATACAATAGCTGCAAAAGTTATTGCAGCCAAACATAATATTGACGCCGGACTTAAAAGAATATTTCCGTTCATTCGGCAGGTCTTCAACAATTTTGTCTGTATCTTTCCAAATATCAATGACCATCCGCCCCGATTCCAGACGGGTAACGATCAGTTCCGCGAATTTATAAATATTATGTGTGCCGAAAATCAAATCCACATAACGGTAGCTTTTTTTAATCTTTTCAACTACCTCCGGCTCCTGCATCATACATCCGCACAGCCCGATCATCATATAAGGATTCTTTTTTTTCATCCGGCTGAGCTGTCCGAGCCGTCCGTATACACGCATATTTGCATTCTCACGCACTGTACATGTATTAAAAATGACAAAGTCCGCTTTCTCTTCCTCCGGTTCTTCCACATATCCCATCTGTTCTAAAATTCCGGTCAGCTTTTCAGAATCCCGGGCATTCATCTGACAGCCGAAGGTGGTCACACAGAAAGTAAGCTTCCGTCCGGCTTGTCTGGAAAGTTCCTCTGCCAGCTCCCTTCCCTTTTTCATAAAATAATACTGACGCTGCGGTTCCTCTTGGGGAACGCCTGTATTTATGTATTCCAGTTCATTCATCTTCATTCATCCTTTTTATCACACAAATTGGTTTCTATTTTCATCATATACATAGTCGATCATGGAAAGTTTCTCGGTCAGTTCTTCTTTCTCCACGTTCAGCCCTTTACAAAGCTCGTCCAATGATGAATAGTAGTCTCTTAATTTGGTATTCACAACACTTAATAGCATCACCGGATCATTCGGCAGTCCTGTCTGCATGCACCTCACCCTTTCTCAATACTCCCTGTTCTGTCACAACTACATCTACACCAACATCATGCTCTTCCACAGGAATTTCATCTACACACTGAGTGGAAAAGGCAAGTCCGATTTTCCGAAAACGTGGATATGTATACAGATATGTATCATAAAATCCGCCTCCGTATCCAATCCGGCGGCCAGCCTTATCAAAAGCGGATCCGGGTAAGAGTATCACCGGAAGTTTTTCCATATTGCGACCTGTATCTACTTCTTCCGGGGATATAGGAATGATTCGGTCTTGCAGATGCTCCGTATTTGGTTCCAGAATCCCCTGATATCCGGGGGTTAAGTCATTCATGCTGCTAATCTTATAAAATTCCATGTGGTTTTCCCCAAGGACTTTCGGAATTGCCACAGTTTTCCCCATTTTCAAAGCTGAATGGATTATATCTTTTGTATCCACTTCCTCACGGAATGTCACATAACAAAATACTATATCCGCACATTGAAAAAACGGATGACAAAGCACCCGTTCGGTGATGATGTGGCTATACTCCCGGCGGATATCCAACGGAAGCGCTTTCCGCCTTTCCAGAGCGTTCTTTCTAATTTCCCTTTTTGTTTCCAAATTTCTCACCTAGATTGATAATACTTCCGTCCTTCTGCTGAACGTCGATATTATTAAGCTGTCCTCTTAAGTTGCGGCGGATCGTATCCAGATACTCCTGCCGGAGAAGCTTCTGCTCTTTCTTTTCCGCTTCTGTCAGCCCTTCCGCCTTTGATTTTCTATACAATTCATTTATTCTCTTAATTTTTTGTTCGTCCATAATCAAATATCCTCGCTTTCTGCAAAGATATCTTACACTATTTTCAGGTATTCGTCTACCCTCCTCATAGAGAAAATTCAATCACACGAGACAAAAAACACCATTACGGTTTGGGAGTTTCACTGTGAGAAAACTTTTACAGTTCAGCATAGGAGTTTGCACTTGCTGCAAACTCTGTAAAAACGTGTGCTGGAGAAATAGAATCTGCCCTTTCACCGTAGGTGAACTTAAAATAGGGCGGATTCAGTTGCCATGCATACGACAAAAACGTCCAGTGGACGTTTTTTAGTGACTATGAAGCCGAAAGGCTGAATAGTTACTGAAAACTTTTACAGACCGGACAATCGAGTTGATAATACAACATTAACTTGAATAATTTTCCAAAAAACCATATAATTCCCGTGTTGTTTCAAGATATTTCCCCGTACGTACCTCTTCCTGCACTTCCTCCGGCAAATCCAGCATGCTGATTTCCGTCATTTCATACAGAGTTTCTTTATCACTCAAATAAACTACTACATATCCGTGCAGTTCCATCACATAATATCCATCATTTTTCTGCGCTTCTCCTTTTGTCGTTACAGTCTCTACTCTTTGTTCCTCTTTAAGGCGGGCCTCCTGCCGTTCCATCACATATTGATAGCTGAGCTGATAACCAACCCCCAGACAGAATACAAACAAAAAAACAGCCGCAAAAAAACCAATACAGTAGCTTTTTTTCATCAGGACTTCACTCCTTTTTTCTACAGTATTGGTTTTTCCGTATAGTTTTATACATTATCTGATGAAACATCCATGCCAAACTGCGGTCTTATATTTATCTGTCAGGCAAAAGATGCAGCTTTCTGCAGATTCTGTAAATCCGGTGTCCCTGAGGCAAATCTTTGATATCCGCGCGGGAAAGAACACCCAGCTTCAAAACCCCGACCGCATATACAACCATTGCCGCAAGAACTGCGATGATCGCCGGGATAAATCTTCCACCGATAAAGATATCCAGAATCAGGTGAACAATATATGTTACGATTCCCATGAGTACAGCGGCAATCAATGGTTTGATAAATGTCCGGTCTATCTCCTGCTCATACCCGCATGTCCTATGTATTGCCCGGTCATTTAGCAGACACATACACAGAGCAAACACAATATTGCTGATTACCAGTGCGTAAATATTCCATTTGAATACAACCAGCATCAAATACAATGCTATAAGATGTACAACAAGTGAAATTCCTGCATTTTTTGCTGCCGTAGTCATCTGATCCAGTCCCTGTAAAATAGAATTGGATACCGTTGACCAAGAATAAAGCACAACTGTCACCGCTCCCAGCGCGAGCATAAGAGCCGGGGTTTTACTTGCGTCATTATACAGGAGAACCATCAGCGGAGATGCCAGAACAACAAATCCAACAAAACATGGAATTGCGATCATCAGTGTAAAACGGATTGTCTGATCAATTTTACTATAAATCTGCTTTCTTTCTCCTGTCGTAACAGCCTTGGTCATACTAGGAATTACTGAAGCTGCCAGACCGTTTGCCACTGCCAGAGGCACACTGATCAGTGGATTATATTTACCTGTATATATTCCCTGCATTGCCATATATTCTTTTTCTGTAAATCCCTGAGCTGACATAATGTCGTTAAAAATCTTTAAGTCCAAAATCTGATTGATATTATAAATAGCCGTGCTGAAAATAATCGGAATACTGGTCAGAATCAGAATTTTTAAAATTCTCTGATACCGCTCTTTTTTACGTGACCTGTCTGTTGCAATTCCACGTTTGATATTTCCTTTGAACATATAAAAACAAAACAACAAAAATAAAAGTGCAGATACTGCCCCTATTACTGTTCCAAGGGTTCCTCCCGCCGCTCCGTAAGCCGGACCTAATAGCTCTTCCCCGTTTTTTTCTCCGGCTTTCATTCCAATCTTATATAAAATACTTGCGCCGGCAATACTGACAACTGCATTAACCAACTGCTCAATAATCTGAGAAACCGCCGTCGGCATCATGCTTCCCAATCCCTGAAAATATCCTCTTAAAACTCCCAGCACAGCAACGATAAACAATCCCACCGCCAATACTCTAAGGGCATATATGCTCAAAGGAGATTTCATAATATTTGAAGAAATCGCGCCAGCCCCGAAAAAAATCACCAGTGAAATAAAAACTCCCACTGCCAGAGAAAAAGCCATGGAGCATAAAAATACACGAAATGCATTGCGTCTCTGCCCCATTGCAATTCTTGCAGAAACCAGTTTGGAAACTACCGTTGGGAGACTTAAGCTGGACAGCATCAATGCCATCGCATATACTTCAAAGGCATAACCGTAAAATCCGTTTCCCTCGTCCCCGAGAATATTGGTCAGCGGGATTCGGTATGCAACACCGATGACTTTTGTCACCACCATCGCAACTGACAGAATCATTCCCTGCATCAGGAAATCATCCTTCTTTTTTCTTTTGTGGTTCATCTGTGGCTCAGCCATTTATTTCCTCCATTTATTCTCGCGGGATTTGTACTTTTTCCATGATTTCCCGTTGTTTTTGCTCCATAACAACACGTTCGTCCTCTTCCATGTGGTCAAAGCCAAATAGATGAAGCATACTGTGTGCGATCAAAAAGGCAAATTCTCTTTTCGGAGAATGTCCGTAAGCCTCTGCCTGTGCGATCACCTTATTTTTGGAAATCACAATATCTCCCAGCATCAGTTCTCCCGATTCCGGATTGAAGGCATCCTCTGCCTGTTTTTCAAAAATTTCAAATTCCCCCGGGATTTCATATTCCAGCATAGGAAAAGAAAGGACATCCGTAGACTTGTCCAATTCCCGGAACATTTTGTTCATTTCCTGTATCTCATTATCTGTTGTCAAAAGAAGATTGACCTCCGCTTCATAAGGACAGCCAATATAATCAAGCGCGGCTTTTATGACCATTTCAGCCGTATTTTCTGCATCTACATCTTCCGGCAATACCAGACTTCCTTCCTCTTCCACATATAAACTCATGATTAATTCCGTTTGCCGCCCTTAGGGCTTCGCATTCCTTTCTTCTCGTACTCTTCATATGCTTTGACAATCTTTTGTACAAGGGGATGACGCACAACGTCCTTACTGGACAGTGTACAGATACTGATATCATCCAGATTCTTCACAACCTTCACTGCCACATCCAGACCGGATACAGTGCCCGCCGGTAAGTCCTTTTGTGTAGAGTCACCGGTAATGACCACTTTGGAGCCGAATCCGATACGGGTCAGAAACATTTTCATCTGTGCGGGCGTTGTGTTCTGTGCCTCATCCAGTATGATAAATGCATTGTCCAGTGTACGTCCTCTCATATAGGCAAGGGGCGCTACCTCTATCAGTCCCTTTTCAGAATTCTTAATAAAGCTCTCCGCTCCCATAATCTGATAAAGGGCGTCATATAATGGCCGAAGATACGGATCGATCTTGCTTTGCAGATCCCCGGGAAGGAATCCCAGCTTCTCTCCGGCTTCGATCGCGGGACGGGTCAGAATGATCCGCTCCACCTCATTACTTTTAAATGCAGTGATCGCCATCGCCATCGCCAGATACGTCTTACCGGTTCCCGCAGGTCCCAGCCCGAAGGTGATCATATCTTTGCGGATGGCATCCACATATTTCTTCTGTCCCAGTGTCTTTGGTTTGATTGGTCTTCCCTGTAAAGTGTGGCAGATCAGATCTTTATCAATCTCTACAATTTTCTCTTCATTATCCTCAAATACAAGTGATATAGCGTAATCTACATTCTGGTCGGTAATAGTATTGCCCCGTGCAGACAGTTCCACAAGCTGCGTAAGAACACGCCTTGCCTTGTCGGCATATTTTTGTTCTCCTAATATTTTCACCGCGCCGTCCCGTGCGATCAATGTTACGCAGAAAGTACGCTCGATCTTCTTCGCATACGCGTCAAATTGCCCGAATATATTTCGTTCATGCTCTGTCGGTATATCGATCATTAGTTCCGATAGACTCATTTCAATTCGTCCCTTTCAATTTCAAGTATTTCCGTATCCGCCGCTTCAGTAATCGGTTTGTTCAGATATAATATGCCTTTTGCAGCGGCAGAATTTTCGCTCACATGTATTTTAACATCATTTTTATAAATTTGAATACCCTTTTCTGTTAAATCTTCTAAAAAGCTGTTAAATTTTTCCGTCAAACATACTTGAAGCTCTTCTTTTGTATATTTTTCCGGTTTTGTTGTATACGGTTTTATATGGATTTCTCCATAGGAGACCGGAAGGTAAAAGCTCTCTCCCAGTTTTAGCTGATGTTCCGAAGTATACAACTCACATGTTTGATCTTTAGTTTTTGTAAAACCGACAGAAATCATACGTGAACCAAGTTTGATATACCATGCTTTTCTCTGTTTTTTTGAATTATAATGCTTCTCCTGATAAGTAAGAGGCATAGAATCCTGATAAATCATCTCCGTATCTGCATAAATATCTGCATCTGATTCCCGGTATTGATAATCAATGATTTCTTTTGCGTCATTTAAGACTTCAACTCTTCCCGAAACGAGAATATCGCCCTTTTTCACTGTATCACCAACATGAACCAAAGGTGTACCGCTGCGTGTGATCATAGAGGTAATGATACCGTCTTCGGACGCAACCAGATCTGTAGGCTGCAGGGAATTACCATCTTCCTTTTTTCCGGCATTCTCTTCCTGGCTGACTTGACCAGACACGGCACTGGCTGTATTTTGCTTTATATCTTCCTCGTTTTCCTGAAAAGTATCTTCATTTTCTTTAATCTGTATCCGCAGCCTGCTTCCGTCAATGGATGCTGAAACCCAGACAATATCATTGTATTGTGCACGTATGTCCTTTACGATCTGCGAACAATCTACTTTACGCTTTGGCATTGCAGGAGTTACATTTTTAGTTTCCAAAAACTCCAGCAGTGTTTCATTCGTCCACTTTTCATTTCCTTCAAAATGAATATCCCAGATGAAGGAGGAATAGCAAAAAAGCAGGCAGATACAAAGAATGATACCTGCCAGAAATGCCTGTCTCTGCCGGTTGCGGTAAATAAAAAAAGGCAGGCCGTATCGTTGGACAAGAGTCACCTTTGTATGGGTTTTGCGGGCAAGGGGGCGGAGTTTTTGAAATCCCTGCAAAGTCATATACAATTCGTATGTATCGCCTTTTGGTTCCAGTCCCCATATATAAATCTGATGATGGCTGCACAGGTTCAGGAAACGTTCCGTTGAATAGCCCTGCACCTGTACTTTTACATATCCACGTGTATAACGCAAGATTTTTTGTATCACAATTTCTGTTTCCTTTCTGCCTCATACTTGTTTTGTGTCCATATCTTATCTGTCAGCAAAACTCAAAGGAACAAATACATCCTATAATTTTCATCTCATCATTTGTATAATATTCTATCTGCAGATGCTTTCCGCTTAACCGAATTTGTTTCCCTTTTGTCTGTACCCGGATCAAAGTGTCCGTATATTCGATAATTCCGCGGTAATTTTCAATACAAACTTCACTTGTTCCCAAAACAGTAATTACCGAAGCACCAAGAACAACGTCTTTCGGCATATTTGCGGCAGAAACAAGTCGTTCTTTCAAATGTTCACTTTCTTTTTCATGTTTCATAAAAACGCCACACATACGTCTTTTTATAAAAAGTGTATGTGCGGCGTTTTTGTCCTATTCCGCAATCATGCTGAACTACAACTATTTGTCTGTAATCTCGCTGTGAATCTCTTGGATAGATTTTACTTCGCTGTTGCCATTTTTCTTAATCGCACGGATTCCGCTTGCTGCTGCTTTCGCTGCCGCCATAGTTGTCACATACGGAACTTTTTTCTTGATAGCGCCCTTTCTCAGATAGCTGTCGTCGTCTTTGCTCTCTTTTCCTGACGGAGTATTGACAATAATGTCAATTTTACCGTTTGTGATCAGATCCAGCATATTCGGACGGCCTTCCTGCAGCTTTTTGATGCTCTCCGCTTTGATTCCATTCTCATTGAGTAGTTTTGCAGTTCCTTTGGATGCGATGATCTCAAATCCTGCGTCTGCAAAATCCTGTGCTACTTCTACAACCTCTCCTTTATCCCGGTTGCTGACAGAAATCAGAGCCGTTCCCTCAAGCGGTAATTTCGTCTGTGTCGCCTCCTGTGCCTTATAGAATGCCTCTCCGAAGGACTTGGACAGACCTAATACTTCTCCTGTAGAACGCATTTCCGGTCCTAAGAGCGGGTCTACCTCCTGAAACATATTGAATGGAAAAACAGCTTCCTTCACACCATAATACGGAATATTCTGTTCTTTCAGCGCCGGAACCGGTGAAGGCTTTCCAGTCAGTTCTGCTGTCACAATCTCAATCGCCAGCGGCACCATACGGATATTGCATACCTTAGAAACAAGTGGTACGGTTCTGGATGCACGTGGATTTGCTTCCAACACATATACTTTGCCGTTCTCGATGGCATACTGCATATTCATCAGACCTTTGACATGCATTTCTTCTGCGATTCTTCTTGTGTATTCTTTAATTGTCTTTACATTTTCTTCAGAAATATGTTTGGACGGGATGATACATGCAGAGTCTCCGGAATGAACTCCTGCCAGCTCAATATGCTCCATTACAGCCGGAACAAATGCATGGGTTCCGTCACTTACCGCATCCGCCTCACACTCTGTTGCATGTCCTAAGAAACGATCGATCAGAATCGGACGGTCCGGCGTTACACCGACAGCAGCTTCCATATATCCAGCCATACTTTCCGCGTCATATACAACTTCCATACCGCGTCCGCCCAGTACATAAGAAGGACGGACCATTACCGGATAACCAATTTTCTCAGCGATCGCCAACGCTTCCTCTACGTTTACTGCCATTCCGGACTCCGGCATCGGAATCTCCAGTTTGTCCATCATTTCACGGAAGAGATCACGGTCCTCTGCCAGATCAATAACGGACGGAGCGGTTCCTAATATCTTCACACCATTTTTCTCAAGATCAGCAGCCAAGTTAAGCGGTGTCTGTCCGCCAAACTGTGCGATCACGC
Organism: Mediterraneibacter agrestimuris; assembly: GCF_943193195.1. Classification (GTDB taxonomy): domain Bacteria; phylum Bacillota; class Clostridia; order Lachnospirales; family Lachnospiraceae; genus Schaedlerella; species Schaedlerella agrestimuris. The sequence goes on along the minus strand of NZ_CALPDG010000002.1, from coordinate 80,723 downwards.
CTACCGGCTGTTCTTTCTTGTAAATGCTCAGAACATCTTCCAGTGTCAACGGTTCAAAATACAACTTATCTGAAGTATCATAGTCTGTGGAAACAGTCTCCGGATTGCAGTTTACAATAATTGTCTCAAATCCAAGCTTCTTAAGCGCCAGAGAAGCGTGTACACAACAGTAATCAAACTCGATTCCCTGTCCGATACGGTTCGGTCCTCCGCCTAAGATCATAATCTTCTGCTTTCCTGTGCTGATGGGATTCTTATCTTTGGCATTGTAGGTAGAGTAATAATATGCTCTGTCTTTTGTTCCGCTTACATGAACGCCTTCCCATGCCTCTTCTACACCAAGACTGATTCTCTTATTGCGGATGTCTTCCTCATCTACTTCTAAAATCTGGCTTAAATACTTGTCAGAGAATCCGTTCTTCTTTGCAGAAACCAGCGCTTCATCTGCCGGAAGCTGTCCTTTAAATGAGAGCAGAGTCTCTTCCTCTTCCACCAGTTCCTTCATCTGCTCAAGGAAATAATGTTTTACCTTAGTCAGTTCGTGGATTTCTTCAATTGTGGCGCCTTTTCTCAAAGCCTCATAAATCACGAAATATCGCTCGCTTGTAGCATGGATCAACAGTTTCAGAAGTTCTTCTTTGCTTCTGCCGTCAAAATCCCTTGCATGTCCCAGTCCAAAGCGTCCTGTCTCCAGTGAACGGATAGCTTTCTGGAATGCTTCTTTGAATGTCTTACCGATGCTCATAACCTCACCGACTGCACGCATCTGTGTACCCAGTTTGTCTTCTACACCCTTGAACTTCTCAAATGCCCAGCGTGCGAACTTAATCACAATGTAATCTCCATCCGGCACATATTTGTCCAGTGTGCCGTACTTTCCACACGGAATATCCTTCAATGTCAGTCCTGTTGCCAGCATTGCAGATACAAGGGCAATCGGGAATCCAGTAGCCTTAGAGGCAAGGGCGGAGGAACGGGAAGTTCTCGGGTTGATCTCGATAATAATATCTCTGTCTGTCTTCGGGTCATGTGCCCACTGTACATTACAGCCGCCGATTACCTGGACAGAGTCTACAACTTTATGTGATTTTTCCTGCAAACGCTTCTGTACTTCTTCTGAAATAGTGAGCATCGGTGCAGAACAGAAAGAATCTCCGGTGTGAACGCCAAGAGGATCGATGTTCTCAATAAAACACACGGTAATCATATTGCCTTCTGAATCACGTACAACCTCAAGTTCCAGTTCTTCCCAGCCTAAGATAGATTCCTCTACAAGCACCTGACCTACAAGGCTTGCCTGTAAACCACGGGCACAGACTGTCTTCAACTCATCGATATTGTATACCAGCCCGCCGCCGGCGCCGCCCATTGTATAAGCAGGGCGAAGAACGACCGGATATCCCAGTTCATCAGCGATTGCCAGAGCCTCGTCTACTGTATAGGCAACTTCGCTTCTTGCCATCTCAATGCCTAAGCTGTCCATCGTTTTCTTGAACTCGATGCGGTCTTCGCCGCGTTCAATCGCGTCAACCTGGACTCCGATGACTTCTACGTTATATTTCTCTAAAATACCTGCTTCGGCTAATTCGGAGCATAAATTAAGACCGGATTGTCCGCCGAGATTCGGCAATAAGGCATCTGGTCTTTCCTTTGCAATAATCTGCTCTAATCTATTTACATTCAATGGTTCAATATAAGTAACGTCAGCAATCTCCGGGTCAGTCATAATCGTTGCCGGATTGGAATTCACCAATACAATTTCGTATCCCAGATTTTTCAATGCTTTACAAGCCTGTGTGCCGGAATAGTCAAACTCACAAGCCTGTCCGATAATAATCGGGCCGGAACCGATGATCAGTACTTTGTGGATGTCATTTCTCTTTGTCATCTGTCTTCCTCCTGTCTTCACTCACAATATTTTCAATTGGGTATTATACATGAAAAAAGATAGACAGGCAATGCCAAAATACATCTTTTATACAAACTCTTTTTCAGAAAATCTAAAAATTTTTTAGATTTATTTCTCTACTTATGTATACTTATCCCGTGCGCTTATAAATCAGAAGAAACGATTGCTATAACCACCCGCATAAAACAGATATGCTGTTCCGATTTTTTACGGTAACTCTTTCCGTTTTAATAGATTTAATCGCTCCTTCTCTTCTTTACTCACCCGATAAGATTCCCGTATCTTCTGAATAGACTTATTATGTGTAAAATCATCCATCTCATTATTTTCAAGAAATCTTCCTGTCTTCTCTGGGAATTTGATATAACAGATTGAGACGAGCCATGCCGCAGCCATCTTTACATAATAGCCGTTATGATGCACCACGTTGCAGATATGCAAAATGTCATCGATATGCTCTTCGTCAATAAAATGTGCCAACAGCGCAACCAACAAAAAACGAAGCTCAAATTCCGAATTGCTGCTTTTGTATTTCAAAATATATGAATACCAGTAATCTTGCTCCTTCTGCATAAACTTCATATTCATGGTACAAGTGTCACAAATTGCCCAGTTACTGATTTTCGGCACAAATGTATCCAGATAAACGGTCCGCTCCTTTTTATCCATCTTTGCGTAACCGAGGATGAGCCCCAACAGAATCAGTTCTTCATGATAAGAGGATTCGTTGACACCGTCCTCTGCCTCATTCAGATATTCATAAAAATCTCCTTTTACAACCTCCTTTGCGATGATCCGAATGGCTGGAATACGCACGCCAAGTATATGCTCCACCCCTGGCAGTAATTTTTGATTGAACGCTTTGTAATCTTCCTCAGGAAGACACTCAAGTCTTTTTCTCACCTTCCTGATTTTGTCTTTCTGTTCTTTTCCCGTCATATCTGTCTTCCTTTTCCCTTTACTCCATATTCTTGCTCTGTGTTACTTACTCCATTACTTATTTGAGACTTTCCAGTTAATTTGCTTTAACACCTTAAAAAATGTTCCCACCAAAAAAATTGCCAACGCTATCATCCCTGCTATTTCCAAAGTCTGAACCAGATAATAGGCGCTCGTTCCATTCTTTCCGGCCATAATATAATAGACGATCCGGTACATCCCCGCTCCCGGAACGGTCGGCAGTATTCCCGGAATCAGGAAAATAGTGACCGGAGCATACAGCACCCGTGCAAATGTATGTGACAAAAAAGCGATCACCAGCGCTGATAAAAAGGATGCAATAACTGCTCCCATCTCACATTCCATACATAATAAATAAACTCCGCCTCCGACTGCACCAATGATTCCGGCATAAGGCAGATGCTTCTTCGGACATTCCAATAGTACTGCAAAACATGCGATGGCAATAAAACTTCCCACAGTTCCCAGAACCAGATTTATAATATTCAAAACAATCCACCTCCCGGCTGTAAAATTCCCGTAACGGCCATTCCCATACCCACGCCTAGTGCAATCGCCACCGCGGTCATAAAGGCCTCCATAGACCGGGCTGCTCCCGCCAGATAGTCTCCCTGCAGGGAATCACGGATTGCGTAAGTAATCGCCACACCGGGTACGATAGGCATAATACTGCTGATGATGACAGTATCCATATGCAGACCCGGAAATATTGATTTTAAGAAAATCGCAGTCAATGCGGCTCCAAACGCACTGAAAACATTTAAAAGAAATCCCTGTATCCGTAAATATTTTCCAATCGTAGTAACCAGCGCCAGTGTCACCCCTGCCAGGGCGGCTCCGCCGATTTCAGGGAAGCTTCCGCCAAACAACGGTGCAAATCCGGCACAGACACCAATTGTTGCCAGATTGTATATCACTCTTCTGTACTGTCTGCCCCCTATTGCTTTCAGCTCTGTATAAGCCTCTTCCAGCGTCATCTCCCCGGCACAGTAACGGCGCGATATGGAATTGACACACCCAATCCGGTTCAGATTTGTTCCCCGGCTCTCCACACGTTTAATTACGGAAATGTTTTCCATGTCGGGGTTGTCCAGTGTCACAAATATACCTGTGGTCAGTACAACAGTTTCCACAGTCTCCACATTAGCGGTTTTTAAAATACGGACAATCGTCTCCTCCACCCGGTAAGTCTCCGCACCGCTTTTTAACATCGTGACTCCCGCCAGAACCGCCGTATTCATTAACAGTTTATAATCCATAGTAATCTCCACAATTTTTCAACCCTGTTATATAAAAAGAAAGGCGGTCACAAAACAGTCATTGTTTCTGCTCTGAACAGCCTTTATGTTAAACTCTCCGCAGCTGCTACCAGCTGCCGCCCCCTCCGCCGCCGAAACCTCCGCCGGAAAACCCGCCGCCCCTGGTCCCTCCGGAAGAACCTCCTGAAGACTGCGGCGGTCTGGGTGTAGAAATTGTTGTTGTTATATGTTTCATATCACCGTGCAGCATATGGCGCATCATATAATAATCAAAGTACGTCCTATTACCGCTTCTCGTCTCATACCATTCGGGCGCCGGCAGAGTAAGGTCTTTCATCTTATCCAGTAAAATATCTGACAGGCCAAACACATAAGCAAAAGGCAGAATATGATAAAATAACTGGGGCGAATCCTGTGCGATTACTTTCATACGTTCCAGTTCTGCTGTTTCGATAAAATCTCGCAGACCGACCAGATATCCCATCCATTCCACACATTCCTCTGTCCGCTTCTTCATAAATCCCGTAAGTATAAGCCCGGCAAGGGATGTTACAGAAGCTGCCGCAAGTCCCGGAAATAAATTGAGAAGATTTCCGCGAAGCATTTCGATTCCATAAACCAAAACCAGTGATGCCACAGAAGTCACGCTCATTGCTACTGCCACACTTCCCATGGCCAACCGAGGACTCCTCGCCCTGGAATACCAGTAATCCACAGTCTGGTTGAAAAGAAGCATACCAATCAAATAAAGAACCGACAGCAGGAATACCAGTCCATTGGCAGTTGTATACATGACCAGACTGATAGTAAACCCAACGAATGGGATGCCGCTTAATATAGAACTTACTGCACGGGCAATCTTAGAACTGTCCGTATACACTCTGTGAGAGTAATTTTTTGCAATCTGTTTCTTAGTTTTGGCAAAAATATCTGCTGTCTTATATTTCAGACTGGAAAGAACCACATCCTCGCCCACAGGAGCATATTTCCCAAAAATCCCGTCAAACAAAGTCTTCTCATACTCCGGTGCATCGTCCGGCAGATCTCCCAATTTTGTGAAAGCAAGTGTGGATTTTTGTGTCTCCCGGATTTTTAAATACCCTTTATCTGCCCAGTAAAGAAGCAATGATATGGTATCAGTATCAGATACATTCCCATCTATAATATACCCCACTGCCGCACTGTCCATCCCGCTGGGCGGATGGAACTGTATGGATGGAATAATCTGTTTGTCCCTTCCAAAGAAGAAAAACATGACAGCCATAACCAGAACGGCGCCGCCGGAAATCAAGATCAGCAGCAGATTTATCGGTCTTGTTGTATTTACGGCAGTAAAATACCCTTCCTCCAGAGTAACATAAAAGGACATTCCTGTTCCAACCGGAAGCTCCTGTAAAAGTTCGCCGGATACAGTATTGCCATTCCATGTCAGACGTACAATCTCCCTGCCATCCATACGTTCACCATAACGACCGCAATATATCTGTAAGGAATCCGTATTGATTTTTTTCGGAAATGAAATGGAAAATGTACTTCCCACAGGAATCTGATTCTGCCATCCTGTTGGAAAAATGTTGTAATAAGCATTGTTATAGCCTTTACCGGTAACCGGAGTTACATCGTACTGTAATTGATATTCCTGAGCGCCAACAACAATTTCGTCGGCACTCCCCAGACGAAACACCTTGTTGCCGTTATCCGTACTGACCTCTATGGGTACGGAAGCCTGCGTTTTCTTAGAATCAAATTGTGCATAATACGGAATCTCAGCAATACTTCCATCCTCCCGTATCTCTGTAACAATCCCTTTTTGCGGTACATAGCGGTAAATCCCATGCCGGGGATTCTGAAAATCTACATGGATTTCTTCAGAAACCAAATAGGAATTATCTTCCCCTATCTGAATCTGTGTATGATATCCCGTTGTAGTCATATACACATCTTCTATCACGGTCTCCTGCCCACCATTTGATGAAGAAAACAGACCCATCAGACTCAAATTACCGCTTGTAAAAAAAAGTAAAATCCAGACTGCAAGATAAACAAAGCTTCTCCGATAATTTCTAAAATAAACTTTCATATACTCCCTCATTCAGTTTCGTTTTCTTATTTCTATACATCTCGTAACAGTGCAGCCGTAAAACCACACTTTACATCCACCGCCGGATGTTGTATTGCACCGTGGATTATGAATATTAAAAAGATATTTTTACATTATCACGTTCCTGTATATCCCGAACTTCATATAATGGTTTTCTGTGGAAACCGAACATTCCAGCGACCAGACTGCCTGGAAACACTTCCGTTTTTGTATTGAATTTGTTCACAACACCGTTATAATACCGGCGAGCTCCTGCAATCTCTTCTTCAATATTAGAAAGCTGTCTTTGAAGCTCTACAAAATTAGTATTTGCCTTTAATTCCGGATAGCTCTCTGCAATTGCAAATAAAGAACGCATACTTCCTGTCAGCAGGTTGTCGTTCTCGATCTTCTCCTCCGGTGTAGTCGCTGTCAATGCCATGTTTCGTGCATTCACAACCTTTTCCAGTGTTTCAGATTCGTACTTTGCATACCCTTTAACTGTTTCTACATAATTTGGAATCAAGTCATAGCGTTTCTTCAATGATACATCCATTGCGGAAAATGCTTCCTCTGTCTTATTTCGAAGTGTTACAAAACCGTTGTAAGAGCTGATGAGCCAGATAACAGCCAGTACAACGATGGTAAGAATTATAATCCAAATCATAATCTTTTCTCCTTGTTTTGTTTGATGCTATAGTCTGTTATTACAATGATTTATATACAAATTCCCCTTAATAATCCAGACATGCACGTTCTGTTACATAAGGTCTTATATAAGTATCTGCCGCTGCCATGTGCGCCGGATGCACAGCATATACCCCAATATCCTCTGCACTTTCCAGTGTACTGACAAGTGCAATGTCATGGGTACTGGAAGTAAGCGGATTATCTACAAAGTCCAGCGACAAAAGTCCGGGCACTTTTCCCACAAGAGCGGTCAGATTTTCCGCCATTGCTTTTTTCAGAGCCGGTTTTTGCTCCTCTGTAATTTCAGGTTTAAATTTCCACATTACAATATGATGTACCATAACTGTTTCTCTCCTTTTCTACATGCTTTTTATGACTCTACTATAAAGAATGAAGGAGCATTCGTCAAGAAATTAATTTCCGGTTTAAACTTCCACATCACAATGCAAAAGTTCTTGTATCACCCGGATTTGTTTTGATACATATTTATTCTTATGAATAACAAGATTGAAACTGCGTTTTACACAAATATCTTTGAGCGGCAAAACGATCATTGTTCCATCTTTTATTTCCTGCTCTACCATCCTTTTTGAGAAAACGGCAATGCCCAGTCCATGGGTCACTGCATTTTTAATAGATTCCGTATTTGTACTGCAAAATGTCCTATTCAAATAAAGCCCCTGTTCATCAAATAACTGCTCGAGCTGGTTGCGCTGTACACTTCCGCTCTCACGGCTGACATAATCCTGTCCCTGAAGCATGTCCAGCGTAACAACCGGTTCTTTTGAAAGCGGATGTTCCCTGCCGCATACGATGACTAGCTCATCTTCACACACCGGAGTCACGAAAAGATTCTCATTTAGAATGGTTCCCTCTACAATTGCCAGATCCACTTGATTACACAGAACTGCCTGTTCAATTTCAGAGGAATTAGTAACAATCACATCAAACCTGCAGCTTGGCATCTGTCGTTTGGCTTCATCTAATATCTCATGTATCAGGCAGGTTCCCACAGTTACACTACAGCCGATATTCAAATGATACTGCTTTCCAGCCTGATCCATAGCAGCTTCCAGCTGCCAAAAGGAATCCAGAATATGACGGGAAAAAGAGAGCATAAGCTCTCCTTCTTTCGTCAGATATAACTTTTGAGACAGACGTTCAAATAATTTTACTCCATAATGCCGCTCTAACTCTGCAATCGCCTGACTGATACTTGGCTGGGAAATATGCAATATTCTCGCCGCTTTACTCATGCCTCCTGCATCCGCTACCGTTGTAAAAATTGATAAATGCCGTATCGTCATAACCCGATCCCTTTTCCCTTTCCTATGTTAAAAATCATGTGAAACGATTTTTCTGTTTTTATATCACCTATATTACTGCCCCCATAATCGCATAAATGGCGGTTCCCACAACTCCGCTTCCCAGAATGATCGCGATCGCGCTTGCTTTATATTTCCGCAGGATATACAGCGCGGCCGCAAAAATTCCCAATTCTACCCAGCGGATATTACTCAATACCACCTCCTGAAGTTCTGCCTGAAAGAGTCCCAACAGCAAAATAGATGCCCCCGCAGATGCGATCAGCGCTACAACTGCGGGACGCATTGCGCCAAGTACAACCTGCACGCCGCTTACCGTCCTATATTTGTAATAAAAATGAGCAAGGATCAGGCAAATGAAAAACGATGGAATGATACATCCGATCGAACACAACAGAACTCCGGGGATTCCTGCGATCCGCATTCCGACGAAAGTTGCAGAGTTGATAGAAATCGGTCCCGGCGTCATCTCTGCAACCGTGATCAGGTCTGAAAACTCTTCCAACGTCATCATGCCATAAATATTTACAATCTGATCCTGAATCAGAGGGATTGCCGCATAACCGCCTCCAACGCTGAACATTCCTACCTGTATAAAAGCAAAAAACAATTTGAATAATAGCATTACACAATCCCTCCATCCTTTGTTCTAACCATTCCGAATGTTTTTACCAGAAGGTCAATAATCCCAATTCCAAGACAGGTCAGAATGATGATCATTGCACTGACATCTAACAAATAAGTTGCAATAAAGGCAGTAATCATCATGGCAATGTACAATATTCTCTTTGTATTCCATACATTATGTGCCAGATTCCATACTACATCGAAAATCACGGCTGCAACTCCGGCTCTCATCACTTGCAGTGCTGTGCCGATATAGGGATTGGTGCGAAACTGCTCATAAAACACTGAGATAACAGAAATAATGACCATCGGCGGAAGAATTGTTCCAAAAATTGCAGTCAATGAACCAACAACTCCCGCAATCCTGTATCCGATGATCACGGATGCGTTGACAGGTAAAGGTCCCGGCGCCGACTGGGTAATCGCAGTCACATCCAGCATCTCATCCTCTTCCAGCCATTTCAACTCTTCTACATATTTTTTCTTCATCAGAGATACGATAACAAATCCCCCGCCAAATGTGCATGCACTCAGTACAAACATTGACTTAAACAAAACCCATAACTTACTGTAGTCTTTCTTCATAATAACCTCCATACTTTTTCGTTCTGAAAAAAGTATAGCATAGTATAATCTATATGTGAAATACATAACTTTTATACTTCCTATAGGTAATTAACTATGAATAAATCAAATTTTGAGAGGTTTCTAATTAAAAGTAATAACTCACTTATGATATGGTTCTCCATAACAGATGCAAGTGAGGTTTCTGCTTAAAATATTAAGAAACCGCCTCTAACTCAGCAACCTTATCAATATAGGTTTTCATATCATCAATATAGGTGTATGGTGCATATTCTGGATACATTTCTGGCGAATCTAACACTACTATCTGTACATTTTTTTTGCGTATTGCTTCTAAAGTTCCCGGAAGGCATCTCGCTTCATTTGGTGTTTTGCAGCTATACGCAATACAGCCTTGTTTATCAAATATTTTCGCAATAACATATATCTTTTTATCTCCCATTTTTATCACCTCGCATTTCTTCTAATTTTTCTATGAAATCCCATTCTGTATGAATTTCTTTATCTACATACAATTGATACATTGCTCTTCCAATATCCGCATTATCATATTTATAAATATACTTATGACTCCATATATTATATTGAAAGTCCGCCCCACACCATAATTGAACTTCTATCGGATATGCTCTGTTATCTCTTTGATAGTACAGATGTATCGCCCTATATCCATCATCTGTCTGTTTGCCATTTCTTAAATCCACTACACGAAAATAATCTGGAAATTCCGTTGGATACTCTTCCAAATGTAACCGAAACCCTAATACATCATTGAAGCATTGTTTAAAGCCACCTTTATTACGAAGTGTTTTCTCAAATTTTCTGTATATAGAATCATCACTTTTGAATCTTGATCCAATCAAATTTTCTTGAACCAAAATATCTACATAATTTGCTCTATACCTTCCTATATCTTGTATAATCCGGTCAATAGGAGTTTTACTTAATGAAATCTGTTTTAAACTTTGTCCTAATGTAGATGTATATGATAATTCGTCAAGAATTTCTTTTGGGATAAAATTATTCATTACTTTTCCCCTCCATTCACGGCATGTTTATATAAAAGGTGTGCATTACTACAAAGTAATTGCTCAATATCTCTTAATTTTTCCTTTCTAAAGGACTTGGATTCTATATATAATAACCAGAGTCAAAAACCTCATTTACTTATGATATGGTTCCTGTTTAATGATCCGGTAACTCCGATAAATCTGTTCCAGCAAAATCACCCTCATCAATTGATGGGGAAATGTCATTTTTGAAAAACTCAGCGCATAATCTGACCTCTGAAGAGCCTCTCCGCCCAGACCAAGCGACCCTCCAATGACAAAAATAATATGGCTGTTTCCCTGTATCCCAAGACTGTCAATCTTATCTGCCAGTTCTTCTGACGTAAGCTGCTTTCCCTGAATCTCTAGTGTAATGATATAGGCATCCTCTTTGAAATACTTCACGATCCGCTCTGCTTCTTTAGATTTGATCATTTCTATCACCGTTTCACTTGCATTCTCTGGTGTTTTTTCGTCTGCCACCTCTACGATTTCCAGTTTGCAATATTTACTTAGCCGTTTACTGTATTCTCCGATTGCGTCCCGCAGATATTTTTCTTTTATTTTTCCGACTGTAATTACTGTGATCTTCACCCTTCTCTCCTTGCTATCCGAACATTCTTATTCTAAAAAGTGCGGATATGATTCACACACCCGCACTTTCCAAATACTTCCATTCTTATTTATCTCTCAGATATTCATCAATTCCCTTTGCAGCAGCTTTACCTGCACCCATTGCCAGAATAACTGTTGCGGCTCCTGTAACGGCATCTCCTCCTGCATATACGCCTTCCTTGGATGTTTTGCCATTATCTTCGTCAGCCACAATACATTTCCACTTGTTGATCTCCAGACCTTCTGTCGTAGAAGAAATTAACGGGTTCGGAGATGTGCCAAGTGACATGATAACAGTATCTACATCAATAGTATATTCAGAACCGGGAACTTCAACCGGACGTCTTCTTCCTGAAGCATCAGGCTCGCCAAGTTCCATCTTAATGACTGTCACACCTGTTACATTTCCCTTATCATCTACATGAATCTCCTTCGGATTGGTCAGCAAATCAAAGATAATGCCTTCTTCCTTTGCATGATGTACTTCTTCCACTCGTGCCGGAAGCTCTTCTTCGCTTCGACGGTATACGATATGTACTTCTGCACCAAGACGGAGCGCTGTTCTTGCCGCATCCATTGCAACGTTACCGCCGCCTACTACAGCAACTTTTGTTCCTGCTGAAATCGGCGTATCATAGCTGTCGTCAAATGCCTTCATCAGGTTGCTTCTTGTCAGATATTCATTGGCGGAGAATACACCGTTCGCATTCTCACCCGGAATACCCATGAACTTCGGAAGTCCTGCACCGGAGCCGATAAATACTGCTTCAAATCCTTCATCTTCGATTAACTGATCGATCGTTGTAGACTTGCCGATGACAACATTTGTCTCGAACTTAACACCTAATTCTTTTACTTTCTCAATCTCTTTTGAAACAACCTTCTGCTTCGGAAGACGGAATTCTGGAATTCCGTATACAAGCACGCCGCCCAGCTCATGAAGAGCTTCAAATACAGTCACCTCATATCCAAGCTTTGCAAGGTCTCCTGCACAAGTCAGACCTGCCGGACCGGAACCGATAACGGCAACCTTATGTCCGTTCATCTTTTCTGCGCCAATCGGCTTGATATCATGTTCCAGAGCGTAGTCTGCTACAAATCTCTCCAGCTTACCAATAGAAACCGGCTCACCCTTGATGCCGCGGATACACTGACCTTCACACTGGGATTCCTGCGGGCATACACGTCCGCAGATAGCCGGAAGTGCAGAAGCCTGACCAATGACTTTATATGCTTCCTCAATGTTGCCTTCTTTTACTTCTTTGATAAATCCAGGTATATTGATAGATACCGGACATCCCTGAATACACTTCGCATTTTTACAATTGATACATCTGGAAGCCTCTTCCATTGCTTCTTCCTGATTATATCCAAGACATACTTCTTCAAAATTCGCTGCACGCACCTTTGGATCCTGTTCTCTTACCGGTACTTTCTTTAATACATCTCCCATTAGTTGTCACCTCCGCAATGTCCGCATCCGCCGTGATGTGTATCGCCTTCCTGAAGCTTCAGCATTGCACGTCCCTCTGCGGTCTTATATGTCTGGCTTCTCTTCATTGCCTGATCAAAATCTACCAGATGTCCGTCAAACTCTGGTCCGTCCACACAGGCAAACTTAATCTCATCTCCAACCTGCAGACGACATGCGCCGCACATTCCGGTTCCGTCTACCATGATCGGGTTCATGCTGACAATCGTTGGAATCTCCAGCTTCTTAGTCAGAAGACATACGAATTTCATCATGATCATCGGTCCGATTGCTACACAGACATCATATTTCTTGCCTTCATTCTGTACCAGATCTTCTACGACAGCCGTTACCATACCGGAACGTCCATAGGAACCATCATCAGTTGTTACATACAGATTACCCGCAACAGCATCCAGCTCTTTCTCAAGGATTACCATATCCTTTGTCTTGGCACCGAGTACAACGTCTGCCTCGATTCCATGCTCATGCAGCCATTTTACCTGCGGATATACCGGAGCAGCTCCTACACCGCCGGCTACGAAAAGCATCTTTTTATTCTTAAGGGATTCTAAGTCTTCCTCCACAAATTCAGACGCACATCCAAGAGGTCCCACGAAATCCCGGAAAGTGTCTCCTGCCTTTAAAGCGGACATCTTCACTGTAGACGCTCCAACCTCCTGAAATACAATTGTGATCGTACCCGCTTCACGGTCATAATCACAGATTGTCAGTGGAATCCTCTCTCCCTTATCATCCATCTTTACAATCACAAACTGACCCGGCTCACAATGTTTGGCAACACGCGGTGCTTCCACATCCATGAGATAAATCTTATCAGCCAGTTTTTCTGCTTTTAGAATCTTATACATGATCTTCCTCCTTGTATTTTGTAAATAAATACCCTTTTATTATCATACGCTATTCCCAATTAATACGCAAGTATTCTTTACTGGAAAAAAGACAGATATCCATTTCGATACCTGCCTTAATCGCTGCTTTGTCAAATTCTAAAGAACTTGCCTCTGACAGCTTCTTTTAGAAATCAACTTCTGTTCCATAATAAATACAGGTGAAGAGTCTTTCCATTGTAGCCGGGTCAATTGCACGCGGATTGGATCCTGTACAGGCATCTCCTACTGCAAGCTCGGAAATCTTAGCAATCTTCTCTTTGAACTCTTCTTCAATGATTCCGAACTCCTTCAAAGTCTTCGGAATGTTAAGCTGAATGTTGAACTCATCAATCTTCTCACACAGACTGTTGATCAATGCTTTCTCAGAAGCTCCCTGAAGTCCTGTTTTTCTTGCAATCTCTGCATAGCGTTTTGCTGCTACAGGATCTTTTGCATTATATTTGATTACATATGGAAGATACATTGCGTTAGCGCAGCCGTGTGTAATATGTCCTGTTGAGAATGCCGCGCCTGTCTTATGAGCCATGGAATGAACAATACCCAGCAGTGCGTTAGAGAACGCCATACCTGCAAGACACTGGGCATCGTGCATCTCTGCTCTCGCATCCATATTGCCTCTGTAAGAAGCAGGCAGATAATCAAATACCATCTCGATTGCCTGGATGGCAAGCGGGTCTGTGTATACACAATGTAATGTGGATACATAAGCCTCGATCGCATGTGTCAGAGCATCCATACCTGTATAAGCCACCTGTTTAGCCGGAAGTCCCTCAACAAGCTCAGAGTCAACGATTGCAACATCTGGTGTAATATTGAAATCAGCCAGCGGATACTTCACGCCTGTCTGATAATTTGTAATAACTGAGAATGCTGTTACTTCTGTAGCTGTTCCAGATGTAGAAGGAATTGCACAGAATTTTGCTTTCTGTCTCAGTTCCGGGAAATTGAATGGAATGCAAAGGTCTTCAAATGTAACATCCGGGTACTCATAGAATGCCCACATAGCCTTAGCTGCATCAATCGGAGAACCTCCGCCCATAGATACGATCCAGTCAGGTTCAAACTTACGCATAGCTTCTGCGCCCTTCATTACAGTCTCAACTGACGGATCTGGTTCAACACCTTCAAAAAGTTCAACTTCCATTCCTGCCTCTTTGAGATAGTCCACAGCTTTATCCAGGAACCCCTGGCGCTTCATAGAACCGCCGCCAACAACAAGGATCGCTTTCTTTCCTTTCAGGTTCTTAAGTTCTTCAAGACATCCTTTTCCATGGTAAACGTCTCTTGGTAAAGTAAATCTTCCCATGATATGCATCTCCTTATGTAGTGTTTTGTTATTTTTTTAACGCTATAATTATACCACTCTGTCCCTTTTTTAACAAGCAAATCTACATATTTTTCAAGTTAAATATTGCACAAAAAACCTCTCGCATTTTTGTTCATAAATACAAGAGGTTCTTAATTATTCATATTCCAAAAGATAATTCCGTTTCGTCACCTGCGTCATCTTACCACTCTCACTGATCAGCACCGCCGATAATATCGTTGTACCCTCTGGCATATCAATCGGTCCTGTATATAAGGCGGACCCAGCTGACGGAGTGGTTCCGTCCGTCGTATAATATGCCCTATACCCATCCGGCACCTGTATGGTAATCTGCGTTGCTGTTGTATACTGTCCGGTAGATGGTGTCACCGCCGGAGCGTCCTCAATTGGAATCTCAATCGTATAAGTTCTGACAGCGATCAGACTTGGTATCCCTTTTTTATTATAAGCAACGGCCCTGATTGTCGTTGTACCCTCGTCCAACAGCACCGGTTCTTTGTATTTCGTACTGGACTTCGTTGGCTCTGTATCATCCGTTGTATAATAAATGGTTCCCTTTCCAGTCAGTGTCACCTGCTGTACCTCCGGATATGTCCCCTCGTCAAGACTAAATACCGGCATCTCAGATACATAGTCGCTTACTGCAGCAAGTACCTTATCATCGCAACCCTCTAAAAGACTGGAAATCTTATCCTTTTGTTCTGTTTTAATATAGAAATCAATTGCTGCCTGATATAATTGGGCATTGGCCGGCTGGGCATCAATTGCCTTTAAGAAAATATCTTCTCCTTTATCTTCCGTCTTCTGTTGAATATACATCTGTGCCATCCCTGTATAAGCCTCTGCTTTCTTGGAGTCCTTTCGGATAGCTCTCTGAAATGCTTTCTCAGCAGAACTGTATTCTCCAGTCTGCAATGCACGGTATCCTTGGTTGACCACACCTGTGTAAGAATTCTGGTAAATAATAAAACCACTTGCGCCGAGAATAACAAGTATAAACAAAAACACAGTAAGCACAGCCTGCCGGCGCTTTTTCAAAGCACGTTTCTTACGGATCATCTGTTGCCTGCGCCTTTCCTCTGTATCCCGCCTTAAATCTCCTGTATTCTGACGGATACGTCCTGTTTCCCGCCGCACATTTCCAGTATTCTGACGAACTCTGCCTGTGTTCTGGCGGACACGCCCTGTATTAGAATGCATTTCCCCTGTTCCCCGCCTGTCACGGATTTCTCTGCTGTCCCTTGATACCCCATTAACTGTACGGACTCTGGACACACCATTGTTCTGTCTCCAGACTTCTGTCTGTCTGACTGGTCTTGCCGGATGTCCCGAACGGATATTATCCAGTTCTCCCTGGCTTAAAACACGGGTCGCATTTCCAGCCTCCCGTCCAAGCTGTTCCCGATATCTGCGGACATCCTCCGTACGAAGCGGTCTCGTGGCACCCTCAACAGACCCTCTCACCTCTCTGGTAAGAACGTCTTCTAACGGATTGTAATCCGGCACCATCTGTACTTCACACCTACAATCGGGGCAGATGAGCATACCTTCAGGTATATCCGCACCACAATTTGCACATCTCATCGAGTACTTCCTCCTGTTACCGCGCAGTCTCTACGCAGTTGTTCATCAACATTGCGATTGTCATCGGTCCAACACCTCCCGGCACCGGGGTAATCGCAGATGCTTTCTCTTTTACTTTATCAAAATCTACATCGCCGCACAGCTTATTCTGATCATTCCGGTGCATACCCACATCAATCACAACAGCGCCGTCCTTAATATAAGAATCATCGATCATCTGCCGCCTTCCAACAGCAGCGATCAGAATATCTGCACATTTTGTAACTTCTTTTAAATCTCTTGTATGTGAATGCGCTATTGTAACTGTTGCATTTTCCCGTAAAAGCAAAGCCGCCATAGGCTTTCCCACAATATTACTTCTTCCCACAATGACACAACGCTTTCCAGCAATGGAAATACCCGAACGCTTCAAAAGCTCAATAATTCCAGCCGGAGTACAGGAAAGAAATCCTTTTTCTCCAAGCCAGAGCCTTCCTACACTGACCGGATGAAATCCATCTACATCCTTATCCGGTGAAATGGTACGGATCACCTTATCTGCATCCATATGAGCCGGAAGTGGAAGCTGAACAAGAATTCCGTTGACAGCGCTGTCCTTATTGAGCTGTTCTACCAGTACCAGCAGTTCCTCTTCTGCTGCAGTTTCCGGCAGTTCGTATGCTTCGGAACGAATTCCGACATAAGCACATGCCTTTTTCTTATTATTGACATATACACAGGAAGCCGGATCTTTCCCCACCTGAACAACTGCAAGACAGATTTCTCTGCCCGTCTTTTTCAACTCTGCCACTTCTGCTTTTAATTCATCCTTGATATCCTGAGAGATTTTCTTTCCATCAATTATCTGTGTCATGCGATTCTCCTATATCTAAAATCTAAAACAAACCTGTTATCTTACCTTCATCTGTCACATCAATGTTATTTGCCGCCGGAATCCTCGGCAGACCCGGCATTGTCATGACCGCTCCTGTCAGAGCAACGACAAACCCTGCCCCCGCACTGACATAAACCTCACGGATATGAATGTCAAAATTCTCCGGGCGTCCCAGTTTTTTCGCATCATCGGATAAGGAATACTGATTTTTTGCCATACAGACCGGTACATTTCCAAAGCCCATAGATTCAATCTTCGCAAGCTGTTTTTCAGCAGCCGGCTCATAAATTACAGAACGTGCACCATAAATTTCTTTAGAAATCACCTCTATTTTCTCTTTTAAAGTCAGCTCATCTGCATACAACGGATGGAAATGGCTTTCTTTTGTCTCTAATGTTTCCAGTACCTTCTCAGCCAGCGCGATTCCTCCTGCGCCGCCTTTTTCCCAGACTTCGGAGAGGGCAAACTCACAGCCTCGCTGTTCACAGAACTTACGGATATACTCATTCTCTGCTTCTGTATCTGTAATAAAGGAGTTCAGTGTTACAACAACCGGGACATCATACTTTTGAATATTTTCAATATGTTTCTCTAAATTTACAATTCCTTTTGCAAGAGCCTCCAGATTTTCCACACCCAAATCTGCTTTTGCAACTCCACCATTATACTTCAAAGCACGCACAGTTGCAACAATAACTACTACATCCGGTTTTAAACCTGCCTTACGGCACTTGATATCCAGAAATTTCTCTGCCCCCAGATCTGCTCCGAATCCAGCCTCCGTAATCGTAATTTCTGACATTTTCAACGCCATCTTTGTAGCACGTACGCTGTTGCAGCCATGAGCAATATTCGCAAACGGTCCGCCGTGTACCAAAGCCGGTGTGTGCTCCAATGTCTGAATCAGATTAGGTTTGACAGCGTCTTTTAACAGAGCAGCCATTGCTCCTGTCGCCTGCAGGTCATCGGCAGTCACCGGCTCCCCTGCAAAATTATAAGCAACAATAATCCTTCCGAGCCGTCGTTTCAAGTCGGCTAAATCGTCGGCAAGACAGAGAATTGCCATAATCTCAGACGCTACCGTAATGACAAAGTGGTCTTCTCTGACCATACCGTCCATTTTATTACCAAGTCCTACGACCACATTACGTAAAACACGGTCATTCATATCCACACAACGTTTCCATACTACTTGACGCGGATCAATCTTGAGCACATTCCCCTGCTGAATATGATTATCCAACATTGCCGCAAGCAGATTGTTGGCAGATGTAATAGCATGAAAGTCTCCGGTAAAGTGCAGATTCAGATCATCCATAGGAACTACTTGTGCATAACCGCCCCCGGCTGCGCCGCCCTTGATACCGAAGCATGGACCAAGAGACGGTTCACGCAGCGCGATCACAGCTTTTTTATTCAGCTTTGCCAGTGCTTGTCCAAGCCCTACAGTTGTCGTAGTCTTTCCCTCTCCTGCCGGAGTCGGGTTGATCGCTGTTACAAGCACCAGCTTTCCGTCTTCATTGTCTTTGATCCTGTCCCAGAATTCTTCGGAAAGCTTTGCCTTGTATTTACCATAATATTCCAAATATTCTTCGGCAATTCCAGCTTTCTCAGCCACTTCTCTGATATGAAGCATCTTTGCTTCCTGTGCAATCTGAATGTCTGTCTTCATCTGTCTTCCTCCTATTTATTCTCTTGTAAATATTGTTCAAATTCCTCTTTTGTCATAAGTACCTTTCGTGGTTTGGTTCCTTCCTCCGGACCGACAACACCTGCTTCTGCAAGCTGATCCATAATACGCGCCGCCCGGTTGAAACCAATTTTGAACATTCTCTGAAGCATACCTATGGATGCTTTCTCTTTATCAATGATCAGTCTTCCCGCATCTGCGAAGTAATTATCTCTGCCATCTGTACTTTCCCCTCCCGGCACAGTAGTCTGCCCTGCACCGTCAGCTTCTATATCTGCATTCATATGTGCTTCCAGTTCATCCGTGTAATTTGCATTTCCGTGATTTTCAATCAAATAATCTACAACCTTCTGTACTTCCTTGTCAGAAACAAAAGAGCCTTGTACACGAACAGGTTTTGGATATCCAGTCGGATAAAAAAGCATGTCTCCCTTTCCCAGCAGCTTTTCCGCGCCATTCATGTCAATGATCGTTCTGGAATCCACGCCGGATGACACGGCAAATGCAATCCGGGACGGCATATTTGCCTTGATCAGTCCTGTTATAACATTGACTGATGGTCTCTGGGTCGCCAGAATCAGATGCAGTCCTGCTGCTCTTGCAAGCTGTGCCAGGCGGCAGATCGCGCCTTCCACATCTTTAGGCGCAACCATCATCAAATCTGCCAGCTCATCTACAATAATAACAATCTTTGGCATCTTCTCGGGCACTATTTCTTCCTCAGCCGGTTTTATCTTCGATATTTTTTCGTTAAATCCTTTCAGGTCACGGACATTATATTCTGCAAACAACTGATATCGCTTCATCATTTCAGCAACTGCCCAGTTCAGCGCTCCCGCAGCTTTTCTCGGGTCAGTGACAACCGGAATCAGAAGATGCGGAATGCCATTGTAAACACTTAGCTCTACTACCTTCGGGTCAACCATGATCAATTTGACATCATCCGGATTGGATTTGTAAATAATACTCATGATCAACGTATTGATACAGACAGATTTACCAGATCCCGTAGAACCGGCAACAAGCAGGTGGGGCATCTTGGCAATGTCTGCAACAACAACCTTTCCGGCTATATCCTTGCCCACTGCAAACGTAATTTTAGAATCACTGTTTTGAAATTCCTTTGCTTCCAGAAGATCACGCAGCATAACCGCTGAATTTTCAGCATTCGGAACTTCAATTCCGACTGCCGCCTTCCCCGGAATCGGTGCTTCAATTCTAAGATCTGTAACTGCCAGATTCAGTTTGATGTCATCAGCAAGCCCCACGATTTTGCTGACTTTGACCCCTTGCTCCGGCTGTAGTTCATACCGTGTAACAGAAGGTCCGCAGCTAGCATTGGTAACATGTACCTTGACGCCAAAGTTCTGTAACGTCTGTTCAAGCTTCATAGCGGTAGCTCTTAAGTGGCTGTCTGAATCTCCCCCGCCGGCTTTCCCATGCTTCAGAAGACTTAATGGCGGCACCTTATATTCCTTTTTCACCAACACTTCCTGTGCTCTGATCTCTGCTTCCATATTCACAGGCTCTGTCTTTGCTTCTTCCAATTCCTGACGTGCTTTTTCAGTTCTGGATTTTAAGGATTCTATCTTTGAAACAGAATGGAGATCCTCCGTTTCTTCCATATGTACAGGTCCGCTTCGGTTAATCACAAATTCAGGTTCTTCCGGCTGTGCCTTCCCCTCCGGTTCCTCAAAAATTGACGGAAACGGTTCTGCCTGCATGGTATCGTCTGTCGGATTCAGCTCCTGAAGTTCCGGTGACTTATGGGTCTCCTTTTCCTGTGTCAGCGTTGTAGCAAAAGAGACGCCGGAAACTTTATTTCTTTGTCGTTTTGCCGTCTTCGCAGATGTCATATTTTTCTTCTCATCTAACTGAACATCTCTTGCTTTGTGCCGCTCTTCTTTTCGTTTTGAGAAACGTATCGCAGCAGTCTCATGCCGTTTTCTGGCATCTTCATATACCCGTTTGCTTCCGTGTCCCAATGGTTTTAATAATGATTTTTCTGTAATCAATATGATAGAGAT
Organism: Mediterraneibacter agrestimuris; assembly: GCF_943193195.1. Taxonomy (GTDB): domain Bacteria; phylum Bacillota; class Clostridia; order Lachnospirales; family Lachnospiraceae; genus Schaedlerella; species Schaedlerella agrestimuris. Next base: position 59,737 of record NZ_CALPDG010000002.1, on the reverse strand, counting down.
GATCATCAGCAGAATCAAAACAATATAAGTTCCTGCCACGCCGATCGCCGGACAGAGCAGTGAGATCAGACATCCGCCTAGCAATCCGCCCGCTTCCTTACCAATACTTGCCTGCCGGTAATATTCCAGCAAACTAGTACCCGGTTCATAAGAATTGATCACCAGTTCTAAAAAAGCAGTCAGCAATATGGAAAATACAATTACTGCCCCTGCCTTTATACATGCATGCGCATTGCCCCTGTTGGACATCAAAAAGGCTGTGATTCCAAATATAAGTACGGGAAGCGGATAGGCGATCCATCCGAAAATTCCAAACATCACTGCGGAAAATATATCACCAACGAACCCACCCATTCCAAAATTACTTATCAAAAGAAAAATACAGACAGCCAGCACGCCGAGAATAATAATCTCACCGTGCAGCACTGTATTTTCCTGTGTTTTTTTCTTTTTACCTCTTGTGGTTGATTTTCTTTTTGTTGACTTTGCAGCCATCTATATTCCTCCTTGGGATTTGAACATACTATATCTAGTATATCATCGATTCAAAAATCTGTCATTAAAAATTTTCAGTTCGATTAAGAGCCCCATATTTTACTCTTTTTTTGTATTTCTTCGTTCATCTATCATCTTATGCAGTTTCTCCATTGCCTGACTGATACCGCCTACTTCATCAATCAGACCTTCCCTTACCGCATCTTCACCTTCCAACATCGTTCCTACATCCTTTACCAGTTGAGTAGGATCCAGCATTAGTTCTTCCAGGCGCTTCTGGCTGATACGGGAATGCTCTGCAATAAATCCTGTGATCCGGTCCTGCGTTCTCTCCATATTACGGTAACTTTGATACACACCGATAAACATTCCGCTGGAACGCACCGGATGCACGATCATCGTTCCGCTTGGCACGATAAAGGAATAATCTGCCGATACCGCCAGCGGTCCGCCGATGGAATGACTTCCACCCAGCACAAGGGATACGGTCGGTTTGCTCAAAGATGCGATCATCTCAGCAATAGCAAGTCCTGCTTCCACATCTCCGCCCAGTGTATTGAGCAAGATTAAAATTCCTTCCACTTCATCACTGTCTTCTGCTTCTGCCAGTTTCGGCAATAAATGTTCATATTTTGTTGCTTTCGTATTTCCAGACACTGCCTCATGTCCTTCAATCTCACCTATAATCGTCAGAAGCTGGATTCGGTGACGCTCCTCCCCATTTTCTAAATGAAGTGTCCCTGTTTCCTTAATCTCCTCCTGGTCCGCAGCACGTTTTTCCTGTGCCTCCTCCTGAGCTTCTTTCTCCTTCACACATTGCTTCTCTTTCTGCTCGTTTGTACGCTTCTTCTGTTCTTCCTGCTCCTTTTCTCGTTTCTCCTGCTGATCCATCCGCCTTGTCCGATGACAATCCGTTATGTTATCATTCCATTTCATGCAATCCCTGTTATCATTCTTACTCATACACACTAACCTCCGAAAACTTTTCTTATCTTCCTTATTTCTCGATTTTAGTATGCGTTAAGATTTATAATTCATACCTAAATACCTACTATATTTCACATCAAAAATGGTATGAATGCAAATTGTATACATCCATACCATTTCATTTTTATTGCAATGCCTGCTCCACATCCGCAATAATATCTTCTACATTTTCAATACCTACACTGAATCGAATCAAGTCAGGCTGCACACCTGCTTCAAGCAGCTCCTGATCATTCATCTGACGATGGGTATGGCTTGCAGGATGAAGCACACAGCTTCTCGCATCTGCAACATGAGTCACGATAGCCACCATTTTCAACTTATCCATCATTTCAACAGCCGCATCTCTGCCGCCTTTCAAACCGAACGTAATAACACCGCATGTTCCGTTCGGCATATATTTCTGTGTCATATCATAATACTTGTCACCAGGAAGGGACGGACAAGATACCCATGCCACTTTCTCATGGTTCTTTAAATATTCTGCAACCTTCACTGCATTTTCACAGTGGCGCGGCATACGCAGATGCAGTGTCTCCAGACCGATATTCAGTAAAAACGCATTCTGTGGAGACTGAATAGAACCGAGATCACGCATCAGCTGTGCGGTTGCTTTTGTAATATACGCGCCTTTTCCGAATCTCTCAGTATAGACAATTCCGTGATAAGTCTCGTCCGGTGTAGTCAGTCCTGGGAACTTATCTGCATAAGCATCCCAGTCAAAATTACCACTGTCAACAATCGCGCCTCCGACACAGGCTGCATGACCGTCCATGTATTTAGTTGTAGAATGTGTTACAATATCTGCGCCCCACTCGAACGGACGGCAGTTGACCGGTGTCGCAAATGTATTGTCCACAATAAACGGTACACCGTGCTCATGGGCTGCTTTTGAAAACTTCTCCAAATCAAGTACAACCAGCGCCGGATTGGCAATCGTCTCTCCAAATACAGCCTTGGTGTTCTCCCGAAATGCAGCATTCAATTCTTCCACAGAACAATCCGGATCTATAAACGTCGCTTCTACCCCCATCTTCCGAATCGTATGTGCGTAAAGATTATATGTACCGCCGTAAACAGCAGAAGCGCAAACGATATGGTCGCCTGCTCCGGCAATGTTCATAATTGCATAGAAGTTCGCTGCCTGTCCGGAAGAGGTCAGCATTGCAGCTACTCCACCCTCAAGGTCACAGATTTTCGCTGCAACAGCATCGTTGGTCGGATTCTGAAGCCGGGTATAGAAGTACCCACTTTCCTCCAAATCAAACAGACGTCCCATCTGTTCACTGCTTGTATAGCGGAATGTTGTGCTCTGATAAATCGGTACTACTCTCGGTTCTCCGTTCTCCGGCTCATAACCGGACTGGATACATTTGGTTTCAATTCTGTAATCGCTCATCGTTCAGTTCCCTCTCTTCTGTCTCTGTGCCGCCAATCGCTTCCGAATGCTCCAGGGAAGCGCTGCGAAAATAAAAATAATCCGTTGTTCGGCTTTATTCTTCACTCCAGTTGTGATATACATCTTGGACGTCATCATCTTCTTCTAATAAGTCTAATGTCTTCTGGATATTTTTGATATCTTCTTCCTTTGTCAGTTCTACATAAGTCTGCGGAATCATTGTCACTTCTGCATTTGCCATCACGATTCCCGCCTCTTCCAACTGCAGGCGCACATCGCTGAAATTTTCCGGCGCTGTCAGAATCTCAAAGCTTTCCTCTTCTTCTGCAAAATCCTCTGCCCCCGCTTCCAGAGCCATCATCATCAGCTCATCTGCATCCATGTCGCAGTCCTCTTTTGCCACAAGAATCTGTCCTTTCTCATCAAACATAAAGGAAACACATCCCGGGGTTCCGACATTACCGCTTCCCTTTGTAAATGCATTACGCACATTGGATGCAGTTCTGTTTTTATTATCGGTCAATGTTCTTACTATGATTGCTGTACCGTTCGGTCCATAGCCCTCATATGTAATATGCTCATAATTGTCTCCTGAGCCTTCTCCAGCAGCCTTTTTAATATTTCTGTCGATAGTGTCATTCGGCATATTGTTTGACTTCGCCTTCGCAATGACGTCACGCAAACGACTGTTATTTGCCGGATCCGGTCCGCCGCCCTCTTTTACTGCTACTGCAAGCTCACGTCCGATTTTTGTAAAAATTTTACCCTTTGCAGCATCATTTTTTTCTTTTTTATGCTTAATATTGGCAAATTTTGAATGTCCTGACATCTCTAATCATTCTCCTCTTCTCGTATTATCCAAAATATTCTATCACTCTTTTTTCTATCTGTAAAGACTAACGCCAAACTGTTTGTAAAAGGACAGATTCTGTGTTACTGTTTCCTCATCACATGTTCTTACGGACTTTTTACTAAATACAAAGTCCTATGCTGAACTGTTACTGTCATCCTCTATGTATACAGATCCAGACTGATTCTAATTGCCTCACTTACTTTTCCCATCATGCGGCTGTCCACATGACAGACAAACTCTCTCAGACGTTTCTTGTCAATTGTACGAATCTGCTCAAGCAAAATCACTGAATTCTTCACGATCTGATACTGCTGTGCACTGATTTCAATATGTGTCGGCAGCTTCGCCTTATTCATCCGTGATGTAATCGCCGCACAGATTACCGTGGGACTATGTCGGTTCCCTACATCATTCTGAATAATCAGGACCGGACGTATTCCGCCCTGTTCGCTGCCGACTACCGGACTCAGATCTGCATAATAAATATCTCCACGCTTAATTGTCACTTTGTTCACACTCCGCTTTTCTTTTCCTTACTTTTTACAGAACCTGCGGAAACTGTTTCCGCTTCTCATATTTTCTATAGTATTGCCCTGTTTTTTGCAAGTATGCAAAGTGTTTTAATAATTATTCATCTTGAAAATTAATCAGTTATACATTTTAATCATTCAGAAACAGTTTTTTAGAAACAGTCTTTTTGAATCACAACATTTCCGCCTTTAGTGTACACTCTCGGAATCCGTTTGCTTAAACAACAGACAAACTCGTAATTGAATCGTCCGCTCAGTTCACTCAACTCCTCCACACAAATGTGTTCCTCTCCGTCTCGTCCCACAAGTGTAACTCGATCCATAAACTGCACGTCAGGAATATCCGTCACATCCACAATAAACTGATCCATGCAGACCCTTCCTAAGATTCTCGCCCGTCTGCCGCGGATAAGCACCTCTCCTTTATTGGACAGGGACCGCGGATAACCGTCACCGTATCCAACCGGGATGGTTGCCACCCTCATCGGTTTCTCTGACACAAAAGTACCGCCATAGCTGATTGCAGTTCCTGCCTCTATATCCTTTACAAATGTAACGTGGCTGATCAGTTCCAATGCGGGATGCAGATCAATCACCTCTTGTTCCACCTCATCGGAAGGATACATTCCATAAAGGGAAATTCCGGCTCTTACCAGATCGTGCTTTAAATCAGGAAAGTCAATGATTCCCGCACTGTTATCGCAGTTCAGATAGGGAATCTCCACCCCGCGTTCTTGCAATGCCTGCTTCATCCATACAAATTTATCATGCTGCATCTTTGTATAGCTTTTATCAGTCTCATCTGCCTTGGAAAAATGTGTAAACAAGCCTTCCACGGATATATGATTCATCTGCCAGATATCCCGAATGATATCCGCACTTTCTTCATCTACTTTGAATCCGATTCTTCCCATCCCGGTATCGATTTTAATGTGCACAACCGCTGTTTTCCCCAGCTTCTTTGCCGCATCAGCCATCCCTTGTGCCATTTCCCATGTATAAACTGCTCCGCGGATATCAAAATTGATCATATCCTCATACTGATCCGGAAATACACATCCAAGCACAAGTATTGGTTTTTTGATACCGGCTTCACGGAGAACTTTTGCTTCGTCCAGACTGGCTGTGGCATACCCCCACACATAATCCACTTCTTCAGACAATTCTGCAATCGGCACAGCGCCGTGACCATATCCATCACTTTTAATCACAACCATAATCTGGGTTTTACCGCCAATTCTTTTTTCCATCTGCTCCATATTGTACGCGATTGCATCTAAATTGATAGACGCATATACACGATTGTATTGTTTCATCCTAATTTCTCCTCCGCCTCTTTCATACATAATCCAACCCCTGTGATCAAATCTTCTGCAAGAACACTATAGCTTCCAAGTCTTTTCTTTGCCTCTTCTCCGCTGCAGGCATGAAGAAATACGCCCAGCACTGCGCTTTCATATGTCGGCAAACCGCCAGCCAGCAATCCGGTGATCACACCTGAGAGTACATCCCCTGAACCTGCTTTTGCCATTGCATGATTACCTGCCGTATTGACAAAGTTCTTCTTTGCCCGCTCTGACACTATCGTGCGTGCATCTTTGAGTACACACACTGCCGGATACTGCCCTGTAAACTGCAGCAGTTTCACAAATCGTTTATCTGCCAGTTCAGAAACCGAACACCCCAGCAGTCCTGCCATTTCTTTCATATGCGGAGTCAGCACAACCGGCATATCTGCCTCCCTCAGCAATTTCCTGTGACAGGAAAGCAAATTGATTCCATCTGCATCAATTACACAAGGAACTTTACATTTCTGCACAACTGTTTTTAACAGATTCGCAGATACTCTGCCTTTCCCAAGTCCGCAGCCAATACAGACCACATCAGCCCATACCAGTAATTGCTCCAGTTCTTGTTCCTTATACTCTGTATACGTAGAAACAACTGCCTCTGGTAAAAGCTGCTGTAAAATCCCGCGATTTGATTCCGGAGTATAAATCTGTATTAGTCCCGCACCGCTTATATAAGCTGCTTTCGCACTTAAATATGCCGCGCCCGCCATGCCTTCACTTCCAGTGATCATCAGTACCTTGCCATAACTTCCTTTGTGGGAATTAGCTTTCCGTTTCGGCAAAAGATGGGGAATATCCTTCCGCTCCAGTGTATAACAAACTTCCTGAACATGTTCCATAAAAGAAGTATCGATCCCTATGTCAACATAAACAACTTTTCCCGCATACTCTTTCCCTGGGAATAATACGGTTCCCAGCTTTTCACACTGAAAAGACACTGTCAGTTCTGCCCGGAATGCTATACCCAGGACACTGCCGTCTGCCGAAGAAATTCCTGACGGAATATCCACAGATACTTTCCTTCCGGGCATTTCATTGAGCTGCTCTATCAGCTCATGATAATGACCGTCTACTTCCCGATTTAAGCCTACTCCAAAAATAGCATCCAGTACAACAGTATATTCCTCTTCAGGCAATTCTGTGACGACAGGAATCCCCAGATTCTTCACTACATTTGCCTGAATTCTGCACTCTTCACTCATAGAATTTTCATTTCCCGCAAATAAAACCGTAGCCTGCTTCCCCTGCCCGTACAGCAGACGCGCGATCGCAAAGCCGTCACCGCCATTGTTCCCCGAACCACAGACAATCAGTGTATTGGAATAATCAAATTTCTCTTCCTGCAGCACTTCCACCATTTTACAGGCCGCATGCTCCATCAGTACAACCGATGGGATTCCGATTTCTTCAATTGTACGCTTATCTGCCTTCTGCATCCATGTGCCATTCGGTAAATACCGCATAAACATTTTCTCCTTTCCCGTAAGCCGGACAAAAAACTTCATCGCATTTCGTCTGCTTCTATGCATTTCAAGTCAAAAATCCCATAGCAAGCTGCAAGGTATTTAACCCTTGCGGCAGCCGCCAAATGGACATGCCGGCATGTCCGCCTGGCTCATTGCCCGCAGGAATAAAAGCAGAAAACGTGTAAAGAGGATTTTTCCTTTTTACACGCCTGTCATAATAGTCCAGATGCAAGTCCTATATTGAATCATTACGCATAATATTGTAAGATAATTTCATAAGACTATCGGAAAGATGTACATTCTCTACTATCTTATCTCCCGCAAGATTCAAGTCAATATGTGCAAAATTCCAGATTCCTTTAATATTACTTTTTGCAAGCAGCTCTGCCACTTCCACCGCCTTTGCCTTAGGAAGCGTCAGTGCAGCGATCTCAACATCGTTTTCTTGTAAAAATGATTCCAGTTCATCTACCATCCGAATTTTGACACCACGGATAGACATTCCTTTCAGGCTGTGGTTGTTATCAAATAATCCTGTCAGTACAAATCCGCTTCTCTCAAACGACTGATACTTAGCAAGCGCCTGTCCCAGACTTCCCACGCCGATAATAATTATATTATGGCTGCGGTCCAGCCCAAGAATCTTGCCGATTTCTGTATGCAGATACTTCACATTATAGCCGTATCCCTGTTGCCCGAACCCTCCGAAATTATTCAGGTCCTGACGGATCTGCGATGCTGTCACATTCATCTTCTTGCTGAGTTCATTTGATGAAATACGCTCCAAACCATTCTCTATCAAATCGCCCAAATATCTATAATATCTTGGCAGACGGCTGATAACCGCCTGCGAAATCATTTTCTCTTCCACGCGGCATTCCTCCAAATCTCTTATCACTGTTATTTATTATATAAAAGATAAAAAGGAAAGTCAAACTTTTGTCAATGTTTTTTATTTTGCATACACTCATAACATTTCAGTCAAAAAACTGCATTCACCGCAAAAAAGCAGAAAAGTTCCATGAAAACAGAATTCAGCCCATTCGCCAAAGGAGAAAGGGCTGAATTCCTGTAATAGTTTACTTTGTTTTATCAAGATATGTTATACCAGATAATTCATCATCATACCAAGGGCATAATAATTATTCAAGGTTTGTGCACCATTTTTTGAATACATATTAAATGCATGATATGGACTGTTCATAACTTCTGCCTGTGCAGACTCAATGTCATTGTTGATCAATGTACTGGATTTTACTCCCAGTCCATTTACAGCCTTGTTATAAGCCCTGTTAGCTATTCCGCTGGCTCCGGAAATCAAGTCTTTTGTTAAAGAAGGATTCTCTTTTAGATTTTTCTTCAGAACTTCTTTGTCAAATTTCAAAGTAGCATCCTTGTTCACCGTGATTCCCAGTTTTTCCAGAGATTCTTCAGATCCGAGTCCCATTACGAGATTACGAAGCTGTCTGTCAACACCAGTTCCTCTGTCATAATTGTCATTCAACAATTTCAGTGAAGAATTGTAAGCGTCTACCAGATTGCCGACAGCAGAAGCTGTTTTATCAGCATCTACATCTGCCCGTATAGTCGTCCTGCCTACATCCTTTAGAGTAACTCCGATTCTGGTATTATCAACAGAAATCTCGTTGCTGTAGGATTCATACTTAGTCGTTTTTCCATTCATCGTTATTGAATAGATAGAATCTGCCGCTTCTGTCTTAACAGTATCCAGTCCGCTGGCAGCACCAAGTTCACCACTTACCTGAAAACCATTGTATACACCGGTGTATGTTCCGGTCAACTCCAGACTTGCCATGCCGTCTTTCTGTACAACAGTTGCCCGTACATTCGCATCGCCCCTATTAATCTGGTCTGCTGCATCTCTCAGCATTTGAACATTAGTCTTAGAAGAGCCGTCTTCATTGACAGCGCTTACGTTAACATTGACAGACTTGATGCCGTTTCCTACTGAGAAATTCATATCTCCTGATGCAGTGTCAGTAGCTTTGACACCGTTGCTTACATTTGTCTGTGCCTGCGCAAGCTGGGTCACATCCAGAGTCAGTTCCTTAGCATCTCTAACATTCAGCTTTTTCGTAGCAGTTGCCACAGATTCATCAGAACTGGTCACTGCAAGATCATTCGATATACTGGTACGGTTGCTTCCTTTAAGTGCATTAGCAGCATTCATCAGATCAGACATAGATGAATTATATGTTTTCATAAAATTCATGCTGTCTTTCAGAGGACCTTTTACAGGTGAAACTGCAGAAACAGATGACTGCGCATATCTCTGGTTTTTGGACAAAGCCTGAGCCAGACGGATATTGTTGATGGAAGACTGATAATTGTAATATCCCATGCCATAAGAATTAATTCCATTAATTGCCATAGTTTTTCCTCCTTTCCTAAGTGAAATTTATAATCCTCCATTTATTCTTTCGACCTTATTTATATAATAGTTAAGATTTCAGACCAATATATTCCATATATTGTACAATTATGCGGAACAGTCAACAGATACGACCGGGGTTACTGTAATCTGAACAGCAGGTGCTGCGCCGACGGCAGGTGCAGCGGGCATAGCCGGTACAGCGGCTGTATAACCGCCGGACATCGTATCCGTATATGTTTCTGCAATCTGCCTGTACCGGTAGTCATCAATAGATGGCTTAACAAAAATATCATCAAAGGACGCTGTCTGACAATGTTCCTGTGCTTTTCTGGAAGTCCGCTTTTTCCTCAGTTCTTCGGCAAGACGTTGTTCCTGCTTAAATTTCAGCCTTTTGGCAGCAGCCTTCTTCTGCTGATAAATCCGTTCTTCTTTATGAAGTCTGGCAATCTTAATGTTACCGCTCTGAATTAGTGACTTAATCCTGCGAACGATCCTTGCAGCCTCTGCCGGATCCGAAACCCGCTGCTTAACTCGTGGGATCTCCCCCTGCTTTTGAGCGATAAGTCCTCTGACAGACGTGACATTTTTGGCGTTTGCAAGCTGCATCATACTCTGACTGTGAGAATACTTGTAAGCGACCGCATAAGGACTCTCTTTCTTCGCTGCCTTCTTATAGAAAGGATTCTTATTGTCCTCATTTTTTTGACAGGTCCATGAAAAATCTTTTTTCTTTGGCTGATCCTTCATGGCTGTCCATTTAGAAACTTTTCCATTTTCATCCAGAATCAGCCCCATGCCGGTCAATTCTTTATCCATAAGTCCGGCCTGTACCTGAGAAGAAAATTGATACTTACTCATCAGATTCAAAATATTTTTCACACGGTTTTTCAACCCTTCGTCATTTGCCATCTTCTCAAGCAGCTCAGGAGAAAGAGCAACATTGTTGAGCCCCTTTTTAGAGGCTGCATAATTCTGAATCTGTTCTGTATCCGAAAGTGATACAAAATCAAAGTGAAGATTCTTATATGTATCTTTCAGCTCATTCATAAGCATTTCCACATCTGACACTTGTTTTCCTTCAGCCGGTGTCTGAGCATATTTGGCAGGCAGTGCTTTGGATACCGAACGGGCTGTCTTTGTATATAGATTCTGATCTGCGACCCGCATAAAGGCTCTCCTTTCCCGTATAATGTGGTCAACATATCTTTTGACCCCAACATCTTTATATTTTCTATATAATATATCGGATGAATCCGCTAAACTGAAAAGGGGCAGTATCTAAAAATATACAACAACATATAAAAATTGTTTTACAAAAGCAAATTGAAATTTCCCACTTTTTCCGCTATAATTTATAAACAGTTAACAATCACGTATATATTCAGGAGGATTTTATGATACTCGCATGCCATAATTTAAGCAAATCATTCGGAGAACAGCTAATCGTCCGCAATGGTTCTTTCCATATAGAAGACAGAGAAAAAGCCGCTCTTGTCGGTGTCAACGGGGCAGGCAAGTCCACCATCCTTAAAATGATCATGAATGAGGAGCCGCTTGACAGCGGTACTGTGGTTCTGACTAAGGGAAAGGCAATCGGTTACCTTGCCCAGCAGCAACATCTGAGCAGCGGCAATACCATCTATGAAGAACTTCGTACTGCAAAAGCAGACTTAATTGAAATGGAACAGCAGATTCGTACCATTGAACTCGAGTTGAAATACTTTTCTGGTGAAGAACTGGAGACACGGCTGAATACATACCACCGTCTGATGTCCGAATTTGAGTCACGGAACGGCTATGCTTACGAAAGTGAGATTATCGGTGTATTGAAGGGACTTGGATTTAAAGAAGAGGACTTTTCCAAACAGACCGCTACCCTCTCCGGGGGGCAGAAAACTCGTGTTTCTCTTGGTAAACTTCTGTTGACCAAGCCTGACATTCTACTGTTGGACGAGCCGACCAACCATTTAGATTTAAATTCTATTGCATGGCTGGAAACCTATTTATTGAATTATTCCGGGGCAGTTTTGATCATTTCTCATGACCGTTTTTTCCTAAACCGCGTCGTGACAAAAGTAATTGAAATTGAAAATGGCGAAATGCGGATGTATAGCGGAAATTACAAGGCATATGCAGACAAAAAGAAAATGATCCGTGATGCTCTGATGAAAGAATACTTGAATCAGCAGCAAGAAATCAAACATCAGCAGGCAGTCATTGAGAAGCTCCGCTCCTTTAACCGTGAAAAATCCATCAAGCGGGCAGAAAGCCGCGAAAAAATGCTGGCAAAGATACAGACTATCGAAAAGCCGCAGGAAGCTGCACAGGAAATGCATTTTTCACTGGAACCTTCCTGCGTCAGCGGCAATGATGTACTGACTGTGGAACATCTGACAAAAAGTTTTGACTCACAGACATTATTTCAAGATATCAGCTTTGAAATCAAACGGGGCGAACATGTTTCTATTATCGGAGACAATGGTGCAGGAAAAACTACCCTTTTGAAAATACTGAACGGCATTATCGGAGCAGATTCCGGCGCCTTTGAACTGGGTACAAAAGTTAAGATTGGCTACTATGATCAGGAACATCATGTGCTTCACGATCATAAGACAATTTTTGAAGAAATATCAGATGATTATCCGACACTGACAAACACTGCCATCCGTAACACACTGGCAGCGTTCCAGTTTACCGGAGATGACGTGTTTAAATTGATCAGAGATTTGAGCGGCGGGGAAAAAGGACGGGTTTCCCTCGCAAAACTAATGCTTTCCGAAGCCAACTTCTTGATTCTCGATGAGCCAACCAACCATTTGGATATCATGTCAAAAGAGATTCTGGAACAGGCTTTAAACGACTATACCGGAACCATACTGTATGTATCTCATGACCGTTACTTCATCAACCAGACCGCAGGTCGGATTCTGGAACTAATCAACCAGACATTTGTGAATTATATCGGGAATTATGACTATTACCTGGAGAAAAGAGAAGAACTGACCGCAGTTTATGCCGGAGGCGGCAAGAACATTTCCCGGACTTCTGCTCCAGATCATGTAGCACAGAACACCGTTTCTCCGGATAAGGCTTCTCTGTCTGTCAATTCTAATTCACAGTCTGATTCCAAATTGAGCTGGCAGGAGCAGAAAGAAATCCAGGCAAAAGAACGCAAACGAAAAAATGATTTAAAAAAAACGGAAGAACAAATTTCTGTTCTGGAAGAACGCAACATAGAAATTGATGAGCTAATGACCCATGAAGATGTCTACTCCAATTCCGTAAAATGTCAAGAACTGGAAAAAGAAAAAAATCAAAACAATGCCCAACTGGAAGAATTATATGAAAAGTGGGAAGAACTAGCAGAATGATTTCTATAAACAACGGAGGGGGAATATACAACTGCCCCTCCTGTTCCATTACAATATCAAATTATCTTCCTTCGGAATGTTAACCGTCTGCCAAAGCAGCTTGTCAAATATGCACGAATTTTTTACATAATCATATCATCTCTTCCGAAGTGCCTGTTTCACAGCCTTCATCAACTGGATAACCGGCAGATTTACAGCCGCCAGACCATATACCGTCAAAAGCTGTGTCAGATTCAGAGTCTGTACCTTAAACGGACCATGCAGTCCCGGAATCACCAGTACAGATGTGACCAGTACAAATCCAATCAAGAACGCGCCAATCAAATAAATATTATTGAAAAAACGGTTTGTAAATACAACTGCCTTATCTTCCTTGCAGTTGAATCCGTGAATCAGCCGTGCAGTACATAGTGTCCCAAATGCCATTGTACTGGCCAGCAGCGCATTGCCGCTGCGGTAACCTATCATAAAGGCAATCATTGTTGTCACACCGATGGAAAGCCCCTCTGTTCCAATCTTAATAAGGAAATCTTTTGTCAAAATGGATTCATTCATCGGACGAGGTCTCTCATTCATCACATCACCGGAATGTGGTTCTACTCCCAGCGCAATCGCCGGAAGGCTGTCTGTCAGCAGATTAATAAACAATAGATGTACAGGAGCAAATGGTACCGGAAGTCCTGCAACTGCAGCATATAATACCGCCAGAATTCCTCCAAAGTTGCCGGATAACAGAAACTGAATGGAATTCTTGATATTTCGGTATACATTGCGCCCATTTTCGACTGCTTTGACAATGGTTGCAAAATTATCGTCTGTCAATACCACAGATGCAGCATCCTTGGATACTTCACTTCCGGTAATCCCCATTGCAACTCCGATATTTGCCTGTTTCAGTGCCGGAGCATCATTGACACCATCACCTGTCATGGAAACAATATTACCTTTTTCCTGCCAGGCACGGACAATACGGATTTTATGTTCCGGTGAAACACGGGCATATACAGATATTCCTTCCACAAAGTCCTTCAGTTCTTCATCTGTCATAGAGTCAATCTCAACACCTTCACAGGCTTCGGATTCCTCCTGAAGAATGCCGATTCGTTTTGCAATAGCAGCTGCGGTAACTTTATGGTCTCCGGTAATCATAACCGGACGGATTCCCGCACGTTTACATTCTGCTACTGCCATCTCAGATTCTTTTCTCGGCGGATCCATCATATTGATCAGACCGATAAATATCAGCTCATCCTCATCTTCAATACTCAGTTCCAAATCAGACGTAACTTCTTTGTAGGCAAATCCAAGAACACGAAGTCCTTCTTTAGAAAACTCCTGATTCTGCGCTTCAATCTGTTCTCTGTCAGAATCTTTAATTGAACGTACTGCACCGTTAATCCAAATTCGGTTCATTTTGCCGAGCAGTACGTCTACCGCACCTTTCACTATCATCACCGGCATACCATCTATCGTATGCTTGGTGGACATCAGCTTTCTATCACTGTCAAAAGGATTTTCACTTTCTCTTGGATATTTCTCACGTACATTCTGTGCATATACCCCCAGTTGACTCCCCAGATTAATCAAAGAGGTTTCTGTCGGGTCACCAATTTCTACTCCGTCTGCATTCGTAGAATCATTACACAAAATACTTGAAAGAAGAAGAAAATACACTTCTTTCTCCTTTATATTAATCTCATTCGCCGGGATCCGGGTGCCGTTAACATAGTAGTCTTCTACTGTCATCTTATTCTGTGTCAGTGTTCCCGTCTTATCAGAACAGATTACCGATACACTCCCCAACCCTTCCACTGCCTGTAATTTACGGATAATTGCATGTTCTTTTGCCATCTTTTGTGTACCAAAGGACAAAACGATCGTAACAATAGAACTAAGTGCTTCTGGAATTGCCGCAACTGCCAAAGCCACCGCAAACAGAAACGCATCTCCTACATTGCCGCCGTGAAGCACATTGATTCCGAATAAAATACCGCAGGCGATCAGAATAATGATAGATAATTTCTGTCCAAACTGATCCAGATTCATCTGTAATGGCGTCCGTTTCTCAGAAGTGGACTTCAAAAGACTTGCTATCTTGCCTACCTCAGTTTCCATTCCGATTCCTGTCACAAGGAAAGATGCACGTCCGTAGGTGACAAAGCTGCCCGAATATACCATATTGACACGGTCGCCAAGAGACACCTCACCACAGATTATATCAGTGTTTTTTTCTACACCAAGACTTTCTCCGGTCAGTGCACTCTCATCCACCTTCAGACTTGCACACTCTATAATTCGTCCATCCGCCGGAATATAGTCCCCCGCATCCAGCATAACAATGTCTCCAACTGTCACTTCCGCTGATGGAACCTGAATAATCTGCCCGCTGCGCAGTACCTTTGCCTCAGGACCAGACAATTTTTTTAAACTTTCTAATGACTGCTCTGCTTTCAATGTCTGTACAGTGCCTAAAATCGCATTGACAGTAATTACGGCCAGAATAACAATAGCGCTTTCCGCATCTCCTAAGAAGCCTGATACAATTGCTGCAAAAATCAATATAATGACAAGAAAATCTTTAAACTGTTCCAGAAAAATCTGAATTGTTGTTTTCTTCTTTCCCTCAGCCAATTCATTTGAACCGTATTTTTCCTGATGGACGCGAACCTGTTCTTCAGTAAGAGGTGATAAGGTTCCATTGACCTGCTGCTTGACCTCTTCTGCTGACAATTGATAAAATTCACTCATGTTGTTCCCTCCTTTTTGTCCGTATGCAATTAGTTTGCCTTATACCTCCAAAAAAAATGAGACCCTATTGCATACAAATAATATGCAATAAAAGTCTCACTGTTTAATCACGATACGGATGAAAAATTCATCGTACTGACGATATCGTGCACACCTTCCGAAAAAGTTCAGGTATCAATTACTCCCTTTTATTGAAACTAACTATAAGCCTTTTTACTGAAAATGTCAATACGTTTTCTGCTTTCCTATACAATTCCCTGTGCTGTCATCGCATCTACAACCTTCTCAAATCCGGCAATGTTGGCTCCTACAACGAAGTTACCCTTAAAGCCGTATTTCTCAGACGCATTGTATGCATTGTGGCAGATATCTACCATGATCTTCTGCAGTTTTGCATCTACCTCTTCAAATGTCCAGCTCAGACGCTCGCTGTTCTGGGACATCTCCAGTGCAGATGTAGCAACGCCGCCGGCATTGGCAGCCTTACCTGGTGCAAAGATAACCCCGTTCTCCTGCAGATACTCCGTTGCTTCCATCGTGGTCGGCATATTTGCACCCTCGGCAACGGCAGTTACACCATTTGCTACCAGCACTTTTGCATCATCCAGCAACAATTCATTCTGTGTTGCACATGGAAGTGCGATATCAACCTTCACAGTCCATACGCCTTTTCCTTCATGGTACTCAGAATTCGGACGATAATTCTTATATTCTGTCAGTCTTGCACGGTTTACTTCTTTAATCTCTTTCAAAGCTTCAACGTCGATTCCATCTGGATCATATACCCAGCCTGTAGAATCACTTGCTGTTACAACCTTTGCACCAAGCTCCAGAGCCTTCTCGATCGCATAAATCGCCACATTGCCGGAACCAGAAACAGCAACTGTCTTACCATTCAGTTCAATACCGTTCAGCTTCAGCATTTCATCTGTGAAGTATAAGAGTCCATATCCTGTTGCTTCTTTACGTGCCAAAGAACCGCCGTAGCTCAGACCTTTTCCTGTCAGCACTCCTTCATACACGCCGCGGATTCTCTTATACTGTCCGAAGAGATATCCAATCTCTCTTGCGCCTGTTCCGATATCTCCCGCCGGAACATCTGTATCTGCGCCGATATATTTACAAAGCTCTGTCATGAAACTCTGGCAGAAAGCCATCACTTCCCTGTCTGATTTTCCCTTCGGGTCGAAATCTGAACCACCTTTACCTCCGCCAATAGGAAGTCCCGTCAGAGAATTCTTAAATACCTGCTCGAAGCCAAGGAACTTGATAATACCAAGGTTCACAGACGGATGCAGACGAAGTCCTCCTTTATATGGTCCGATCGCACTGTTGAATTGTACCCGGTAACCTGTGTTTACCTGAACCTGACCATTGTCATCTACCCACGGTACACGGAACTTAAACTGTCTCTCTGGTTCTACCAGTCTCTCCAGAAGAGCTTCTCTTCTGAACTTCTCTTCATTTGCCTCAATTACAACGCGAAGAGACTCAAGTACCTCTTTGACAGCCTGGTGAAACTCTGGCTCAGCCGGATTTTTCTTCACTACTAATTCAATGACTTCATCTACATATGACATATCTTTTACCTCCCTTAAAAATAACCAGACATGAATAACTGTCCGATTTAGTTGACTTTTTTTCTTACTCGTTTATTTTAGTCGCTTCATTCCATCTTGTCAATCAAAAGGTTTAAGTTTTTAAAGTTTTATCACTATAAATCACTAAATATTTCTGGATAGAAAAAATGGAGTGCTGACATTCAACACTCCATTCAACTGCACATATTAGTTATACTTACGTTTTCTAGCAGCTTCAGATTTCTTTTTCCGTCTTACGCTTGGCTTTTCGTAGTGTTCTCTTTTACGAATTTCCTGCTGAATGCCAGCTTTCGCACAGTTTCTTTTGAATCTGCGTAAAGCACTATCCAACGTTTCGTTCTCTTTAACGATTACATTTGACATAGTCTCACACCTAACCTCCCCTCCAGCCTTGTATTGTGCATCATACGACTGTTCGGGTATATTTATTGCACTACAAAAGATTATAACATATTTTTTCAGTACGTCAACTATTTCCGTACGAAAAAATCACCTTTTTAAATATTTTCATTTGTTTTTGGTGTTTTCTCCCTTAAAAAACAGACTTTGTCCCCATAAACTATGCAATTTGTCCCTGCAGAACCTCCGCCGCCTTAGCAAGAGCCTCTGCAATACCTGCCGGATTCTTACCGCCTGCCTGTGCCATGTTCGGTCTTCCGCCGCCGCCTCCGCCGATGCATCCGGCAATTGCCTTGATCAGATTGCCCGCATGTGCGCCTTGCTTCATCGCACCGTCTGTCGCGGTTACCATCAGATTCACTTTACCGTCATTTGCAGAAGCAAGTACAACAACACCCTCGCCCAGCTTCTCTTTCATCTGGTCACCCAGGTCTCTCAGACCGTTCATGTCTACATTCTGAAGTTCTGCTGCTAACAGTTTCACTCCTGCGATGTCCTGTACCTGATCCATCAGATCTCCGGCAGCTTCCTGTGCCATTCTACTTTTTAAGCTGTCCACTTCACTGTGAAGAGCCTTGTTTTCTGCCATCATGTGGGCAATCTTTTCTCCCAGATTATCCGGCGTTGCCTTCAACTGTTTTGCTGCATCGTGAAGCTTTGCTTCCAAAGCATCATAATATTTCAAAAGGCCTGCAGAGGTCAGCGCTTCAATCCTACGGACGCCTGCGGCTACTCCTGTCTCCGAAATAATCTTCAAAGCCATGATCTCGGACGTATTCTTTACATGAGTACCGCCACAAAATTCAATGGAGTAATCTCCCATATTGACTACACGGACAACGTCACCATATTTCTCTCCGAACAACGCCTGTGCACCGGTCTTCTTAGCCTCTTCGATCGGCATATTCTTGATATCTACACAGTAAGCCCTGGCAATGCTTTCATTGACAAGCTTCTCTACCTGCCGGATCTCATCGTCTGTCAATGCAGAGAAATGTGTAAAGTCAAAACGCAGCCTATCTTCGTTGACACTGGAACCAGCCTGCTCTACATGTGTTCCCAAAACAGTACGAAGCGCTTTCTGAAGCAAATGTGTGGCACTGTGATTTCTTGCGGAAAGAGCTCTCTTCTCTCCGTTCACTTCTAAGGTCGCCTTATCTCCAACTTTCACCATGCCTTTGACAACCTGTCCCACATGACCGATCTTGCCGCCTAACAGCTTGATCGTGTCATCTACACGGAACTCTCCGTTTGCGGTGCGGATAACTCCTGTATCTGCTTCCTGTCCGCCGCTTGTTGCATAGAACGGAGTCTCACTGACAAAAACAGTTCCCTTGTCTCCATCAGACAATGCGTCTGCCAGTTCATTTTCAGAAGTAAGCACAATAATTTCTGACTCATAAGTGAGATTGTCATAACCCACAAATGTACTTGTCACGCTCGGATCAATGGATTCGTAAACAGTCACGTCAGCTCCCATGTAATTGGTCACTTCACGGGCTTCACGAGCTGTCTTTCTCTGAATTTCCATCGCTTCTTTAAATCCGTCTTCATCTACAGACAACTGCTTTTCTTCCAGAATCTCCTTCGTCAGATCCAGTGGGAACCCATAAGTATCATACAGCTTAAATGCATCTGCCCCGGCAAGTGTTGTTGTGCCGTTTTTTTCCATATCTGCAATCAGATCGGACAGGATACCAAGTCCCTGATCGATCGTTTTGTTGAACTGCTCTTCCTCTTTTGCAATTATCTTCAAGATAAAGTCCTTCTTCTCTTCCAGTTCCGGATATCCGTCCTTTGAACCCGCGATCACTGTCTCTGCAAGTCCTGTCAGGAAATGACCCTCAATCCCCAGAAGTCTTCCGTGGCGGCATGCACGGCGCAGCAGACGGCGCAGAACATATCCACGTCCTGCATTGGACGGCGTGATACCATCGGAAATCATAAATGTTACAGAACGGATATGGTCTGTGATTACACGAATAGATACATCGTGATCGTACTCTGTTCCATATGTCTTACCTGCAAGCCGGCATACATGATCTCTCAGCGCTTTGATCGTATCTACATCAAAAATAGAATCCACATCCTGTACAACGGATGCCAGACGTTCCAGACCCATACCTGTATCAATATTCTTCTGCTCCAACTCACTGTAATGACCGTTTCCATCATTGTCAAACTGCGTAAATACGTTGTTCCAGATTTCCATATAACGGTCGCACTCACACCCCACCGTACAATCCGGACTGCCGCAGCCATACTTCTCTCCTCTGTCATAGTAGACCTCAGAACACGGACCACACGGACCGGAACCATGCTCCCAGAAGTTGTCCGCCTTGCCAAAACGAAAGATTCTCTCTGCCGGAATTCCCATCTCTTTATTCCAGATTTCAAATGCTTCGTCATCTTCCTCATAAACAGACGGATACAATCTGTCTGCATCTAATCCTACAACCTCTGTCAAAAACTCCCACGACCATGCGATTGCTTCCCTCTTAAAATAATCCCCAAAGGAGAAATTTCCGAGCATCTCAAAAAATGTACCGTGACGCGCAGTCTTTCCTACATTTTCAATATCACCTGTACGAATACACTTCTGGCAGGTTGTCACTCGCGTTCTCGGGGGGATCTCCTGTCCTGTAAAATACGGTTTCAGCGGCGCCATACCGGAATTGATAAGCAAAAGACTCTTATCATTGTGCGGTACGAGCGAAAAACTCTTCATTGCCAGATGTTCCTTGCTCTCAAAAAACTCCAGAAACATCTTTCTCAGTTCATTTACTCCATACGACTGCATAGTCCTTACCCTCCTGGTTTCTATCTTACATAATTATAAATACAATCTATCCATTTTATGTCTACCCCATATAGTACCATATGCCTACATTTTTTTCAAATAAAATCCGCAAAAAGCATAAGCACCGGCAAGATATTTTGTTACTGTTCACACCCTACGGGTGCTCCAGTAACAGTATCCAGCCCATTTTAAGTCGCCTTCGGCGAGGGGCTGGATATACCGCTGTCATCACTTCATTGGTCGGACACCTTGCAGCGCAGTGCAAGGCGTCGTGTGAACAGCAACGATATTTTCAAGCCTGGAACTGTTATGCTTTTTGCGGAATGAAAACGCAACTTAACAGATACAATGTGTTTTTAATTCTTTGAAAGAATACACCCTACTCTTATTTTAATTCTATTTTTTCCAACTCTTTTGACGGTATCGGCGTACTAGAATTATTAACATATGTATTCAACAACTTCTTTGCCTTTGCTACCGGGATATTGGTTCCGGCTCCTGCGATACATCCGCCCGGACATCCCATACCTTCAATCAGACAGCCGTTCATCTTACCTGCTTTGGCAAGCGCAAGCGTCTTCTTACACTCTGCAAGTCCTTCTGCATGCTCGATGTTGACCTGAACATCTGGATAATATTCGTTGATACACTTTTCAATAGACTCTGCAACACCGCCTGCATATCCATATCTTCTTCCGGCTCCGGTCGCATCGTGGAAGGAAGACTCCGCCTCATACTTTGTCATATCAATATTCTTTGCATCGAACATTGCCTGTAATTCTTCGTATGTAATAACAAAATCCACATCACTTCGGACGGTTCTTCTGGATGCTTCCAATTTCTTTGCCGCACAAGGTCCGATAAATACAACCTTTGCATCTGCATGTTCCTGCTTGATTGTACGGGCAGTTGCAACCATAGGAGTCAGTTCCTGTGAAATCTGGTCGATCATTTCTGGAAAATATTTCTTCGCAAGCATTGCCCATGACGGACAGCAGGAAGTCAAAAGGAACGGTAATTCTCCGGTTACAACCTTATCTACATAATGATGTGCTTCTGCGATCGCTCCGATATCTGCGCCAAGAGCAACCTCGTACACCTCAGAGAATCCAAGCTCCTGCAATGCCGCTTTGATATTACGCGGGGTAATCTTCTCTCCGAACTGCCCTACAAATGCAGGTGCAATCTCTGCGATTACTTCTTCACCGTCTGTCAATGCATGTGCCAGCTGGAAAATCTGGGATTTGTCAGAAATTGCTCCAAACGGGCAGTTTACCATACACATTCCGCAGGACACACATTTATCCGAATCAATGTAAGCACGTCCATGCTTGTCTGATACAATTGCGTTGACGCCGCAGGCAGCAGCACATGGGCGCTCCTTCTTAGCAATGGCATCATACGGACAAGCTGATTTACATTTTCCGCATTTGATACATTTACTCTGGTCAATGTATGATTTGCCATCTACCATAGAAATCGCTTCCTTCGGACAAACCTGCATACATGGATGGGCAAGACACCCCCGGCACATATTGCTGACTTCATAGCCGCCCTCCTGACATGCGTCACATGCAGACGGGATTACCTGCATAAGCGGCGGCTCATAATACTTTTCAGAAATATTACTTGCTTCTACTCCTGCTGTCAGAGGAGTCGGCTGATCCTCCGGCCGCAGAGACAATCCCATTGCCAGACGAACTCTTTCTCTTACAATGGCTCTGGATCGATAGGTACTCTCTCTGTATTTCTCCGTATCATCATTGACGATCTTATAAGGAATCATCTCCATATCATCCTTTAATGACGTTGTATCTTCCTTGAATCCGATCTTCGCCACTTCTGTAAATACCCTGTTACGAATGTACCGTACCGGTGTATCAATTCCTCTTAGCATTCCCTTTTCCTCCTGTAAAATCTACATTCTTTTCTATCTACAAATATATCTTTCCATTCAGACTGTGTCAACCTGTTTTCTCTTCAAATCTGTATAAAATCTAATACAAAAATCAATACTATTATTTTACGCCGGCTTCTATTCTTGTTTCAAAAGTTTCTGCGCATAATACACGGACTGCATAGCATCTTTCCCATAGAAATCTGCCCCGATCATATCTGCATATTCTTGATTCAGCACTGCGCCGCCGACCATCACCTTACATTCCGGCGCATATTGCTTTAACAGCCGGATTGTTTCTTCCATGCTGACCACTGTTGTTGTCATAAGCGCGCTTAAACCGACCAGCTTCACAGCCTGTTCTCGAACAGTCTGAAGAATCTCTTCTGGAGCCACATCCTTTCCCAGATCAATCACATCAAATCCATAATTCTCAAGAAGCACCTTTACGATATTCTTGCCGATATCGTGGATATCCCCTTTCACAGTTGCCAGAATAACTTTTTTCTTCTCCTTAATCTCAGCTTCCGAAAAAGTCATTCCTTCTTTTAACACATCAAAAGCAATCTTTGCGGCTTCCGCACTCATAAGAAGCTGCGGCAGGAAAATGGTTCCCTTTTCAAATCCTTTCCCCACATAATCCAATGCAGGAATCAGTTCTCGATTGATGATATCTAAAGGTTGCTGTTCTTCCACAAGCGTTCTTGCCAGTTTGCCCGTTTCTTCCCTGCATCCGCGCTCAATTGCTGTCCGCAGCGTCATGCCAGTATCTGCTTTCCTGCTGTCTGTCTGCTTTTCCCCTGAAACAATGGAAGTATTTTCTCCATATGCCCCAATATATCTGTCACAATTCTCATCCAAATTCATCAGTGCATGAAATGCATCATAAGACTTCATCATATCCTCGGAAGCCGGATTTATGATTCCCGCGCTCAAACCGCTGAACATCGCCATCGTATAGAAATTGGCATTGATCACCGGACGATTTGGCAATCCAAAAGAAATATTGGACACACCCAGAACTGTATGTACGCCCAGTTCTTCCCGTACCCTGTGCAGTGTCTCTAAAGTCACCAACGCTCCCTGTGGGTCGGAACTGATCGTCATGGCAAGTGCATCTATCACAATGTCCTTTTTCTTGATTCCATACTTTGCAGCTTCTGCAATAATCTTTTGTGCCACACGGACCCTTCCTTCTGCCGTCTCCGGTATTCCATCCTCATCCAATGCCAGTCCGATTACCACGCCGCCGTATTTTTGAATCAACGGAAACACTGCGTCCATAGATTCCTGTTTGCCGCTGACTGAATTCACCATTGCTTTACCGTTGTATATCCGAAGCGCCCTTTCCAACGCCGTTATATCTACCGTATCTATCTGTAAAGGCAGACTTGTAACACTTTGCAGCCCCAGTACCGCTGCTTCCAGAAGTTCTGCTTCATCAATATCCGGTAGTCCTACATTCACATCCAGAATGTGTGCCCCTTTATCTTCCTGCATGATTCCTTCTTTTAAAATATAGTCGATATCATGCTCCTTTAACGCCTGTTTAAAACGTTTTTTTCCTGTCGGGTTGATACGTTCTCCGATGATCTTAGAATCTTCTCCGAAAATCACCGCCTGTCCATATGAAGAGACCATGGTGTAATCTTTTTCCGCAACATCCTTTAAGACCACATCTCTGCATCTTGCTGTCATTGCTCTCAAATGTGCCGGGGTTGTTCCGCAGCAGCCGCCGATTACGGCAGCTCCCATCTCTGCAATCTCCCGCATTGCTTCTGCAAACGTATCCGGCTCTATATCATATACTGTTTTATTACATCTCTGTGCCGGCAGTCCCGCATTCGGTTTTACGATAACGGGAATTGATGCATACTTCTGTATTTCTTCCACGATCGGTATCATCTGTTTCGGACCTAAGCCACAATTCACCCCGAGCGCATCCACCCGCAGACCTTCCAAAAGAGTTACAAATGCAGGAATATCTGCTCCGGTTAAGAGTTTCTGTCTCTCATCAAAAACAGCCGTCACAAAGACGGGCAGCTTTGTATTTTCCTTTGCCGCCAATACTGCCGCTTTGATTTCATATGTATCACTCATCGTTTCGATATGGATCAAATCGGCTCCCGCTTCTTCCCCGCATATCATCACCTCTTTAAATGCCTGATAAGCATCTTCAAAGCTCAGATCCCCCACAGGTTTCAGCAGTCTTCCGGTAGGTCCCACATCCAGTGCCGTGTAAATCCTTCTGCCATTCCCAATCCTTTCAATCACCTCTTTTACATTCGCCACTGCTGCTTTTACCACATCTGTCACGGTATATTTCGTATCATGGAACTTCAGTGCATTGGCGCCAAATGTATTGGTCAGTATAATGTCGCTCCCTGCTTCGATATATGCCTGATGGATTTCAGTCACCTCTGCTTTATACTCCAGATTCCATGTTTCCGGCAATTCTCCTGGTCTTAGTCCTCTTTCCTGAAGAATACTCCCCATTCCGCCGTCAAAAAACAGTAATTTCTTTCCTAAATCTTCTCTTATCATTTGCTGCCCTTTCATAACTTCGCTGTATTGGGTCGTAAATGCGCAATTTATGCGCATTTCGACTGTGAACAATAACAACTGTCACATTTTATCTTAAATTATTGTTTGTAATACTGCATCTGTTTGCTTCTGTTTTCTACATTTTCAAAAAAGATGCCATTTTCTCCATATATAAAAATCAAAGATGCGGCAGATAAATTTCACATTCGCAGCTGATTCCAAGTCTTCAACCTTTTTATCTATCAGCGCAGATGTCCATTCATCTACCGCATTTCATTCCTGTTCCAGATAACGTACGACCTCCCTTTTCAATCGGTCATAGTCTCTGTTTTTCAGCATTTTACCATCTCGGACAGGTTCTCCATAATCTTTACTGCCACTCCTGGCTTATTCATAGAATACACATGAATATTTCTCACGCCATTGGCAAGCAGATCAATGATCTGATCTGTGGCATATGCAATTCCTGCCTGCATCATTGCCTCCGGATAGTCTCCAAACCGGTCCAGAATAGAAAGAAATCTCTTCGGAAATACAGTTCCCGAAAGTTCCTGACTGCGCTTCATCTGCGCCGCGCTTGTGATCGGCATAATGCCAGGCAGCACCGGAACAGTAATTCCCGCTTCGCGGATCCGATATAGAAAGTTGTAATGAATATCATTGTCAAAAAACATCTGTGTCGTCAGAAAATCAACACCACTGTCTACTTTCTGCTTCAGATATCTGATATCATCCGCCTTATGTTCATTCTCCACGTGTCCTTCTGGATAGCAGGCGGCTCCGATACAGAAATTGCCTGATCTGCGAATCGCCTCAACCAACTCAAACGCATAGTGATACCGGTCCTCTGACGGGAACACCATTCCTTCCGGAATGTCTCCCCGAAGCGCCAGAATATTCTCAATTCCAAGGGACTTCAGGTTCTCGATCACAGCCTGTACTTCCTTTTTTGTGGAGGAAGCACAGGTTAAATGTGCCAGACTTTCCACACCCAGATCTTCCTTAATATGGGCTGCGATCTTAGCTGTATTCTTACTTGTACCGCCGCCGGCTCCGTAAGTCACGCTGATATAAGACGGATTCAGTTCTGCAATCCTGTCTGTTGCTTCAAGCACCTTCTGAAAACCAATGTCCGTTTTTGGCGGAAAAACTTCAAATGAAATATGTATGCCTTCCTCGTTCAGTATGTCTGAAATTTTCATGATATCCTTTTACTCTCCCAACAGACTCTGATATAGTTCCTGATATTTGCCGGCAGAATTTTTCCAAGAAAAATCTACGTTCATAGCACGCTCTACAATCTTATTCCAGTCTCTCTTCTTATCATAGTAAATCTGTTCCGCATAACGCACAGTATTGAGCATTTCATGTGCATTATAATTTGTAAAGCTGAATCCTGTTCCGGTCTTCTCAAACTCATTGTACGGATATACTGTATCTTTTAATCCACCCGTTTCACGGACGATCGGAAGAGTCCCATAACGCAGACTCATAAGCTGACTCAGTCCGCATGGCTCAAACAGAGAAGGCATAAGGAATGCATCACAGGAAGCATAAATCTTATGAGACATCTCGTCAGAATAATAAATGTTTGCAGATACTTTACCTGAGTACTTCCATGCAAAATGACGGAACATATTCTCATACTTTGCGTCTCCTGTTCCCAGAACGACAAACTGTACTGCATCCTGGCACATCTCATCCATCATATAATCAATTAAGTCAAAACCTTTCTGGTCTGTCAAACGGGAAATCATACCGATCATCATTGTCTTTGGATTCTGTTCCAGCCCAAGTTCCTTCTGAAGCTCTGTTTTATTTACAAGCTTATTCTTGCGGAAATTCTCAACACTAAAATTCTTATATATCTTTGGGTCTGTCTCTGGATTCCACTCATCGTAATCCAAACCGTTTACGATTCCCCACAGATCACCTGCCCTGGCATTCATCAGCCCGTCCAGAGCCTCTCCGAAGAACGGAGTCTTGATTTCCTGTGCATAAGTCTGGCTTACAGTAGTCACCTTGTCAGAATATACGATACCGCCCTTTAACAAGTTAGCATCCTTGTACGCTTCCATCTTGTCAGCTGTGAAATAATAATCCGGCAGTCCGGTAATAGACTGAACAGTTTTTGTATCCCATACTCCCTGGAACTTCAGGTTATGTATTGTCATAACAGTCTTAATACCGCGGTAATATTCACCCATGTAACGGAAATTGTCCAGATATACCGGAACCAGACCTGTCTGCCAGTCATGACAGTGAATCAGTTCCGGACGGAATTCGATCACCGGCAGAATACTCAGTACAGCTTTGGAGAAAAATGCAAACTTCTCAATGTTCCACTTCGGATCTCCGTCATAAGGAGCAAAACCGTTAAAATAATGTTCATTATCAATAAAGTAGAATGTAATTCCCTCATACTCACACTTCATAATACCCACATAGCGGTCTTCCCCCGCCAGGTTCATATAGAAATGATCTACATACTCCATCATATCCTTCCACTTCTGGAACATGCAGTTATATCTTGGCAAAACTACACGCACATCATACTCTGTCTTATCGAAGTACTTCGGAAGTGAACCTACAACATCTGCCAATCCTCCTGTTTTGATAAATGGTACACATTCTGAAGATGCAAATAAAATATTTTTCATGTCAAATCCTCCACTTTCTTCATTCTCTTCAGCAATATTTTCTATATATTATATCGCATTTTTTCACTATTGAAAAGGAAAAAGAAAGAATTATCTGTGTTTATACTCCAATTGTATTGTATCAGCTATCAGAGCAATGAACTCTGAGTTCGTCGGTTTTCCCTTTCCGTTGCTTACCGTATACCCAAACAGTTCGTCCAGAGTATCCAGTTTTCCCCGGCTCCATGCCACTTCGATTGCATGCCTGATGGCTCTCTCAACTCTGCTGGAGGTTGTCTGATATTTTTTGGCAACAGTCGGATAAAGTACTTTTGTAATTGCATTCAGCACATCCATATCCTCCACTGACATCATAATCGCGTCACGCAGATAATGATAGCCTTTGATATGCGCCGGAATACCGATTTCATGCAGCATATTGGTGACACGGTTTATCAAGTCCTGCTCCCGAAGCTGTATATTTCCTATTGTATTTTCCATTGTATTTCCTATCGTATCTACTACCGTATTTACTGTTTTTTCTTCATGATTTCGGAACACATTGCTTACAGATTTGATCCTATTCACAAGTACCTCGTTGTTAAACGGTTTCATAATATAGTAATTTGCACCCTTGTCAAAGGCATCTTCTGTAATTTTCTCCTGACCAACTGCAGTTACGACAATAAAGTGTGGTTGCTTTTTCCCTGATGTGTCTCGTCCCACCTGCTCCATTACAGCCAGTCCATCCATTTTCGGCATAATCAGATCAAGAAGGACAACATCCGGTTCCTTATTCTTGATGATCTGACACATCTCTTCCCCATTCTTTGCTTTACCGACAACCTTCAAATCTTTATCCATGTTGATAATTTCTTCCAACATATCCAAAATTCTTTCATTATCGTCTGCAATAGCCACGTTTAATTGTTCCATTATCCCCTACTCCTCTTAAAATAAAAAGACCATGCGCCTTCAAAACCCACCTCGAACATTATAATCGTATAAAGATACAAAAATCAAGAATTTTCAGCCGTGCCGATTCGACATTACTTGTCGATTTCCGTTGCCTTTTTACCAATTCTGTTTTTGACATTTTGCGACAAATCTTATTCTGTTTTTTATGCAATCCACTTCTTAAATACTATAATTGTTCCAGCATCGTTTCCGCAAAGATACCGTATCCTCTGGAAGGATCGTTTACAAACACATGAGTCACTGCACCAACCAGCTTCCCATTCTGTAAAATCGGCGAGCCACTCATTCCCTGTATGATTCCGCCGGTTTCCTCAAGCAGGCGTGCATCAGTCACCTGGAGTACAATTCCTTTATTAATTTCCTTAGAATTAAAATCAACATCTGTCACTTCAACACTGTATTCCTGTATTTTTCCGTCCACATAACACCGGATAGCCGCACTCCCTATTTTAATTTCTTCTTTTTTCGCTACCTCCACTGGAATCTGTTCACTGAACACCTCATCAATTTCCTCCAGACTCCCGTAAATCCCTGCTTCCGTATTCTTTGTTACTGTTCCCACACGGTTATACTCATTGTATACAATCAGACCTTCCATACTCCCCGGCAGCCCGTTTTCTCCTTTTACAATAGACCGGATACTGGTCTTATACAACCGTCCGTCTTCAATGTCCATCAGCACACCTGTATCTATATCATGGATTCCGTGTCCCAATGCACCGAATTCGCTGTTTCCTGTAAGAAATGTAATGGTTCCCAGACCCTGCACATTATCCCGTACCCAGATTCCCAGTTTATAATCTTGTATTCCGCAGTCTACTGCTTCCAGCTTCACATCCAGCTCTTCAGTATCCC
Source organism: Mediterraneibacter agrestimuris (assembly GCF_943193195.1). GTDB lineage: Bacteria > Bacillota > Clostridia > Lachnospirales > Lachnospiraceae > Schaedlerella > Schaedlerella agrestimuris. Next base: position 30,428 of record NZ_CALPDG010000002.1, on the reverse strand, counting down.
GGCGCAGTTTTAAAATTACATCTTCGGACTCCAGATGTTTCAGGGATGCCATCAGTTCTTTTTTATCGGCAATAGTTTCCTCATTTACACCGATGATATAATCTCCTGCCTTTACCAGATTGTGAGCCGGATTCTTTACAATTCCGTCAGCGCCTTCGACACTCTGTGTATCTAGTACAAGCACGCCGTTTGTTTCCATATAGATTCCAGCCGGCATTCCGCCCGCAAGTACGATATTTTCCCCGATATCCACAGAATTTACTTCTTCCTGTGGTGTATAATCGGCATAAGACCAGCCCAGATATCCTGAAAATGCCATAGAAACACAAAAAAATACAAAGATCATCAGTTTTTTTATGCATTTATACATATGTCACACACCTTTCTTTTGTATTAATTCTAAAAATTATTTGCATAGTAAAAACAAAACGGACAATCCGTCGACAGTCTCCTGTCAATGGATGTCCGTTTTAGTATGTGACATTTCTACTTATTTCACACTGGTATTATCTTGTTACTGTGCACAGCAACATTATCTTTCAAGCGCCGCCAAATCTTTCATTTCATGAGCACTCTTTAAAATACTGTCCGTAATCTTGGCGCCGCCTAACAGTCTCGCCAATTCCTGCACAGACTGTTCTTTTTTTAATTCTTCAATTCTCGTATGGGTTATATTCTGTTCAGAAGATTTTTCAATCAGATAATGTGCATCTGCCATCGCTGCGATCTGCGCAAGATGGGTAATACACAACACCTGTCTGGTAGTGGCGATGACACGCATTTTCTCCGCCACTTTTCCGGCGGTAATCCCGCTGATTCCGGTGTCAATCTCATCAAAAATAAGTGTGGGTGTGTCTTCTCTATCTGCCAGTACGCTTTTTATCACCAGCATAATACGAGATAATTCACCGCCGGAAGCCGCCAGTCCCATAGGTCGAAGAGCTTCTCCCACATTGGCAGACAAATAGAATTCAGCCTCGTCAATTCCGCCTGCAGTAAATGTTTCAAGAGGAGTAAAACGCATTTCAAACTGTACATCAGAAAAATTAAGATCCGACAAACCACTCTGAATTTCTTCGACAAAATTTGCTGCCGCCTTCTGTCGTTTTTTGCTTAATTTTGATGCAGTTTCCCGATAAGTTTTTTCTGCATGATTCAATTTCTGCTGTAATTCCAGCATATATGATTCATAATCTTCCAGTTCTTTTAGTCTCTGTTTCTTTTCTTCACAATATGAAAGGATTTCACTGACAGAATTTCCATATTTTGACTTTAAATGATTGACTTCATTTAATCTGCTCTCTGTCTCATAAAATTCTTCTTCCGAAAATTCAAATGTTTTCGCATAATCAGACAATTCACGGTTAAAATCATTTAACAAACTATCAATTTCTATAAGCTGGCTGTAGAGTTCTGCGCCCTCTTCGTCACAATCTGCCGCGCTCTGCAACGCACGGATGGCACGGCTTAAATACTCACTGGCATTGCCGGAAGCATCTTCACTCGTATACTGATATGCCTCGCTGATACCTTCTGTTATTTTCTTGCCATCCAACATCCGGCGATACAAGTACTCCAATTCCTCATCTTCATTTTCAAGCAAATGTGCATCTTCAATTTCCTGTACTTCAAATTCTGCCAATGACAATTCTTTTTGCCGTTCCCGTTCATCCAATGAAGACTCTTCCAGTTTTTTCTTACAATCTGTATATTCCCGGTAAGCCGCTGCCGTTTCTTTTTTCAGCTTTCCCACAGTCTCTCTGGCATACAGATCCAGAAATGCCAGATGGTTCTTCTTATGAAGAAGTGACTGATGCTCATGCTGTCCATGAATGTCAATCAGCATACTCGCCACATCTTTCAGCGTCCCCATACTGACAGTTTCGCCGTTAATCTTGCTTGTGCTTCTGCCCTCCATCAATTTTCTGCTTAAGACAATTCTTCCTTCTTCAGGATAGATATCCAAATCCGCCAACTGACGGCAGATGTTTTCATTTTCCACAGAAAATGTCAGTTCTACCAGACCAAACTTTGCTCCTGTACGCAGCATATCTGCCGTGTATCTGCCTCCCAGCGCCAGATTGACAGAACCAAGAAGAATTGATTTTCCTGCTCCTGTTTCTCCTGTAAGGATATTGAGTCCCGGTTGAAACTCCACTTCAATTTCATCAATCAACGCCAGATTTTTTACATGAAGATTCTCTAACATAATCGTTCCCTATTTCCCTTTTGACACAATTTTACGTATCTTATCCATCACAATTTTTGTATCATCCACAGTGCGGATGGCACACATAATCGTATCGTCCCCTGCAATGCAGCCTACGACCTCATGCCACTGCATGGCATCTACAGCAGCAGCCACAGCCATCGCCATACCTGATACTGTCTTGATCACAAGAATATTCTGAGCCATGTCCATAGAAATAAACCCATCGCTTAAAACTCTGACATACTTCTCATTCAGCCCATCTTTCTCCGGCGTTAAGACGACATATTTCTGCTTTCCGCCGTTTACAGCTATTTTAGTCAGCTTCAGATCCCTGATATCTCTGGATACAGTTGCCTGAGTCACTTTAAACCCGGCACTGTTCAGCCGATCTGCCAGTTCTTCTTGTGTCTCAATATGATACTGATTAATTAATTCAATGATTTTCGTGTGACGACTGACTTTCATATACTCAATTTCCTTTCATCTTTTCCCGCATGATTTTGATAAAGCTTTCTTTGCACAGTTTAATCAGATTTGCTGTCTCTTCTGCTTTTTTAATTACAACCCGGTCCCCGGTTTTCAGCAAAACTGTATCCGCTCCGTCAAAAGTTGCAAGGGCATGTTCCAGCCGTCCATATCTGCCTTCGCAGATTTCAATCTCAATAATGTCCTCTGCTGAAAGTACAACGCTGCTTGCATTGAGTGCATGGGAACAGATAGGTGTGATCACAAACATGCTTGCAGTCGGCTCCACTACCGGACCGCCCGCCGACAAATTATAGCCCGTTGAACCTGTAGGTGTGGATACAATGATTCCATCTGCCTGATAACTGCTCAGAAGCATTCCGTTTACATAGACATGAAACTGGACAATACGCAGACTCCCTTCCCTCGTAATGACAATATCATTAATCGCCGAATTTTCCTTTGTCACACTTCCATGGATATTCCCATGCATCATCATACGATTTTCAATTTCCGGTTCATTTTCAAAGAGATAATCCAGAGCCTCTTTATAATTCGGCAGTTCTGTCTCTGTCAGATATCCAAGTGTTCCCATATTCACGCCAAGCAGTGGAACATGATGATTTTTCAGCTCCCTTGCCGCCCGGATCAATGTTCCGTCTCCGCCCAGGACAACCGCACAATCTATTGCTTCCGGTATCTGCTCTGGTATGATATGTCCGTCCTCATCCTTGACACAGAGAAGGCATGTCTTTTTGTGGCTGATAATATAGGATTGTATTTCCTGTGTGATCCGGTAATCCGGATCTTTCATATTATTTGTAATGATGTAAAACCGCTCCATAATACATCCCCGCATATTCAATCTTTTGCAACAAAATTACAGTGCTTCAAAAGCACGGTCCACGACAGATACCAAATCTGCCGCAATCTCCGGCACTTCTTCTGCACGCTTTTTCAGATGAATCAGATATTCAATATTCCCCTCCGGACCTTTGATAGGAGAAAAGTCAATATTCAGGATTTCAAATCCGATGGAATACGCATACAGCGCCACCTTCTTAATTACTTCCCTGTGGGTGCTGCGTTCTCTCACAACTCCTTTTTTGCCGACCTTCTCTCTTCCTGCCTCAAACTGAGGCTTGATCAGTGCCACTATTTCACCGTCCGCCTTTAAATAATTGCGGATCGGCTCCAGCACCTTTGTGAGCGAAATAAAAGACACGTCAATAGAAGAAAAATCAATCGGCTCCCCGATATCCTCCGGTGTAACATAACGGATATTTGTTTTTTCCATGCAGACAACCCGTTCATCCTGACGAAGCTTCCAGTCAAGCTGTCCTCTTCCCACGTCAATGGCAAACACTTTGACCGCACCGTTCTGCAGCATACAGTCCGTAAATCCGCCCGTGGAAGAACCCACATCTGTACAGACCTTTCCCTCTACCGTCACATCAAAATTTGCCAGTGCTTTTTCCAGCTTCAGACCGCCCCGGCTGACATATGCAAGAGCATGTCCCTTGATTTCAATTTGTACTTCATCGGAAAATGTAGTGCCGGCCTTGTCTTCCCGCTGACCTTCCACGAATACATTTCCTGACATAATAATCGCTTTTGCCTTTTCTCTGGACTCTGCCAGATTCCGCTTTACAAGCAGAACATCCAAACGTTCTTTCATGTTGTCGCAATTCCTTTATCTGTCTAATATCTTTGCATATTCATCAATGATTCTCTGCACGATCACTGGCTTTTCCAGCCCGATTTCCCTGCGGAGAACATCCACATTTCCTTGTTCCACAAATTCATCCGGAATACCTATGCTGCATATGTGCAAAGGCAGATTTGCTTCTGATACGAAGCTTAATACCTGAGAACCAAATCCGCCGGTCAGTACATTTTCCTCAATAGTAACAACCAGCCTGTGTTCTTTGCTCAAATGTTCCAGCAATTTTGTATCCAGCGGTTTTACAAATCTTGCATTCACCAGAGTACAGCTGTATCCTGTTGCTTTCAGTTCGTTCCGAACAGATTCTGCCAGTTCTGCCATATGTCCTACAAACATCAAAGCAATATTTTCTTCTTCATATAAAATCTCACTTTTCCCATAGACAATTGGGGCACGGAACTCTCCCATTCCTTCAAATGCTTCTCCTCTTGGATAACGCAGCGCTATCGGACCGTTATATTCCACACAGAACCGGATCATATCTGCCAACTCCCAGCGGTTCTTTGGAGAGAGTACCGTCATATTGGGAATCATACTCAAAAAAGACAAATCAAACACACCCTGATGTGTTTCTCCATCATTTCCTACCAGCCCCGCACGGTCTACAGCTATCATCACCGGAAGATTCTGCATACAAATGTCGTGAATGGTCTGGTCAAATGCTCTCTGTAAGAAAGAAGAATACAATGCAACCACCGGTTTCATGCCGCCTGCCGCCAGTCCCGCCGCAAAGGTCAGTGCATGCTCCTCAGCGATTCCCACGTCAAAAAACCTCTGCGGAAAACATTTCGCAAAACGGTTCAAGCCTGTTCCATCCGCCATAGCAGCTGTAATTGCCACAACTTTATCGTTGTTCTTACCAATGTCACAAAGCACTTTAGAAAACACGTTGGTATAGCTGTCTTTTCCTGATCCATTCTGTACTTCTCCTGTCTCGATAGAAAAAGGACCTGTTCCGTGAAATTTTGCCGGATTTTCCTCTGCCGGAGCATATCCCTTTCCTTTCTTTGTCAGTACATGCACCAAGGTAGGACGGTCCATCCGCTTTGCTTCCCGTAAAACTTTTATCAGCTTTTTCAAATTATGCCCGTCCACAGGTCCCAGATAAGTAATTCCCATATCTTCAAACAACATTCCCGGCACGATCAGCTGCTTGATTCCACTCTTGGTTTTCCGAATCTGGTAAACAATCTTTTCTCCCTGTACCGGAATTCTCTTCAAGGTATCTTCCACACCTTTTTTTAATCCTGTATACACATCTGCAGTACGCAGACCGCTCAGATAATTAGACATTCCGCCTACATTCTCAGAAATGGACATATTGTTATCATTCAATACAATCACAAAACTGCCTTTCTGATGCGCCGCATTATTCAAAGCCTCATATGCCATGCCGCCTGTCATAGAGCCATCACCGATGACCGACACCACATTGAAATCCCTGCCCTGAATATTGCGTGCTGCAACCAGCCCCAATCCTGCTGAAATAGACGTTGAGCTGTGTCCGGTGTCAAAAGCGTCGCAGGGACTTTCTCCTCGTTTCGGAAACCCACTCATACCACCGAATTTGCGCAATTCATCAAAGCCTTCCCTGCGTCCGGTCAGCAGTTTATGAGTATATGACTGATGTCCCACATCCCAGATCAGCTTATCTTCCGGCAGTTCAAACACAAGGTGCAGCGCCATAGTCAATTCTACAACACCTAAATTAGATGCCAGATGTCCTCCTGTCTTGCTGATTTTGTCAATCAGAAATGCCCGGATTTCCTGAGCCAGCACATCCAATTCTTCAGGCAGCAGACTTTTTATATCATTTTCCTTCTGAATTTTCTCTAAAACCATAAGGCTTTCCCCTGTTTCTTATTTCTTTCTGTGAATCAGTGACAACAACAGTTCCTCAAGAAATGTATCCGCGGGATTCAGCTTCCGTAGTTCTTCCACCGCCTCTTCGGACAGTCTTGCCACTTCAGCCTCCGCCGCTTCAAGCCCTTTCCATGTTACATAAGTTGTCTTCTCATTCTTTTCATCACTGTGGACTGGCTTGCCAAGAACCTCCGCTGTGCCTGTCACATCCAGGATATCATCCTGAATCTGGAATGCCATTCCAACCTTGCCTGCAATCCGTTCTATTGTCTCTGTCTGGTCTTCGTCCGAACCCGCAAGCACTGCACCGATCATCATGGCGCTTTCGATCAGCGCGCCTGTTTTTAACTCATAAATGAATTTCAGCGTGTCTCCCGAAATCACTTTTCCTGCAGACGCCACATCTACCACCTGACCGCCGATCATACCGTAGATTCCTGCTTTCTTTGACAGAATCTGCATCGCCCTTCCGATGAGACGTGCGTCTCCCCGTTCCATATCAAAAGCAGATGCTGCCGTCTCAAATGCATAATTAAGAAGAGCATCTCCTGCCAAAATCCCCATATCTTCTCCATAAACAATATGGGTTGTCTTGCGTCCCCTGCGGTAATCATCATTGTCCATTGCCGGAAGATCATCGTGCACAAGTGAATATGTGTGAATCATCTCCTGTGCAGCCATAAATGGCTCGATCACCGTTTCCTGACCACCGAACAGCCGATAGGTCTCCATCATCAGCATAGGACGGAGCCTTTTGCCACCTGCCATCAGACTGTATTCCATCGCCTCCATGATCAGCTTTTGCTGTCCTTCCTGCTTCGGAAGATAGTTCCGCAAAATCTCTTCAATCTCTTCTGCACGCTTTCTCTGCTCTTCTTTAAAACTCATGTATTTCTCCATTCTCGTCCAACATCAGAACTTTTTTCTCTACAGTGTCAATGGTCTCGTTACATTTTTTTAGAAGTTCCATTCCTCTGTAATACAACTGAAATGATTCTTCCAGACTGATTTCTTCTCGTTCCAGACGGTTCACAACCTCTTCCAGTGACTGGAACTGCTCTTCCAAAGTAGGCTCCTTTGCTGTATTCCTTTCCTCAGACATGGTAATCCTCCTTCTCCACCCCTGCAACTTGTGCACGAATTGTACCGTCTGTTACACGGATCTTCACAATATCTGCTTCTTTTATCTGTGTGATGGAGCGGATATTCTCTCCGCTGCTTCCTTCTACATAAGAATATCCCTGACTCAGTTTTTCTATCGGGGATACCCCTTTCATTTTCTCAATATATATTTCAAGTCTGTGCCTGCTCTGATCCAGTCTCTGTTTCATCTGTCTTTGCAGACGGTTCTCCAAATCAACAGAAAACTGCCGTTTTTCGTTTAGTTTCTGGCTTGGATGGGTGTATTTCAGCCGAAGCTGAAGCTGCTCTGATCTTCTGCGCTCTGCCTGAATATGAAGCATGAGCTTACGCTTTATGCGCAACTTCATCTCCTCCAGCATATTATCCACAGCACGGTATTCATATACAGCCAACTCAGCCGCAGCCGAGGGTGTCGGGGCACGTAAATCAGCCACATAATCAGAAATCAAAGTGTCTGTCTCATGTCCCACCGCCGAAATCACTGGTACATTGCACTCAAAAATAGCTCTGGCAACTGCTTCTTCATTGAATGCCCACAAATCTTCAATGGAACCGCCGCCTCTGCCGACGATCATCACATCCACCCGTGCCTTTTCTAACATCCGAATCCCCTGGACAATACTTTCCACTGCCCCTTCTCCCTGCACCAGAGCAGGATAAAGGATTAACTGAACGTATGGATTTCTTCTTGCGGCAATGTTGATAATATCTCTGACCGCAGCTCCTGTTGGTGCAGTTACAATTCCCACCCGGCGTGCAAATGCCGGAACAGGCTGCTTATATTCCGGGGCAAACATTCCCATCTCTTCTAGTTCTCGTTTCAGCGCTTCAAACCGTTCATATAAAAGCCCAGCCCCATCCAGAAGGATTTCTTTTGCGTAAAGCTGATATCTGCCGTCTCTTTCATACACAGTGACAGAACCCAGCACTATAACAGTCTGTCCCTCTTTCATACGAAAAGAAAGCCCGGACCTTGCGCTGGCAAACATGACGCAGGCAATCGTACCGGACTCGTCCTTTAACGAAAAATAAATATGCCCGGAAGTATGATACTTACAGTTCGATACTTCCCCCTTTACATAAATGCGGTTCAACATAAAATCCTGAGTGAACATATTCTTAATATAACTGTTCACCTGTCTTACTGTATAGACATTACGCATAAAATGCCTCCCGAATTATGAGTCTCCGCCTTACTCTGCAAGTCGTGCAAGTACACCGTTAACAAATGCCGGCGAACCTTCTCCGCTGAACTTCTTTGCAAGCTCAACTGCTTCATTGATCGCAACTCCTGTCGGAACGTCCTCGTCCCACTTCATCTCATAGACAGCCAGACGTAAAATTGCCAGATCCACTTTACTCATTCGCTTCGTCTTCCATGTCTCACTGCTCTTATTAATCATGGCGTCAATTTCTGCTGCCTTTCTGGCGGCTGCCTCGTACTTCTTGCTAATATATTCTTTATCTTTATCCGCCGCATTCTCCAAATTATCAAAATACAACTTCAGATGCTCCGGCATATCCTCCGGACTGTTAAACTCAAGCTGAAACACCATCTTAAAGACATGCTCGCGAAGTTCTGTTCTTATCATAAGGGCTCCTTTCTGTTTCAACAGCAAATCAGAACAACGCAGTTACCTCTGCGCATCCATTTCCACACCCGCAACACGGATATTGATATCTGCCACTTCCAGCCCTGTCATATTCTCAATTGCAGCCTTTACCTTTTCTTGAATCTTGCCTGTTACTTCTACAATACTGTAGTTATACTTCAAAATAAGCGCAAGAGACACTGTAACCACACCTTCCAGAACGTCTACCTTTACACCCTTGGACAAATTCTTCATCCCCAGCCTGCTCACAAGTCCGTTTGTGATATTACCTGCCATGGATTCCACACCTTCCACTTCTGTTGCGGCAAGCGCTGCGATAATTGCAACCACCTCGTCTGCAATCTGCACTTCTCCCATGCTGTTGTCACTCTGTATTGTATAACTCTTTCTTTCGTCCTTTGCCATATTCAAAAACCTCCTGTCTGGATTCTATTCCTCATCACTCTTAGTATTATACCAAATATCCTGATATTTGCAAACAACATTTTTAACGGAACGATTCCCCTTTATCGTCCGAATTCAGAAAGAAGCAGTCCGTCATTACGTTCCTGAGTCATTCTGATACTCCATTCATGAACAAATAGCAAAAGAGGCCTGTCCTTCAAGTCCTTAATCTTCTTCATATCTGAAGTTCCTGTCAGTCTGTCCATGTCAATTTCGTCATTTTCAATCCAGCGGATATGCTCATACGGCAGATTTTCAAGACGGATTTCCACATTATACTCATTTTCCAGACGGTATTTCAACACATCAAACTGCAGCACGCCGACAACACCTACAATAATCTCTTCCATTCCTGTGTTGTACTCCTGAAAAATCTGGATCGCGCCTTCCTGCGCAATCTGGTTGATTCCTTTAACAAACTGCTTTCTCTTCATCGTGTCCACCTGACGCACACGTGCAAAATGTTCCGGGGCAAATGTCGGAATCCCTTCATATGCAAACTTCTCTTTAGAAGTCGTCAGTGTATCTCCAATGGAGAAAATACCCGGATCAAACACACCGATGATGTCTCCGCCGCAGGCTGTTTCTATCATCTTGCGCTCACTTGCCATCATCTGCTGAGGCTGTGAAAGACGAACATCCTTTCCTCCCTGAATATGATACACATTCATCCCTGCCTCAAATTTACCGGAACAAATTCGCATAAATGCAATACGGTCGCGGTGCGCCTTGTTCATATTCGCCTGAATTTTAAAGACAAAAGCAGAAAAATCCGGTTCTGTCATTGGATCAATTTCTCCCTTGTCAGACATTCTTGGCAGAGGAGAAGACGTCATCTTCAAGAAATGTTTTAAAAATGTTTCCACACCAAAATTTGTCAGCGCCGAACCAAAAAATACAGGTGACAGTTCTCCCTTCGATACCAGTTCCTGATCAAATTCCGCAGCAGCACCGTCTAAAAGCTCAATTTCTTCTTCCAGATTTGCTTTCGCTTCTGCCCCGATGACAGCTTCCAGATTTGTATCATCTTCTGAAATGGTCTGAACCTCACCGGTCTTTGTTCCCTTCTGGGTATCAGAGAACAGCTCAACTTCCCGCTTTGCACGGTCATATACACCTTTGAATCCCTTTCCCGAACCAATCGGCCAGTTCACCGGGCAGGTAGCAATTCCCAGTTCCTTCTCAATATCATCCAGAAGCTCAAACGTATCCATGGCATCCCGGTCCATTTTATTGATAAATGTAAAAATCGGAATATGGCGCATGACGCAGACCTTAAACAACTTTCTGGTCTGCGCCTCTACGCCCTTAGAAGCATCAATTACCATAACTGCAGAATCTGCAGCCATCAGTGTACGATAAGTATCTTCTGAGAAATCCTGATGTCCCGGCGTATCCAGAATATTGATACAGAATCCTCCATAGTTAAACTGTAATACGGAAGATGTAACCGAGATTCCTCTCTCCTTTTCAATTTCCATCCAGTCAGACACTGCATGCTTCGCAGTTGCTTTCCCCTTAACGGATCCAGCCTGATTGATTGCTCCTCCATAGAGAAGAAACTTCTCTGTCAATGTAGTTTTTCCCGCATCAGGATGGGAAATAATAGCAAATGTGCGTCGTTTTTTTATTTCATTCGTAATATCTGACATAATTCTATCTCCTGTACCTTTTTATAATTCAAATCCATGCATGATTGTTCTCGGCAACCCCCTGCATGCCATACATCAACGTTAAATTTTACCATAAGTATAGGACTGCCGCAATATTTTATTCATGAATTGGTGTTATTACAATATTTTCTGGCGCTATTTCCGTCTTTCTTGTCACAATATCTTCAATCTGTGCCCGATTGGCATCTGTCAATTCTTCTGCATTGACAACAATATCAGCAGAATCCTGGGTCAGATTTACGACAGCCTCAGAAAATCCTTTAGAAGCCATCAATGTTTCTATCGTAACTTCCTGCTCAGATAACTGTGTCATCTGCACCATTTGTGCAATAGCATCCTGTTTCTCATCTTCACTGATGGTTGTATTATCAATGATTGCCTGTAATGTTTCCTTGTTCTGTGCCCGTACCTGTTCCCGGGATACCTTTGCCTGTGCTACTGTGCTGTCTGCTCCGCCGTTTGTCAGAACCGCTTCTCCCGGTGTGCCTTCTACTTCAGCGTCATTGCTGGCAATCTCCTCTGTACCCGTTGCAATATCTTCTTCTGAAATATCCAAAAGTTCCTGATTAACCAGATCCGCATTTGCTTCTGTACTGCCCGCTTCATCGCCAAACAGCGTTCCTGAATAGTTGAGATAACCTGCAATGGCAATCATCACTGCCAGAGTTGCAATAATAATCTGATTTTTCTTAAATAAATGTTTCACTTGAATCCTCCTTTTGCTATACATCTTTTATGTAGCTGTCCTTTTCATTATTTTTATTTTATGCGCTTCTACTCCGAATAATGCCTGAATCGCTTCTGTAATATTTTGTACTACAACTGCATTATCTCCCCCTTGTGCAATAACGATCACTCCTGCGATCTCCGGTGTCAGTTCCTTACTCACATAAGGTGTTCTAGAACCGTCTGAGCTCTGTTCGTACACACTGGTTCTCTCTGATGTGCGAAACTCTTCTGTCCGTGTCCCGCCTGACGAATCTTGTTCATCTGTTGCCCTGTTGTCCGAAGTCTGATCTTTTTCAACTACCCTTTGTGATGAAGATTTTAGTGTAATGACTACCTCGGTTTTTCCAACTCCTTCTACATATTCCAGTGCAGACGCAACCCGTTTTTCCAAATACGCCTCATATTCTGCCAAAGAATCGGATCCCTCTGTGTGCTCTTGTTGTCCTTTTGTTTGTTTTTCCTCCAAAAAACTATCTCCCTCTCTTTTTTCTTCAGACGACGGCACTGGAATGACAATCACAAGCAGCAAGACTCCCACAAGAAATACGATCAAAAGCTGATTCTTTTTCGGCAGTTTATTCTCTGAATGTATCAGATTCCATATTCGGTTCTTTATCTTCTCCAATTCTGATATCCTCCACTTTTATGAGTCCGCGTTTTTCTGATTTTTCACTGCTCCATCCTGCCTTATTCTTTTCACTTTCTTTCTCTGTTTCCGAATCATCCCGCAAGTATTCTTCTGGAAGAAAGTCACATATATCCGCTTCTTCAAATCTCTTTCTCTGCTGTTCTATTTCCATCTGGAATTCTTGTTCCTTTCCCTGATACTTTGCCTGAAACTGTCCATAGCTTCCTGTCAGCTTCAGGATCGGTGTTATTACCAGCAGAATCATTACCAGCCCTGTAAAAAAACGAATATATTTCCTATAAGTATCCCCTGGAAGGACTTCCAGCACCGCCGTCATGATCACCAGATAAAAGGCAAGATTTTTAATCCACTCATAAGCCGTGTCAAGCATCTGTAATTCTCCTTCAAACGTTCTGTTCATATCTATAAATCTCTTTTACGAAGTAGATCCCGCTATCACTGCCAGGGTAAGAAGAAACAGAACGACGACCGTACACAACACCTTCAAAAGTAATTCATATCCACCGCTCACACTGCTGATACAGCCTGTGATCCGTTTGTCTGACACCGGTTGCACCAGCGCCGCCGCCAGCTTATAGAAAAAAGTCAGAAGCAGCATTTGTACTACGGGAACTGCACAAATAAGAAGTATTAAAACAGCACCCGCAATACCGATTCCGTTTTTGATCAGCACTGCTGTTCCAAGAACCACATCCGTCATACTGCCAAATGTATTCCCGATTCCCGGAATTGCCTCCACAGCCTTTGTCACTGTACTCCTTTTCAGCGTATCAATAGCCGGAGCCAGAAGTCCTTGTATAACATTGATCCCGACAACAATTCCCACCAGTGTTTTCAGACTCCAGAGCACCAGCTTTTTCAGAAGCTCTCCAAGCTCCGACAGCATTTCCTCCCCCAGCATATAATTCATCACCTGTACCATAATATACACATTAATAACAGGCAGCAGGAACCGAAGAATCAGCACTTCTACAAGGTAAATCAAAAACAATACCAGATTATAGAACATCAATGCGCTGCTGCTTCCCGATGCAAATGTCACAGCCAGAAAATACCCGGGACAGAGTACACCCATAAAGTCCGTCATCAGTTTCAGTCTGCTCTCCAGTCCTGTCACCGCTACCCGGAATGTATTCAGGCAAATTGTGATTAGAAGCATATACAGTACATAAAAACTAATCTGTGACACCTGCCTGTTTTTCAGCGCATCAGAAAAACTGGTGAATACTGCCGCCACGATGGCAAGCAGCAGCATATAGATCAGGTTTTGTCTGTTATTACTGAATTCATAGGTAATCTGATCTGACACATATCTGACCAGCAGCTTCCAGGCTGCCTCCGTATCTCCTTCTAAAAAGCTCTCTGTCACCTCCCGGAAGGAAATCTTCTGTTCCGGAAACAACTTTCTCAGACTTTCATCTATTTCAGAAAAATCAAACCCTTCCAAAAGTTTTTGTTCTGTCTCAGACTGGATTTCCAGCAATTCCTCTTCTGTCAGAGAGTCCGTTGTTTTTTCATTTACGGACATTGTTTCTTCTGCATGCACTGTCATTTTTATTACAGCTATTTGCAGAAGCAGAAATATATGCAGAAACAGAAACACCCGGAATCTCATTCTGTACCTTCTCTGTTTTCCCGGATTTCTGCATCGTAAGGTTCTCATACAAGGAACTCCTGTACTGTCTCAAGCAATGCCAGCAGAACCGGCAGACCCATAGCGAGGATCGTCAGCTTACTGAATATCTCAATCTGTGCTGCAATAGTCTGATATCCCGCATCTTTACAGATGCCCGAAGAAAACTCCGCAATATAAGTAATCCCGATCATTTTGAGCATAGTGGAAATATATCCGGTATCAATGGTGATATAGCGTTTGATTTCTTCTATCGTATTCACAAACATTTCCAGTCTGTCCACAATACAGGCAAACAGAAAGATACTCACTGCCATTCCCATATAAATTCCGTATTCCGTTTTTCCACCTTTGAACTGTACTGCCAGAAGTGCGCCCAGCACACCGATGATTCCAATTTGTATCATATTCATGCCGTTTCCCTCTTATATCATTTCCCTATAGATAAAACATCCGCTGCACAGCTTCAAACAACTCATATATAAACGGCAGCACCCATGTCAGCACCAAAATCAACCCGGCAAAACTTACAAGAAATGCCTGCTCGTCTCTTCCACTGTGTTTGAGTACCTGGCTTAAAATAGATACCAGAATTCCCACCGCAGCAATTTTAAAAATCAGATTGATACTCATGCTTCCTCCTTATGCAAAATGCTGTCTGTTCTTTCATATCAAAACCACTATCAGAAAAAGTCCTCCCATAATGCCAAGGCAATTTCCAATCCGCTTTTTTGATGCCAGACCTTCTCTCACTTTCTCGATTTCCAGTTCCAGCCTGTCGATATACAATTGCAGATTGCGGCTTTCTGACACACTGTCCATCTTCCCCAGATAAGTGCCCAGTTCTTTTAGCTGAATCGAATGTTCGCTTTTCAAATGCAGCTCTTTCAGATAATTATCCACAGAACGCATCCAAATTTTAAAAAAACCATCTTCTTCTCTTTTTTCTACCTGTTTTTCTAAATTATGAAGCCATCTTCTGTAAGGCTCCTTTACCCGCACTGCAACACGGCCGAATACTTCCCCCAGAGGAATGCCGGCATAATCCAGTTCCCCCTTTAACATATAGACTATATGACGGATATAGAGCAGTTTTTCCAGATAACACTGCTGCTCTATCCCGTAAAGAATCCCCGCGCTTCCTGTTGCCAGAAGAATCAATACCGCTCCTACAAATCTCTGCATAGTACATTCCCCCATTCATCATAGATTGCGTGTACCGCGCCGGGATCTTTCTGATTATTAAGGACAACATACCGCTCGAATCTCCGCTGCTCAGTCAAACGGCTTAATCCCGGTTTTCCACATATCTCGTCCAAATCTGTTCCATGTACACTGGCAAGCAATTTACAGCCGCACTGCATTGCATACTCAATTGCCCGCGTTTCCTCTTCACCCCCGATTTCATCTACAGCCAGGACCCGGGGCGCCATTGAACGGATCAGTAAAATCATACCGTCCGCCTTTGGACAGCAGTCCAGTATATCTGTCCGTATTCCCATATCGTTCTGTGCAATTCCCATATGACATCCGCCCAACTCCGAACGCTCGTCCACTACCCCCACCGTACAGCCCTTTACATATGTATTACCGTTGGAAATCTGACGGATCAGATCTCTGATCAGTGTAGTCTTTCCGCATCTGGGCGGAGAAATAATCAATGTATGGCATATCTCTTTATTTTTTGTAAGAAACGGAAGTACACGGTTTCCACAACCGATCACCTCGTGGGCCACACGGATATTGACCGAAGAGATATACTGCATATTCTTAATCCTGTCTTTCTCCAAGATCACTTTTCCCGTCATTCCTACCCGATGACCTCCCTCAATGGTTATAAATCCCTGCCGTATTTCTGACTCATACGCATACATTGAATAATGACTGATATAATCCAACGTTTCCCGAAGTTCATCTTTGGTTACCAGATGCTTTTCAGCAGTCTCTTTCGGAATAATCAACTCTGTATTCTTATATACAATCATGAGCGGTTTCCCGATCCGCAGGCGTATTTCCTGCAATTCATTAAAATCCAAGTGTTCTCTCTCCAGAACTGTACGGATTCCACGTGCCAGAATTCTAAAAATCTGTTGTCTCTTACCATCCTCTCTCATCTTGTCCACCTCTTTAGACAATATATGAGAGAGTTTTGAAAATATACATAAAAAAATCCCTGACTTTGCAAAAAGTCAAGGATTCTCTTTGTTTGGTTATACTTATTTGTTTATAAACTTATACAATTAATTACTGATTGCCGCCATATACTCGCTGTACACATATCCAATTGTTCCATTGTCCAGTGAGAACTTAAGCCAGTCATTTTCATCATCTGAAACCTTCACTTTGTCTCCCTTACGCAGTACTGTAATGATCGGATAGTTTGTGCCTGCGCCTGTACGGACATTCAGTCCTGCGTCAGCAGTACAGACCATATACTGTGGAAGCTCCGGTTTCAAATAGTTATCATTCATATAAACGGTCTGATCATCCACTTTACACTGATACCATTCTGTACCAAGAACTTTACCCGTTACGTGTACCTCTGTTCCATTTGGCAGAGTCTTTAAAACAGTGCACCATGTATTCGGCTCTGTACGAACATTCAAGCCTCCTGTTGCACTAACTGTCATCTTCATATCCAGAGAACGAACATTTACACCAAGACCTGTATTACAGTTTGTGGGTACGTTGTACTCAGCCTCCGGTACCATATAGCTTGCATATACATATCCTGTAACAGCTCCTGAAATCTTGTACCACATACAGTCCGGCGCCTCGCCTACCACGTGGTATACATGTCCCGGAATTACGTTTCCGAGAATCTCGCCAAACGGCGCTGTACGAATCATTGCATCTGCTGTTGCAACATAATCTCCATCGATCTGAATCAAATCCGTATCAGCATACGGGTCGGAAGCACTTCCGTTTCCATATGCATAAGCATTGTAACCATCCTGTGTTACAGCCTCTTCAATATCAGCCGGCATAGCCATTGCAGTCATAGATGTTGTCATCATAACAGACACTGCTATTACTGTACAAAAAATCTTTCCTTTTTTCATTCGTACGATCCTCCTAAAAATATTTTAATATTATGAAATTATGCCCTGAAATTATGCCCTGAAATTTCGTCTAATTATGACAATATATCTATACTCTGTCAATAATTTTTCCGTTCCACAACCAATTCCTCTCTCTTTTTACCGAAAAAACCTTCTTCCATAATTATATAATTTCTTGTTTTATTTATGGATATCGCTTATAATAATACAGATATTTCAAATGATATCTAATATAAGGAACTATGCATATTATTTTAAAAGAAGGAAACGTGAAAACACATGAGATTAAGATCTAAACTTGCAATCAGGTGTGCAAAGATGACAAGCACACTCATCAAAAAACTAAACCGCGGAAGCGGTGTAACGCTTCCGGGATACGTGGCCCGGATCATTGACCCGAAAATCTTAAGTACAATGTCTGATATGGTACGTGAAAAGACAATCGTTACTATGGGAACGAACGGCAAAACAACAACGAACAGTATTCTCTACCATGCATTAAAAGCAGAGGGTAAAAAGGTGATCATCAACCGTACCGGAGCTAACATGTTAAACGGCATTGTCTCTGCTTTCGTTCTTTCTACAGATAAAAAAGGACAGTTGGATGCAGACTATGCATGTATCGAAGTTGATGAGATCGCATCTGTGAAAGTACTGCCCCAGCTCCGTCCGGACTGTGCGCTCCTGACCAACATTTCCCGTGATCAGCTTGACCGTTTTGGTGAAGTAGATATCACATTTAACACAGTAAAAGGTGCAATTGAAAGTACTCCGAAAACTAAATTGATCATTAATTGTGACGATATTCTTTCCTATGCCCTTGCAGCAAATGGCAGGAATCCATATACCACATATGGAATCAGCGAGCAGATTTTTGATGATATTTCCCGTTCAGAAATCCGGGAAAGTATTTTCTGCCGTTCCTGCGGCAAAAAACTGGAATATGATTTCTTCCACTATGGACAGCTTGGACTTTACCACTGTCCGAACTGCGGATTAAAACGTCCCGATCCTGATTATACGGCGACAGATATTACCTTCCATGATGAAGTTTATGCTTTTACAATCGATGGTACGGTAATCGACTCCACATCACGTACACCATATAACATTTATAACACACTTTCTGCTTATGCAGGACTTCGTGCCATGAACGCTCCTACAGAGCATTTTAAAGCAACGATCGAGTCTTTTGACTACGGCAATAACCGAGAAGATATTTTTACCATCAACGGAGCACGTGTACAACTTCATCTTGCCAAGAACCCAATCGGATTCCAGCAGAAAATCTCTCTCGTTTTGAAAGACCCTAATCCCAAAGATGTTATCATTTTGATCAACGACACCTATCAGGACGGCGAAGATGTGTCCTGGCTCTGGGATGTGGATTTTCAATATCTTGCAGATGCGGATACAAAAACTATACTGACCACCGGAACGAGAAAGCACGATATGGGACTTCGTCTGAAATATGAAGATATTCCGTGCGGTTCTACTGACGACATGGAGAGATCCGTCATTGATCTGACAACAAACGGAACGAAGAATTTATATGTGATCGTCAACTATTCTGGTCTGTACCGGACAAATCATTTGCTAAAAGCACTGGCGAAAAGCTCTGCTGCTGACATTGTGAAAGGAGGGAATTAAGATATGCGTATGAAATTAACCATCGGACATTTATACCCGGATCTTCTGAATCTCTACGGCGACCGCGGCAACATCCAGTGTTTTTCCAAACGTCTCGAATGGCGCGGCATGGAAGCGGAAGTTATTCCATTTCTCTCAGGCGACAGCATTGATTTTTCCAGGCTGGATATTGTGCTGCTGGGCGGCGGTTCTGACCGTGAGCAAGAACTGGTATGCGGATATTTACAGGATATTAAAGAAGACTTTAAGAATTATGTAGAAAATAACGGTGTTGTGCTGGCAGTATGCGGCGGATTCCAGTTACTTGGAAAGTATTATAAAACCAGGGACAAGCTGATCGAAGGCGCCGGTATTTTAGATATCACCACCGAATGGGAACCGGAGCGCCTGATCCGCAACATCGTACTCAACTCCCCGCTTTTTGACACTCCTGTTGTTGGTTTTGAAAACCATGGCGGACGTACTCACATTGGAAATCATACACCTTTCGGAAAAGTGTTTTACGGACTGGGTAATACTGGGAAATCTGGTTATGAGGGAGTTATATATAAAAATGTGATTGCAACATATCTGCACGGTCCTCTTCTTCCTAAAAATCCACACGTATGTGATTATTTGCTAGAACGTGCATTGCAGAAAAAATACGGCGGAGATATAAAGCTGGAAACTCTTCCTGACGAACTGGAACACAAGGCTAACCGCTATATCACAGACCGCTACAGCGATAAAAAATACGTTCTCAAAGAAACAATTAAGAGATACACTTAAGATCGGGCTGTCGACAGACTCTATTTCCCGATCCTCCATGAAATTAAAATTGGTAAAATTAAAAGCGTTCCTTGAAACAAAAAACTTTCAAGAAACGCTTTTTATACTTCTGTTTTCCCGTTTGAAATAACAATTTATAGTCTGGATGCAATCGCCTTAATAAATTCTTCACTGTTCACTACCGTCGGATTCTCAATGGTCGTGATCAGCGCCAGATCTTTTGTCATCTCACCAGCTTCGATTGTATCAATGGTTGCCTTCTCCAGTCGGTCAGCAAAATTCATCAGATCTGTATTGCCATCCAGCTCACCGCGTTTACGAAGTGCTCCTGACCATGCAAAAATTGTTGCTACCGAGTTGGTGGAAGTTTCCTCTCCCTTCAAATGCTTATAATAATGACGCTGTACAGTACCGTGGGCCGCTTCATACTCATAATATCCATCCGGTGATACCAATACAGAAGTCATCATTGCCAGAGAACCAAATGCAGAGGATACCATATCACTCATCACATCTCCATCGTAGTTCTTACATGCCCAGATATATCCACCCTCGGACTTCATCACACGGGCTACCGCATCATCGATCAGTGTATAGAAATACTCGATTCCTGCCGCTTTAAACTTCTCATCATACTCCGCGTCATAAATTTCCTGGAAAATGTCTTTAAATGTGTGGTCATACTTTTTAGAAATGGTATCCTTTGTTGCAAACCAAAGATCTTGTTTCATATCCAATGCATAGTTAAAACAGCTTCTTGCAAAACTTTCAATGGAACCGTTGATGTTATGCATTCCCTGTACTATACCTTCTCCAGCAAAATTATGTACAAGCTCTCTTGTCTCACTTCCATCCTCTGCGGTATATACCAGTTCTACCTTTCCAGCTCCCGGAATCTTCATTTCAGAACCCTTATAGACATCACCGTAAGCATGTCTTGCAATTGTGATCGGTTTCTTCCAGTTCTTTACGCATGGCTCGATTCCTTTTACAACGATGGGTGTACGGAATACAGTTCCATCCAGAATAGCACGGATTGTTCCATTCGGACTCTTCCACATTTCTTTTAGGTCATACTCATCCATCCGGGCTGCATTCGGAGTAATCGTTGCACATTTTACAGCAACCTTATATTTCTTTGTTGCATTTGCAGAGTCAACTGTCACCTGATCATTTGTCTCATTACGATATTCCAGTCCAAGATCGTAATATTCTGTATTCAGGTCAATATACGGCTCCAATAGATTCTCCTTGATCATCTTCCAGAGAATTCTTGTCATTTCGTCGCCGTCCATCTCAACGAGTGGTGTTGTCATTTTGATTTTTTCCATTTGAAACTCCTCCTAATTCTTTATTCAAATCCGTTTATACAGACATGATCTCTTGCAGTCCGGATTATACCTGAACTGTTTCTCCAAATCCCTGCTTACGCAGATTATGGATCACGTGCATGATATGCTCATTTGCAAGCTGCTCTGCAAGATCTGCATCCTTATCACGGATGGCGCGCAAAATCTGCTTATGCTCGCGAATGGACTTCCTGGCACGCTCTTCCGGCACTATTGAAGACTTTCTTGCCATCTGCACATATCCGTGAAAATCAGTCAGCACATGGCTTAAAATACGGCTGTTGGAAGCTTCATACAAAACAGCATGAAATCTCCCATCTAAAACAGCGATCTGCTCTATGTTATTATTTCCCTCTTTCTTCATATGGAATTCTGAAAGAAGTACAATTTCTTCTAATTCATCTAACTGTTCTTCCGTAATATGCTCTGTCGCCCAACGAGCACATAGTCCCTCCAGCAATGAACGGGCAATATAAATATCCTTCACATCCTTTGAAGTGATCCCTGTCACATAAGCCCCCTTATTCGGGATAATCGTAACTAAACCTTCCAGTTCCAGCTGACGGAGCGCCTCACGGACCGGAGTTCTGCTGACTCCCAATTCCTTTCCGATGGTGGTCTCTCTCAGTTCTTCCTGTTCCTTATATGTTCCATTTAAAATATTATCCCGAATCTTCTGAAAGACACGGCTGCTCAGCGAAAGTTCCTGATACTCTTCCATTTTCGTACCATAGCCTCCTGTTACAACGTTATGTTAAGCGTCTTACACACACTGTCTATTTTCTCAACTAATTCTTCATCTGTCAAGACCGTAACACGCCCATCTTCATATTCTTTATCAACCCATGCTTTAATTGCCAGTACCAGCTCAGAATTTTTATCCATCTGTCTTTCTCCAGGCAGTTTATAATATGCATTGATCCAATATGCGATCCCCGCAACTCCGGAGGTATTGGAAATTGCCACAAGCGCTGGTTTGTTTAAGAATTTCTCAGTATCAAACACATTATAGATTTCTTCATTCTTTAACATTCCATCTGCATGGATTCCTGCCCTTGTAACGTTAAAGTTTTTTCCTACAAACGGTGTACGGGAAGGAACACGGTATCCGATTTCTTTTTCATAATATTCTGCAAGCTCAGTGATCACAGTTGTATCCATACCATCTAATGTTCCCCGAAGCTGTGCATACTCAAATACCATTGCTTCCAGTGGTGTATTTCCGGTACGCTCGCCGATGCCAAAAAGTGAACAGTTAACGCCGCAGGCGCCATACAGCCATGCCGTTGTAGAGTTGCTGACTGCTTTATAGAAATCATTATGTCCGTGGAACTCGATCAGTTCACTTGGCACACCTGCATGTACCATCAGACCATAAATGATTCCCGGAATGGAACGTGGGATCACAGCACCCGGATAATTCACTCCGTATCCCATCGTATCACAGACACGGATCTTCACCGGAATCTGATACTCATCCATCAGCTTCATCAGTTCAAGACAGAATGGAATTACAAATCCGTAAATATCGGAACGAGTAATATCCTCCAAATGGCATCTTGGACGCACACCTGTCTCCATACACTCACGTACAACAGACAGATAATGCTCCATAGCCTCCCGCCTTGTAATTTTCAATTTATAGAAAATATGATAGTCAGAGCAGCTCACAAGAATTCCCGTCTCTTTCAGACCAATCTCTTTTACTAATTCAAAATCCTTTTTACTTGCCCGGATCCAGCTCGTAATTTCTGGAAATTCATATCCGCGTTCCATACATTTATAGACTGCGTCTCTGTCCTTCTTACTGTACAAAAAATATTCACACTGCCGGATCTTTCCATTCGAACCGCCCAGCCTGTGGAAATAATCATAAATCGTCACAATCTGTTCTGTCGTATAAGGAGCTCTGGACTGCTGGCCGTCACGGAATGTGGTATCTGTGATCCAGATTTCCTCTGGCATATGATGCGGCACGATTCTGTCATTAAAAGCAATCTTCGGAATCTCATCATAACGGAACAGATTACGAAATGTATTCGGAGTCTCTACATCCACCAACGGGTACATATGCTCCTCTAACTGCAGCAAATTAGTATGCTTATCAAAAAATACTTTACGGTTTTCCATTCTATATTTCCTCCTGACACATAATTCTCATTTTTGTATTCTTGAATCCATGTATAATTGTATACAATCATATCTTTTATGTCAATCTTTTTTATCTAATTCTTTTACAAAACTATAGCAGCCGCAAGCTGTTTCTTTAATTTTAAACAAGAAGAACCGCCAGCGGCTGCTATTATTATGTTATTCGTTTTTATTTATTTCTACTTAATTACCCGCACCTTCAGTACTCCCTCGATCGCCTCTAGCTTCTCTTCCACTACTTCCGGTACATCCGCCTCCACATCGATCATTGTATATGCGTATTCTTTCCGGCTCTTATTCGCCATCAGGGAAATATTCATATTCTCCTGGGCGAGTACAGCGGTCAACTGTCCGATCATATTCGGAATGTTCTTATGCAGAATCGTAATTCTGCTTCCCTCTTCTTTTGCCCCCATATCACATGCCGGGTAATTCACAGAATTTCTGATATTACCGTTTTCCAGATAATCCTTCAACTCTTTCACTGCCATTCTAGCACAATTTTCCTCGGATTCTTCTGTCGAAGCGCCCAGATGCGGAATCACAATCGCCCCTTTAACTCCGGCAATCTCTGGTGTCGGAAAGTCTGTGACATAACATTTCACTTTACCAGAAACCAGTGCGTCTACCATTGCCTCGTTTTCAACTAAAACATCACGCGCAAAGTTCAGCACGACTACATTTTTCTTCATCAGACTGATAGCGTCTTTATTGATCATACCCTTTGTATCCGGCAGCGCAGGAACATGAATGGTAATGTAATCACATTCCTTGTACAGTTCATCCACTGTTTTTGCATGGTGAATATTTCGGGATAATCTCCATGCCGCATCAACCGACACATAAGGATCATATCCATATACATCCATTCCCAGATGTACGGCGGCATTAGCAACCAAAACTCCGATTGCTCCCAGACCAATCACTCCCAGCTTCTTTCCTTCCAGCTCGGTTCCGGCAAATGCTTTTTTAGCCTTCTCGGCTGCCTTAGCAAGGTCGCCGTCCTCTTCATGTTCCTGTACCCAGTTGATACCGCCGATCACATCACGGGCGGCAAGAAACATTCCTGCTAATACCAGTTCCTTTACACCGTTCGCATTTGCTCCGGGCGTATTGAACACAACGATTCCCTGCTCGGCACATTTATCAAGAGGAATATTATTCACTCCTGCACCCGCTCTGGCGATCGCTTTTAACTTTCCGCCAAACTCCATCTCATGCATACCGGCGCTTCGGACCAAAACAGCGTCTGCCTCATCTATTTTTTCCGTTTTCGCATATTTTTCATCAAATTTCTCGATTCCCACCTGAGCAATTGGATTCAGACAATGATAACGATACATGTTACAGATTCTCCTCTTCAAACTTTTTCATAAAGGCAGTCAATGCCTCTACCCCTTCATACGGCATTGCATTGTAAATGCTCGCGCGCATACCACCTACGCTTCTGTGACCCTTTAAGTTCTCCAGTCCCGCTTCTTTTGCTTCTTTAATAAACTTTGCGTCAAGCTCTGCATCTCCGGTTACAAAAGGCACATTCATAAGAGAGCGGTCTTTTGGCTCAACAGTTCCTTTAAACATCTGACTCTGATCCAGAAAATCATACAAAAGCTTTGCCTTCTTCTCATTGCGCTCTTTCATCACATCCAGACCGCCCATCTTCTTCAGCCACTGGAATACCTTTCCGCAAATGTAAATTCCATATGCCGGAGGTGTATTATAAAGAGAGTCTGCATCTGCATGCGTCTTATATGTCAGCATGGTCGGTGTTCCCGGAAGTACATCCTCCGTAATCAGATCCTCACGAATGACAGCGATCACCACACCTGCCGGTCCGATGTTCTTCTGCACACCGCCGTAAATGATGCCGTATTTGCTTACATCTACCGGCTCAGACAAGAAACAGGATGATACATCGGATACAAGCAATTTACCCTTTGTATTCGGCAGCTCTTTAAACTTGGTTCCGTAAATCGTGTTATTCTCACAGATATATACATAATCCGCATCGTCAGACACATCCAAATCAGAGCAATCCGGAATATAAGAAAATGTCTTGTCAGCAGATGATGCGATACGGTTTACCTTTCCATATTTTTCTGCCTCCTGTGCTGCTTTCTTTGCCCATTGTCCGGTAATGATATAATCTGCCACCTTATTTTTCATCAGATTCATCGGAATCATGGCAAACTGCTGGGATGCGCCTCCTTGTAAAAACAGAACTTTGTAATTATCCGGGATATTCATCAATTCACGCAGATCTGCTTCTGCCGTCTGAATAATTTCTTCAAATGCCTTGGAGCGGTGACTCATCTCCATCACAGACATTCCCGTGCCTTTATAATCCATCATTTCTTCTGCCGCAGCTTTTAACACCTCTTCCGGCAGTACTGCCGGTCCTGCAGAAAAGTTATACACTCTGCTCATTTCTTATCCTCCCTGAGTTCCCTCTTCTTATTTCTGATATAGTGATTACATTGCTGTACGCACTATAAATGTACAACAACATTTATTCCTTTGTTTTGATATCCTCTTCATCAAATGCGTCACTGATCGCCGCCCCCGGAGCAACCATCGGCCACACCTTGTCATCGCAGTCGATCTGACAGTCGATCAGCACCGGTTTCTGAAGTTCCAGTGCATGTGCAAATGCCTCTTGGAATTCCTCTTTCGTTGCAGCGCGGATACCAACTGCTCCCATCGCCTCTGCCAGTTTTACAAAATCCACACCGTCATTTAAAATTGTTGCAGAATAACGCTGCTCATAAAATAGATTCTGCCACTGACGTACCATACCGAGTACATGGTTGTTAATGACAACTTCAATAATCGGAATCTGATGACGGACAGCAGTTGCAATCTCATTCATATTCATACGGAAACAGCCGTCTCCTGCAATATTCACAACCGTTTTATCCGGACAACCGGTCTTCGCTCCCAGAGATGCTCCCAAACCATATCCCATGGTACCTAAGCCTCCGGATGTCAGCAGAGTTCTTGGCTTTGTATACTTATAATACTGCGCCGCCCACATTTGATGCTGCCCCACTTCAGTTACAATGACTGCACCGCCCCCGGTCTGTCTATAGATTTCCTCCACAACAAAGGGACCTGACAATCCTTCCGTCCGATATTTCAACGGATAGGAACTTTTGTATTTCTTTACAGTTTCCACCCATTCTGTATGGGACTGCTGTTCCAGTTTCGCATTTACCTTTTTCAGCGCTTCTTTGATATCTCCTACAACGCCTGCCTTGATCATCACATTTTTATTCATTTCTGCAGCGTCTGTATCAAACTGTAGAATTTTCGCTTTCTTTGCAAATGTCTTTGTATTTCCAGTTACACGGTCACTAAATCTGGCGCCAAGAACAATCAGCAAGTCACAGCCGCTAACACCATAATTAGATGCCTTTGTTCCATGCATTCCCAACATTCCCGTATACCGCTCATCAGTTCCCGGAAACGCGCCCTTTCCCATAAGTGAATCTGTTACAGGCGCGTCTACCTTGTTTACAAACTCAATCAATTCTTCACTGGCACCAGATGACACAGCTCCGCCGCCCACAAAAATATACGGGCGCTTTGCCTTTTGAATCATAGCTACAGCTGTATCAATCTCACTCTCAGAGATTCCTGATGCATCCGGCTGATATGGTTTAATTTCTTCCTTTATATACTCTGCTTTATCTGCTGTTATGTCCTTCGGAATATCAATCAGTACAGGTCCCGGTCTTCCGCGTCTGGCAATCTCAAATGATTTGCGGATTGTATCTGCCAGCTTTTTGACATCTTTCACAATGTAATTGTGCTTTGTAATCGGCATAGTAATTCCTGCAATATCGATTTCTTGAAAACTATCCTTGCCAAGCAAAGATACCCCTACATTACAAGTGATCGCAACCATTGGAATAGAATCCATATATGCAGTTGCAATTCCTGTCACCAGATTGGTCGCCCCCGGTCCGCTTGTAGCAAAACATACTCCGACCTTCCCTGTAGCCCGTGAATATCCGTCCGCGGCATGGGCAGCCCCCTGTTCATGGGACGTCAGTATATGACGTATTTCTCCGCTGTGTTTATATAATGCATCGTAAAGATTGAGGATTGCACCGCCCGGATATCCAAAAACCGTATCCACACCCTGTTCCTTCAAACATTCGATGACAATCTCTGCTCCTGTTAACTGCATGAGCTTTCCTCCTACTTGTTCATTGGAATTTCCAGTATTGCTCCACGGTTGCCTGAGGTTACCATGGATGCGTATCTTGCAAGATACCCAGTTGTCACCTTAGGCTTCCGTGGCTGCCATTTTGCTTTTCTTACTGCCATTTCTTCATCAGATATATCAAGTTCAAGTTTTAGTTCTGGAATATTAATCTTAATCAAATCTCCTTCTTCCACTAATGCAATCGGACCGCCCACAGCCGCCTCGGGTGAGACATGTCCTATGGAAGCCCCGCGAGAAGCTCCGCTGAAACGTCCGTCTGTGATCAGTGCGACAGAAGAACCCAGACCCATTCCTGCAATTGCCGAAGTCGGATTGAGCATTTCACGCATACCCGGTCCGCCTTTCGGTCCCTCATAACGGATCACCACCACATCTCTCGGATTAATCTTACCGCCTTTGATAGCTTCGATCGCATCCTCTTCACAGTCAAAGACTCTTGCCGGACCTTCATGTACCAGCATTTCCTCCACGACTGCGGAACGTTTTACAACACTTCCGTCAGGAGCAAGATTTCCTTTCAAAACTGCAAGACCTCCTGTTTTACTATATGGGTTCTCAACCGGACGAATGACTTCTGGATCACGATTTTCTACATTTGCGATATTTTCTCCTACTGTCTTGCCTGTTACGGTCATACAGTCTGTATGTAACAATCCCAGCTTATTCAGCTCATTCATCACTGCACAGACTCCCCCTGCTTCGTTCAAGTCCTCCATGTATGTCGGACCTGCCGGAGCCAGATGACATAGATTCGGGGTCTTTTCGCTGATGCCATTTGCAAAATCAATCTCAAAGTCCATGCCTATCTCATGTGCAATAGCAGGAAGATGCAGCATGCTGTTTGTAGAACATCCAAGCGCCATATCTACAGTCAATGCATTCAGAACCGCCTTTTCTGTCATAATATCTTTTGGACGGATATTGTTCTTCACCATCTCCATCACTTGCATACCTGCATGTTTTGCAAGCTGAAGCCTTGCCGAATAAACTGCGGGAATGGTTCCATTACCCGGAAGTCCCATGCCAAGCGCCTCGGTCAGACAATTCATACTATTAGCTGTATACATACCGGAGCATGATCCGCAGGTCGGACATACTTTATTCTCAAATTCACACACATCTTCTTCTGTCATAGAGCCCGCTGCATAAGAGCCGACTGCCTCAAACATACTGGAGAGACTTCTCTTCTCCCCTTTTACATGACCTGCAAGCATCGGTCCTCCGCTGACAAATACGGTCGGAATATTCACTCTGGCTGCCGCCATCAAAAGCCCCGGTACATTTTTATCACAGTTCGGGATCATAACCAATCCATCAAACTGATGCGCCATTGCCAGAGCTTCCGTAGAATCCGCGATCAGATCTCTTGTCACAAGTGAATATTTCATACCGATATGCCCCATTGCAATTCCATCACAAACTGCAATTGCCGGAACCATGATCGGAGTTCCGCCTGCCATGGCAACTCCCATCTTTACTGCATCACAGATTTTGTCCAGATTCATATGCCCCGGAACAATTTCATTATAAGAACAGACAACACCGATCAGCGGTCTGTCCAGTTCTTCCTGCGTCATTCCCAGTGCGTTAAACAAAGAGCGGTGCGGAGCCTGTTGCATTCCTTTTGTCACTGTATCACTTCTCATAGATGTATCCTCACTTTCCTGATTCTTATGCTTCACTTCGGAAATTATACTTTATCCCATAAATGTAACAGTTCAGCCTTTCGGCTCACTATTACTGAATTATTTTCAAAATACTGCTTATCTTATATAATTGCAGATCTTATCTCCCATCTTTGCAGTACCGATCTGCACCTTTCCTTCTGACATAATATCAATCGTACGGTAACCGTCTTTTAAGACCTGTTCCACTGCGGCTTCAATTGCATCCGCCTCTTTATCTAAGTCAAAGGAGAATCGAAGCATCATAGCTGCTGACAAAATGGTCGCGATTGGATTAGCGATCCCTTTGCCCGCAATGTCCGGGGCGCTTCCGCCGCTTGGTTCATAGAGTCCAAATCTTGTCTCGTTCAGACTTGCAGAAGCCAACATTCCGATAGAGCCAGTCACCATACTTGCCTCATCCGATAAAATATCCCCGAACATATTCTCCGTCAAAATCACATCAAACTGTCTTGGGTCTTTCACAAGCTGCATTGCACAGTTATCAACCAGCATATGCTCCAGCGTCACCTCCGGATAGTCGGCAGCCACCGCTTCTACAACCTTTCTCCACAGTCTGGAAGAGTCCAGTACATTTGCCTTATCCACACTGGTAACCTTCTTTCTGCGCTTCATGGCAATGTCAAATCCCCTTCTTGCAATCCTGCATATCTCTTCTTCATTATATGTAAGTGTATCTCTGGCAGTCACGATGCCATCCACTTCCTCTGTAGAACGCTCACCAAAATACAATCCGCCTGTCAGTTCCCGCATGATCATCATATCGAAACCACCAGCCGTAATCTCTTCTTTCAGCGGGCAGGCGCCCTTCAATTCATCATACAGCACAGCCGGGCGAAGATTTGCAAATAAATTCAGCTCTTTGCGGATTCTCAGAAGTCCTGCCTCTGGTCTTTTGGATGGTTCCAGTTGGTACCATGGCGATGTCTTTGCGTCTCCTCCAATGGATCCCATCAGAACCGCATCGCTGTCTTTCGCCAGTTCAATCGTCTCGTCTGTCAGCGGAATCCCGTGTACGTCAATGGACGCGCCTCCCATCAAAAGCTCTGTATACTGCATATCATGTCTGTATACTTCACCGACTTTATCTAATACCTTCATAGCCTCGGTCACGATCTCCGGACCGATCCCGTCGCCTTTAATCACCCCAATATTCAGTCTCATGGCTGATTCTTCCTTCCTTTTGCAAACTTTTCTGTAACAATTCACCGCTTTGTCAAGGACATGAACAATTACACGTTTCTCTCTATCATACTCTATTTTTCTTTATATTTCAACCCTTTAACACGTGAAAGTGTTCTGTACGTAACAGTTCAGCCATGCACAAATCTACAAAAACGAATTGGTAAGCTTGCTTACAACAAGACGTTTTTTGTAGGATT
>NZ_CALPDG010000001.1 GCF_943193195.1 Mediterraneibacter agrestimuris | reverse complement strand
CTTTTTTGATATTTCATAATTCGATGGTTTGATGAATGCCAGCTGCTGATTTTGATCCAGAAATACATAATTCTCTTTCCCCGGTTGTTCTGGATGATCAGCACAGGGCGATATCCTCCTTGCTCACTCCCAAAAACAGGATTCAGATCTGCGTGATAAATCTCTCCGCGCCGTACTTCTTGTTCTTCCACAATCATATCTCCTTCCTCTCTATGCCTTA
Source organism: Mediterraneibacter agrestimuris (assembly GCF_943193195.1). Classification (GTDB taxonomy): domain Bacteria; phylum Bacillota; class Clostridia; order Lachnospirales; family Lachnospiraceae; genus Schaedlerella; species Schaedlerella agrestimuris. The sequence continues at coordinate 275,737 of NZ_CALPDG010000001.1, read as the reverse complement.
GAATTTTCTTTGCTCTATAAGGCCCTCCTCGCTCTTTGGAAACCATTATTCACAACGGGTATGTATCAGCCGGACACAAGGTATTTCTTTGTATCCGACTACCATAATTGCCTGTTTCAGCCTATTTGTCCTCGGCACCCCGGCTGTTATCGCATATATTTTTGCAGGGAAATCATCAAGCGGCTGACTGCTAATCAGCTCCACGGGCCTATACCCCTTTGAGGTTCTCCCAAAGCTGCCCTCACTTGTTGCGACGCTCTTAACGCTCGACTTTATGACCGGACAGGAGTATCATAATCCCTGTTGCCTGTTATCGCCTTATCAGTAGCAATCTGACAGTTATAGCCAGGTATTTTCCGCTCCCCGGACAGATAAAACAGCCGCAAACCAATTCTTCTATATGGGTGAAATTTCTCTGCCTTTATCTGTCTGGATCATGGCGTACCTGCTAATGTGGCTTACGCTCATCACGATAGCAACAGGAAGGTACTTGATGAATGGGTATGAACTTTTCAAGGTTCCTGCCCGCTTTTCCCCTACGAAAAAAACAGGCGAAAGATTAACTCTTCCACCTGTTTCCTCACTTATGAGTATTTTTACAACCCGCTATTGTTATTTTTTTCAATTGGAACTAAACTGAAGATATCGTCTTAACAGATTGCTCCTTCCAACTGCTCCCCGTCATCATAATACATTATTCCAAATATTCTTTAAGTTTTCTTTCTGCCAATTTCACTGACTTCATAACTGCCTGAAAAGAACATTTTTCTATATGAGCAATTTCTTCATAAGTCAAATTATTGAAATAATAATATATCAATCTTCGTCGTTGAATATCTGGTAGTAAATCTATTGCCTGATATAATTCCTGCAATGTTATATCTTTTAATGCCTCATTTTCTGCCGATTCTCTTATTTGATCAGAATACTTTTCTAATGTCCATTCGTATACCTCTGAATGTTCCATATACCTGTCATAAATATTCAACTGTCTTTTATCTTCCAATTCAAATGAATCAAAAGTTTCATATAATTCTTTACTTATTTCAATACAGATTTTTTCTTTCTGAACATTATAAAAGCATATGTAATATTTTCCATTCATACGGCATATAGTATATGGATTATATTTATCTTTTCTTCTTTTCGGACGTTTTTGCTCCATTTTCTTTCCTCCAATCTGTTTTTCTCAGATTGGAAATTGGTGGATCTCGTCCTTTGTGAAGTGACAACTTATGACAAAATACTACAAAAAAAGGTGTATTCGACTTTCGTTGAACACACCTTTACAGAATTTAGTAAAATCACGTAATATTTTATCAGTTTTTGTCAAATAAAAAAAGTCACATTTCTTTCTTGAAATATGACTTTCTATTATTCGTGATTGTAAAATAGTTAATGATATCTTATCTATATCCTAATATTCCTCTTATCAACCTTTAGAGTAAACCACTACCTCTATCAAGCTACTATAAACTTGACCATAGACTTCCAAACATTTAAATTTGATTTCTAAATAAATTGAATATCATCTTAGAAAAATATTTTTATCACTATACTTTTCAGTCGATACATCTTTTCATATCAACATTATTTGACTTTAGTACCTCAACAATTTCTTTTATCTACTTTATGATTTAGCCGAGATACGTTAGAGCATATCACCAGTTGTCCTTTACCGATATCAATAAAAAAAATAGGAGTAGAGTAATTTTTACATCCACTCCTATTTTGTTTTTACTATTTTCAAGACATGTAAGACTAGAGGATTTCACCCTATTTTATACTTGTAGAAAATTCTACCATTTAGGAACACTGTTAGGACAATGTTTAACAGCTATCGCTGCACGCATCTCAACAAAGCATCCGCAGATCCTACATATACCATTCAACAAATTCGTACATTCTCCGCATTTTTTCAATCTGCGCTCATATTCCGAATTGGAAACTTTATCATCTTCTGGAAGATTGGAAATATAGCGATACATATTGTGAAAAAATTCTTTTTCAGACATATCTTTTAATAGACATTTTCTGCATAATCGATGCTGCTCACTCCCCACAACCATTCTACCTCACTTCTAGATGCAGGACACTGCACGTCGGAATCGTAAACCGAATTCCCTTTTCCGTAATCTGTGTTCCATCATATTTTTTTACTGTAACACACTCCGGTTCTTCAAAAGTATTTTTTGCGTGTATTTCCTCCGTAACAATTTCTCCTTTTACTGTTTTTACACTTCTATCAATAATCGTAGTATCTATATCAAAACTTTGATCGACAGAAAGATTTGTTATAGTAAGATGGAGTGTTCCATCCGCTGTTTCTGAGACAGATTCTGTCAGATTCGGTACCTTCCACTTTTCTTCCACCCCAATCATCTCTATCTCAATACTGCTCTCCACAAGATTCGAATCCTGATGTTCTTTATAGATGTCAAAGACATGATATGTAGGCGTCTTAATCATTTTATCCCCCTCAGTAAGCAGAACAGCCTGGAGTACGTTAACAATCTGTGCAAGATTTGCCATCTTCACACGATCGCTGTGTTTATTAAATATATTCAATGTGATCCCCGCTACAAGTGCATCACGCATCGTATTCTGCTGATAAAGAAATCCCGGATTTGTACCCGGCTCACATGTATACCACGTTCCCCATTCATCTACAATCATGCCTATTTTTTTCAGAGGATCATATTCATCCATAATATTACCATGTCTGCGAATAAGTTCATCCATATACACCGCCTTATTCAATGTCTTATACCAGACATTTTCATCAAACTCCGTTGAGCTTCCTTTGATTTCAATCCCCTCTGGATATACATAATAGTGGAGAGAAAGTCCATCCATAAATCCATGCTGTTCTTCGTAAGTTCTACGGAAACAGGTTGCCAATACCTCTTTCGTCCACTCATAATCTTCGTGTGGTGCTCCGCAGCAAATCTTTTGAATATGATGTTCATTATTATAGTCACGAACAAAACTCTGATATCTGCGATACTCATTTGCATAATAATCTGGGTTCATGTTTCCCCCGCATCCCCAGTTTTCATTTCCGATTCCAAAATAATCAACTTTCCATGGAGCTTGTTGACCATTCTTTCCTCTCAGTTCGGACATAGGGGATATTCCATCAAATGTCATATATTCTATCCACTCAGACATTTCACGAACTGTTCCACTTCCCAAATTTCCATTAATATACGTTTGGCATCCGAGCTGACGGCAGAGCTCAAAATATTCGTGTGTTCCGAAACTGTTGTCTTCCAACACGCCTCCCCAATTTGTATTAATCATCTTTTTACGTGAACCCACAGGACCTATTCCGTCCATCCAGTGATACTCATCTGCAAAACATCCTCCAGGCCAACGAAGCACTGGAACTCGAATCTCTTTCAACGCTTCAACTACATCAGATCTCATTCCATTCACATTTTCAATAGGTGAATTTTTCCCCACATAAATTCCTTCATAAATACATCTTCCTAGATGTTCAGAAAAATGACCGTATATTTGTCTGTTAATCCTGCTCAGTTTCCTGTTCGGATTGATTACCATTTTAGTCATCATGATTTCCTCCTTCTATCTTTTCATATTGCCGGAATACTCTTATAAAAAGCAGTGAATTTATATATGCACAGACTGAAAATCCGCCAACCATCATAAAAATCCAAATACCTTTTGTAAAAATCATAAGCACAATTACAATTACATGGATCAGAGTCAGCAAAAATGTCTCTCTCAGATTAAAAACAGCCAGAATCACTGCATTTTTCACAGTTTTAAAAATACTATTATCGAATCTGGCTATTAAAGCAAATACATAAAGAAGTGAAAAAATAAAAATAACTGCAAATACTCCCGTAATCACGAGAATCACCTGATTGACCGTTGAAAATTCCGGCTTTTCTAGCCAAAACTTCACTCCGAAAACAAAAACTGCTCCGATTATTAAATACAAGATGGATAAGAGAAACGCCTGCTTGAAATTATTTTTAAATGCTTTGAAAAAAGGTTTGAATATATATCCACCCTCATGTCTTGCCTCGCGCATAGTAATCGTGTAAAGGGCACTGACTGCCGGGCCGATCGTAATGACCGGCGCACAGCATAAAATGAACAGAATATTTAATATCATAAAATCTGCAACTGTAGTTAAAAAAACAATAACAGGACTGTCCAGATTAATCTTCATAGCTTTCTCCATTCTTAAGTTCAGTCTACCTTTTTCTAAACTCCACCTTAACAGGACTCATACCCGTAAGTTCCTCGCTTTTCGCATCAGGCTGAGAGAAACCGGCATAGATTGTATAATGCTTTCCCCCTGCAATATGACGTCCTTCTTCATCCACAACAGTAAATGCTTCCCCAGGAATATGTACCTGAAGGGTTTTTCTTTCTTCCTTGTAAAGTTTTACTCTGCAGAACCCGCATAACTGCGGGTTCGGAACCGCATAAATCGAATTCTCACACTTGATATAGATCTGCAATACCTCACAAATATCTCTTTCGCCCGTATTTTCCACCTTCACGAAAACATTTGCTCCTGTTTCTGTTTCCACCACTTCTACTGAGCGGACTTCCGCCTTTCCATAAGTTAGTCCGTACCCGAAAGGATACTGAGCCTTTCCTTTCATATACCGGTATGTTCTTCCACTCATGGAATAATCTTCAAACGAAGGCAGTTCGCTCAAAGTTTCATAAAAAGTAACAGGCAGTTTTCCTGAAGGAGATTCTTTTCCGAACAGGATTTCCGCAACAGCATTTCCTCCACGGGCACCTGGATACCAGAGTTGAAGAATTCCCTCAAAATGTTTCTGTGCAAAACTCAAGTCTATGTCACTCCCTGCCATCATACATAAAATCACCGGTTTTCCAGTCTGCGCCACCACTTCCATCAATCTACGCTGGCACAACGGGAGTTGAAGATCTTCCTTATCACCAGACGCATAGCTATTTCCTGTATCTCCTTCTTCACCTTCCAGAGTCTCATCCAGGCCAAGACACAGGATAATCACGTCACTATTTTGTGCTACAGTTACAGCTTCTGATAAGCGATCCATATCCTGGGCAAGAGGTTCTGTTTTATTTTTGAAAAGATCGCATCCCTGTGAGTAAATAATCCTTATCTCATCACCCACATATCTTCTGACTCCTTCCAATACAGTTACATATTCTGATGATGTTCCGTGATAATTCCCGATCAGAGCTGCCCTGCTGTCTGCATTAGGTCCAATAATGCCTAATGTTTTTATCTCATTCTCTTTCAACGGAAGAATTCCATTCTCGTTTTTCAAAAGCACAATGCTTTCTAACGCTGCCTTGTGTGCTATCAAAAGATGTTCGCTACATTCCACTTTAGAATATGGTATTTTGTCATACTCACTTCCATCAAAAAGTCCCAGCATAAAACGGGTTGTAAAAAGACGGACTGCAGCCTCCGTAATAGCTTCCTCTGTAACCATGCCATGATGATAAGCATTAAGGATATGAAGATATGTATTTCCACAGTTCAAATCACACCCTGCATTCAATGCCATTGCTGCAGACTGCATTGGCGTACCCGTAACCATATGGTTTTCATGAAAATCCCTTATTGCCCAGCAATCAGAAACAAAATGCCCTTCAAAATTCCACTCACCCCGAAGTTTATTTTTTATAAGTGTCTTACTGCCACAACAGGGTTCACCATTGACACAATTATAGGCTCCCATAACAGCTTCCACATGCGCATCCTCTACAAGAGCTTTGAAAGCTGGAAGATATGTCTCTTCCATATCCTTTTGAGATACTTCGGCATTAAACTCATGACGTAATGCCTCTGGACCGGAATGAACTGCAAAATGTTTCGCGCAGGCAGCCGCTTTCATCGTCTCACCATTTCCCTGAAGCCCTTCCACATAGGCTTTGCCTAAAGTAGCCGTAAGGCAAGGATCCTCTCCATATGTCTCGTGCCCTCTGCCCCAGCGGGGGTCGCGAAAGATATTTACATTTGGAGCCCAGAAAGTAAGTCCTTTGTAGATATCTCTATCATCTTGTTTAGAAGCCGCATTATATTTTGCCCTGCCTTCTTCTGCAATAATATCTCCTATTTTTCGAACCATATCTTCATCAAATGAGGCGGCCATTCCAATTGCCTGCGGAAAAACTGTTGCAATTCCCGCTCTCGCAACTCCATGTAACCCTTCATTCCACCAATTGTATTCTGGAATCCCAAGCCTGGAAATACCTGGTGAATCATATCTGAGCTGAGAAGCCTTCTCCTCTATAGTCATTTTCATAACCAGTTCCTGTGCTTTTCTCCTGGCTTCTTTTCTGTCCATCCTTTAACCTCCGCCTATATATTATTCTTTTACGCCACCTAAAGTAAGTCCGGTAACAAAATATCGCTGTAAGAACGGGTAAATACAAATGATTGGAAGCATAGTCAGTATTGACGCCGCTGCTCGAACTGTCTCAGGAGTAACCGAACCTGTTGCATTTTTCATTGCCTCTGCCGAAGCCCCTTGATTCGTCACAGACGACAGTAATTTCATCAGCTCATACTGCAATGTTGTTAAATTTGCATTCATTCTGTTGTACAACATTGCATCAAACCATGAATTCCACTGTCCCACTGCTACAAAAAGAGCAACTGTCGCATAAACAGGTTTGCACAGAGGAGAAATGATTTTCGTAAAAATAGTGAAGTATCCTGCTCCATCAAGCTGCGCTGACTCCTCCAGACTGTCTGGAAGTCCATTCATATATGTACGTATAACAAGCATATTAAATGCACTAATCATTCCCGGAATCACATATACCCAGAAACTGTTTGTTAACCCAAGTCCTTTGTACAGCAAAAATGTTGGAATCATACCACCATTTACATACATCGTAATAACCCAGAAAAGAGACAGCTGTTTTTTAAATAAAAATCTTTTTCTGCTTACAATAAATGCCAGTATCGCATTAGCAATAAGGGCTGTAAACGTTCCGATCAGTGTTCGTGCCACAGTAATATAGGCACCTGTGATCAGATTGTCTTTCTGTAAAACAGTAATAAAGTTTTTCAATGTCCATTTTCTCGGTATCAGATATATACCGCCTCGCAATGCATCCGTTCCGTCATTAAATGCAAGAGCAAGCGTATTCAGAATCGGATACAGTGTGATAAGAATAAACAGAATCATAAAAATTGTATTGCATACTGTAAACACTTTATCTGCGGGCGATGATTTTATTTTTTTTCTTGTTCCCATCTTGAGCCCTCCTTAGAATAATCTTTCGTCTCCATTACGTTTTGCAATCTGATTTGCAATAACAATTAGAACAATACTTACCACACTCTTAAATATACCTGCTGCTGTACCAATGGAAAAATCTCCCTGACTGATACCCCAATTCAGCACGTAAATGTCAATTGTCTGGGATACACTCTGAACAAGCCCGTTTCCTAACAGATACTGAATTTCAAACCCTGCATTCAACACATTTCCAACATTCATAAGAAGCAGAATCATAATAGTAGGTCTTATTCCCGGAAGTGTTACATGTTTAATCTTCGCCCACCTTCCTGCTCCGTCAATTGATGCCGCTTCGTAAAGTGACGGATCAATAGCTGTTATTGCCGCCAGATATATAATTGCATTCCATCCGGTTTCTTTCCATACGTTGGCAAAAGCGACAATAGGCCAGAAATACTCTTTATGAGCAAAAAAATTAATCGGCTGATCAATAACATTCAAATTAACAAGCAATTCATTAATAATGCCAGTTCCTGACAAAGCATCATGAATGATGCCGGTTACAATAATCCATGACAGGAAATGCGGCAGGTACGATATTGTCTGTACTGTTTTTTTCCCAATTGTATTTCGTACCTCATTGAGAAGGATTGCAAATGCAATTGCAGCAACGAAAGTAACCACCAAATTGATCACACCCATTGCAAGTGTATTTCGTATTACCCGTAAAAAAGTCGCATCTGAAAACAACTGCTGAAACTTTTGCAATCCGACAAACTCAGAGTGAAAAAGTCCGTCAATCGGTCTGTAGTTCTGAAAAGCCATCAGCCAGCCGCCCAATGGGAGATAGTAGAAAATGATACCATAAATTACAATAATTCCAGACCAGATTAGAAGGGATTTCTGTCGTTTTGCCTCCTTCCAACTAAAATGAATTTTGGGTTCAGCCACTGCTGTTTTTTTTCTCTTTATTCCTAAAGACATAGATTCACCTCATTTTTCAAACAGGCAGATAAGCATGACACATATCTGCCCGTTTTGTATGTTATATCCTATTCGAATTTAGCTGCTTCTTCCATTCTACGATCCAATTCCGCCTGCATCTCATCAAGGAAATCCTGTGGATTGCATCCCTCATAGGCTTTCATATATGTATTCCATTCACTCTCAAAATCATCTGCCATGACAGCTCTCGGAAGATATTCATGTTTTATCTCTCCCATTTTTGTCCATGCCACACCACCCGGTGTACTTGTAGTCATCGTACCGGAAAATGAATACATCGGATACCATGGACCAGGAGCCTCATTCGTTCCCAGCATATCCACATATGTCTCAACGCCATATGCCTTAAAACATTTCTGTACGGCTGAGTTCAGACTGTCAAAAAATTCATCCGGTTGCTCATCAGGCCAATTTGCATTGATACCATCATCACTCGTTCCTTTATAGGATGGGAAATAAGAATATGAACAAAGGTGTGATGCTTTGTATGCTGTATCTGCTGCCTGCATTCTCTGTTCTTCTGTCCGATAAAACAATCCATCATCATCAACTTCATAATCGACACCCTCTTCTCCCCAGAATCTCAGATTATGAATATCCTGACTAAGCAAATCGTCTATAAACTGCAGTGCTCCTTCCACATCTTTGCAGCTTGTTGTAATTCCAAGTCCTGTTCCTACATTCAGAGCTCCTCCTGAATTGTGCCACTGATTTTTAATTCCTTCATCGATAGTGATCGGAAGCGGCACATAACTGCATCCTTTCTCATCAAGTCCCTGTTGTTTCAAGGAATCATTTACATTATATGCAAAGTTCCACCACTGATCGACCATTCCCAGCACACGTCCTGTAGAAAGTTTAGCAATATATTCATCATAAGTCTGTGTAAATGATTCAGGATCCACATAACCTTTCTGGTATTCTTCATTCAATTTCTGAAAGTACCGTTTTGCAGTATCTGTAGTATTATAATCAATAATCTTCAGTTCATCTGGATCAACAATCACAGATCCGTCATTTGGATAACCATCCAGAAACTGCGGTGCATTTTCCAGGCAATAATATCTCCAGTCTTCACATAGAATTGTGTAAGCAATATTCTCTGTTCCGTCTTCCATTGTAGGATTGGCTTCCATATAGCTTTCCAAAAGATCAAAATATTCTTCCAAAGTATTTACTTCAGGATATCCTGCCCACTCCAGTACTCTTGTCTGAATCCAAAAGGCTTCATCATTATGCGTCGTAGCCTTCTCTTCTCCCTTAATATTCTGAAACTGCTGAATCCAGTAAATATGACCATCATCCCGTCTCAGCTTATTCCACTCTTCATCCGAATAATACGCCTTGATATTCGGATAATCATCCAGATAATCATCCAAAGGAACAAGTGCTCCTGCCTCATAGAGCTGTCCCATTGCATCTCCGCCATCAATAAAATCTGGATACTCACCTCCGGCAATCAGCGTCCCTACCGCCTCAGAAGCTGTCTGACCGGTAAGCCATGTCTCGTCCACCTTTGCACCGGTTTTTTCTGCGATAATCTGCTGAATCTCATTGTCGTCATTGATTTCAGCCCCGGGAACCGCAAAGAAAGCTGTAAATTCTTTTATTCCTCCCTCATTCTCGCTGCTTCCGCCGCCACATCCGGTAAACAGTGATACTGCAAGTGCAGATACCAGCAGCATTCCCGTCACTCTTTTTGCTTTCATAATTTTCCTCCTTAAATTTGATAACTTTATTTTAACGGATCACTACCTGAAAAAAATCAGATAAAGTATATCAAAAAGCAGGATAAACTATAGAACTTCACTCTGATAAATCTTCTGCCCCTTTCTTTTCATCCTTCGTCTTCGCCTGTTTTCGGAATTTTGCCGGTGTACAACCTTTCACTGAGATAAAACGATTCACAAAATAGTCCAGATCCCGGTATCCCACCATCTCCGCTATCTGGTATATTTTCTTATCTGTCCTCAGCAACAGATGGCAAGCCTGTTCTATCCGGCAATTATTTAGATAGTCTTTAAACGACTGTCCGAATTTTTTCCTAAATAGCTGTCCCAGATACGCTCCATTCAGGTAATATTTCTCACCGAATTCTTTAAGTGTCAGATTCTCCGCATATCTCTCCCGAATCTCTTTTTCTACTTTCCCCAATATACCTCGTGAGGAATCCTTACGCATTTGAGCCAAATAATCCCCGTATTCACATGCGACCCTACACAGATGAGCTTTACTTCCCCGCAGAATCCCAGCCTCAAAAGTCCCTTCACTGATCATCCTCAATATCTCTTCCTGATTTACACTGTCATCCAGCTCCGATGCAAGATGCAGCAGCTGAAAAAGAAGATAATTAATATTAAGACGCATTACCTCGCCGGCTATCCCTCGCTCTCTCATTTCCTCATAAAATCCGTCAACTGCTTTCATAATTTCTGCATGATTGTTCTGTTCAATGGCATTCAGGAGAATATCAAGACTTTTCTTACAAAGCATGATCCCGTTTGTATGAATTTGCATTTCCTCCTCATAATAATAAATTTCCTTTTTTTCCCTGAATCCCTGAAAGGATCTTACCATCCTCGTTGTACTGTATGATTTTGCAATTTCTTCCAGATTTTTTACCTCTTTTCCCACAATCATAATCACTGGCAGTCCGAGTATTTCTCTCAGATACTTTATAAAATCTCCCAAATATTCTTTAATATCTGAAGATTCATACATATATCTGCATAAAATGAAACCAACATCATAGACCTTTTCCTGTATGGAGACATCCATCACACAATGCTGACTGTCATCCTGAAGATAATCCTTACAGATACTATACAGCTGTTTTTGATTTGCTAACTTTACGGAATCCTCATAGTCGTCCTCGTAATTTTTTCCATCGATCAGGATTTCAATATACCTCACCTGTTCTGATAAACGAATATGCTGTTGAACATACTCAATCGTCAGAGGATCCGATCTTCCCTGAATAACAGAGATAAGTTTCCCGGAAAGATACGCATTTTCCAGTTTTTTTGTTTCTCTTTCTTTCTCCAATTCTATATTTTTTAATCCTCTGACTTTGCGAAGTGCCTGTACAAGTTTTTCTTTCTCCACGGGTTTCAATATATAGTCATTGCATGCATATTTGATTGCCTCCTGAGCATACTGAAAATCAGCATATCCGCTCAGAATAATAAAATAAATATCTCTATATTTTTCAGAGATTCGCAGCTTACGAAGCAACTCAAGACCATCCATAATTGGCATTTTAATATCAGCAAGAATAAGATCTGCATCGTGATTCTGCAGAAAAAGAAGTGCCTCTTCTCCGTCAGCTGCTGAGCCTACAATCTCAAATCCTTCATTTTTCCAATCTATAAGCTCTTTCATTCCCCGAAGTATAAATGGTTCATCATCAACTAATAGTACTCTCAGCATCTTATCACCCTTTTTCACTTTCTATAAATGGCAGGCGTATCAGAACCGACACCCCCGTTCCCTCTTCCCCGTTTAATTCAAATTGCACTCTATCATGTGACATCATTTTCAGTCTCAGGCAGGCATTAATAATACCTACGCCTTTTTCATTTTCCAGTAGTTCTATGCTCGCATTTTTCATCTTTCGCCGCATACTGTCAAACTCTTTTTCCGTCATTCCTTCCCCGGTATCTTCTACTTCAATACACATTTCCTCATTTTCTCTGTACACAGTAATAAATATCCAGCCTGGTGCAGTCTTTTTCTCTATTCCATGCACACATGCGTTTTCAGCAAATGTAACAATTGTCAGTTTCGGTATCTTCTGATGCTGGCATTCTGTTTCCACATCCAGCCTATATGACAGTCTTTTACCAAATCGGTACTGCTGAAGATCCATGTAATTCTTGACAATCTCCATCTCCTTACCTACCTCAATAAGATCCTCTCCCCAATCCACATACTGTCTCTGCATAACAGCAAGTTTTTCAACCATTTCCGCCGTGATTTTTTCTTTTCTTATTACACTGTGCATCCGTATACTTTCAAGTGCATTAAAAAGGAAATGAGGATTGATCTGACTTCTCAGTGCAAGAAGCTCCGCCTTTTGTCTTGCCACTGTCATTTCCTGTTCCAGTATCCGATTTTTATAAACAATGTTTACTAACGTTGTTATACGTGATGCCATCCGATTGTAATTCCTCATCAGATCACCTACTTCATCTTTTGCACTCACATTTTCAATCTCAACCAGATTTTCATCTTCTGTGTTTCTGAAAATACTGCTCAATCTGCTGATTCTGGCAGTTAATGAACGGTTTAAAAGCAGTACCATGATCAGCGGGAAAAAGATGTTGATTGAAAAAAGGAGCAACAGCATAGGCAGCCTTTCCACCAGCTTTCCTATAAGATCTGTCTCTGGACGTAGCACGTATATTTCCAGTTGAGCGCCGTAAATATTACTTGTTTTCTTATATTCAACTTCTTTGTAATCTGAAAATTTTTCATACTCATCTCCGATATTTTCGCCATCACGATTTGAAAATATAATTTTTCCCTCATGGCATATATATACGGGCGTATCATAATTCAGATTTTGCAGGTTTTTATTTATCGTACTGTAATCCATTTCAATTTTAAGCAACTTTTCCGACTGTCCGCCTCCATAGTAGTTCATCTTACGAACAAAGTAGACATGCCTTTCCGGATGCATTACTGCTCCTGGTACCTCTGGTTCATATGCAAAATAAAGCATCTGTTCTGTTCCTTTTTCATTCAGATCCCGATACCAACCGCTTTCTTTGATCAGATCCAGATTTCTGACCGTACCTCCGCTTACAATTGTAATGTTATCTGTATACAAGGTTATCAGTGAACTTCCTGTCATATCTGAACTCTGGAAAAGTGTATCTTTAAAAAATTGCTGATAACTTACTACATAATCAAAAGGATCTCTATATTCCATTTCTAGGAAATCATTGATATACTGATTCGCATATATACTTTTTGCTACTTTTGAAACAGTGTCCAAATCATAAAAAATCTGATAGTTAACAGCATCTGCAATATCTTCCATTTCAGATCTGCGCAGCTGTGCTTCTGTATGCAGAACCGTATATATGATCACCCCGTCTGTCAGCGTGATTGGTAAAAGCATACAGAATATGTAGATAAAAATCATTTTTTTGCGGATTGAAAAATTATCTATCTGTCTCACAAATTTTTCCAGTATAGATTGCATCCCTGCCCCACTCCTTTATAAATGGTATGACCGGAAGTCCCCTTTTTCCATACAGACATATATTCATAGGACAATCCTTCCATGCATAACGAATTCCCGTTGGTTCCTCGCCATCAGACAACCATGCACAAATTTCATTTCCATCAACTGTGACATATGCTCTTTTATAATCTCCGTTCGCTTTTCTGAGTTCAACTTCACTTACTAATTCACATCCGTCTTTTTTACTTCCGGTTTGCAACGGCTGATCAAAAACAGCATATACTCTTTTATCTCTGTCCAGTCTGATTTTCCTCACCTGCGGTCCTGTACATTCTTCCTTTTCTCCATAAACCAATTTATGTACAGCAAGCGCAGCTCGCATTCCCAAAGTCTTCTTATCCATGGGATGGAGATCATTATACTCGCCCACATCATATGCCTGTATCATCGCCGTATTTTCAATCTCCATTGCCTGCCGCTGTACTTCCCTGAATTCCGCCCATTGCGTCCCCTGTTTCTTAATATTTCCATCGGAAAAACCAGCAAGCTGTACGTATATAATCGGCAATTGCTTTTCCTTCCAAGATTTTCTCCAGTCATTGACCAGCGCACGAAATTCTAACGCATATCTATTCGGATGTCCAACATCAGATTCTCCTTGATAATAAATAACAGCACATATCTTATAAGGACTTACCGGTGATATCATACCATTAAACATAGCTGATGCCATATAATTGAAAAATGTCTTTTCCGGCAAATATTCCATTTGTTTTCTAATCTGTGCATCCCATGTTCCAGACAAATCAAGCCATCTTTCTTTCCCCTTTTTGAATCGTATTCCATATTGTTTTCCTGGCATTGCTCCTCCTCTGCCACGGAATACATACAGATGTATGCAGACCACATTTTCTCCTGCCCTTAGAATTCCTGGGGCTACAGGATAAATCCTTGATGCATATCTGTCATAAGAACTACCGCAGCAGATTCCATTTATATATATTTTATCAGCGTCTGTAAACGCTCCCATAAGAATTTCTGCAGGCGTAACTGCCTGTTCTTCTGTAATAAAGAACTTCTTTTCCAGTAAAACTGTTCCACAGAAATCTCTCATGTTTCCTTTCCATATACCGGGAATACTTATTTTATAAAAACTATCTGTCCTTTGATCAAAAGACTGATCCGCTTTTTTCATCCAGTATTTTTCTCTTTCAATTTCTATTTTCTGCGTACATAAAACATAGTCTTCATTTTTACATTTTTCCAACTCATCTGTATAAAAACCCATATGCCTTATTGTCTCTTCACTACACCATGCTTTCACCGGCGTTCCCTCCACAGCAGTCTGGATCAGCCCGACCGGGACATCATTTTTTTCTCGAAGAGACAATGCCATAAACAGTCCTAAAGCGCTGAATTCAAGGACCGATTCCCCCTGTGCGCTTTCCCAGCGTCCTTGGGAAAGCCATTGTCTTTTCTCTCCGAAATCATATTCTTTCGGAACATCAAACTTTCTGATAAACGAATCATTTATTTTCTTTATTTCATCTGCAAACCGCTCTGTTACAAATTTTATTCGCAATTCCATATTGGACTGACCGCCCAGAAGAAATACATCCCCACTCATAATGTTTCTAATTACACGCTTCTCGTCACCGTTTATTTCCATACAATACGGACCACCAACCGGAAGATCCGGAAGTTCTGCCACAAACATTCCATGTGTATCTGCCTTAGTATTAAACTTCTTGCCGTTGAGTATTCCCGTTACTATAATTTCAGGGCTTGTCTCTCCCCAAATATAATTCTTTTTTCCCCGTTGCAATACCATTCCATCACTGAACAAATATGATAACTTCAATCCTTTTCCCCTCTAGCGATATTTTATCATGCGTCTATAATTCCCCAAAAAGCTGGTTTTTCGTTACAGGCATCATCAAATGGCAACGGCATCTGAGGTCTGTTTCCATCAGATCCACCTCCTACCAAAGCAGCTACCTGTAGCCACGAAACTGCGTCATGGGTGCCCCAGAATGTAACACCTGTAATATTAATTTTATCTTCCTTATCAAGACTATAAATTGTTCGAAACAACTCTTTATACCTTGCTCCCTCTCTCTCTAACTCCAACTCGCGGTCTGATCCGTCATAACTTTTGCTTGACTGCATATCAAATTCCGTAAACTGAATTTCATTTACAATAGATGAATACATATACACAGCTTCTCTAATCTGTTCAATAGACGGAAACTCCATATGATAGTGTGCCTGCATTCCCATCCCATCAATACGTGCTCCCTTTGTATCCTTAATCTGCCTGAGCAAAACACAAATAGCATCCCGTTTCACCGGATCTGCATCATTGTAATCATTATAAAATAACTTGATATCATTAGGCGCATAGCGGTTTGCAAAAACAAATGACTGAGTAATGTAGCTAATGTCCCCCTGAAAAATATTATACCAACCCGTATTCTTGTTATTACATGTATAGCGCACTGATCCTGGGTTTTTCTCTGGATGAAAATCGTCCGGCTCAATCTGTTCATTTACTACATCCCAGGCATATATAATACCACGATACGGGCTATTTACTCCGTCATAATGCTCTAGCACTTTCTGAATATAATTTTCAAGGCGCTTCAGCATCTTTTCTTTACCCACATATGCCCCCTGAGAGTCATATTTTTCACGAAAAAACCAATCCGGAGTCTGTGAATGCCATACGAGTACATGACCCCTTACCCGTATTGTATCATCTGGATTTTTCTCATTATGTTTTTTTATAAAATCCATAATTTTATCTGCCTTGCTGAAATCAAGTGTTAAAACCGGATCGCCATTTTCATCTAAACATATACTTCCTTCAGTATCAACACTGAATACAGGAACGTCTCCCAAAATTATTTCTGGTTTCATCTCGTTTTCACATGTAATACTATTATAGTGCTTTATTACAAGATTCCTAATCTTCTCCTCATTTAGCATGTCTGACATAATTGCAACGCCAGCCTTCCCATTAATTGCTGATTTCTGTTCCAGACGTTTTTTTATCGACATTATATCCTTCATATTATCCCTCCTGCTTTTTACATATATGTCTAAATAATGTAAATTATATAATAAAAGTAAAAAAGTAAAATATGAATAATTGCAGAAAATCCCCCGGCAAATTAAATAACCTCGCAGTATTATTTCTCAAGCCTGCAAAATCTTAGGAGAAAAACAATGCTTAAATCAAAAAAATAAAATATAGTGGTTCAGTTGTCAAGACACAAATTTAATCTTTTTATAATGAACAGATATATGTAGTTAAAAAGGGGATCTCCTTTCTGAAATGTATAGAGATAATTTATCTCCTTTAAGCCCTCAATTCTTATGGAATCTCTGTTTAAAATAATTGGAAGTTCCTCTTGAACGATTTCTATTTTGCATCCAATATCTTTTAAATCTGTAACTGTTCCTGCTAATTTTTGTAAATACCACATTGATGTTTCTTTTACATAATGAAATAACTTTAAAATAAAAAAACGCTTGTTTTGCTTGACTTATCGCATTTTTTTGAATATAATTAAGAGCAGTGTCTTTTAGAAACTACATTAGGAACATAAATTAAATTTTGTTCATTGTGAGTAAAAGTACAACACTTTATGGCAGATGCATATCTGTCAAGAAGTCAACTACTGTTATTATAACCAGTAAAGGGAGGTGTATGAGTAATGAAAATGACATTTCAGCCGAAGAAGCGTTCCAGAGCTAAGGTTCATGGATTTAGAGCAAGAATGAGCACACCGGGCGGAAGAAAAGTATTAGCTGCCAGAAGAGCAAAAGGAAGAAAACAGTTATCAGCATAGGTCACATATATGTGACCTTTTCTTCTATTTCGAGAGCTTGAAGAGGATATAAAAAGCTGATATCGGGAGTTTATTTCCGCAGGTGAACCAGCAGAACTTAGTGTAAGTTTTGTCTGGTTTCTTTGCATTTGTGCGAAGAAGACAGGAGTTGATCAATATTTTCTATGTGGATAGTATTTTGTTATGATCGGCTGCTGTAAGAAAGAGTATAGTAAAAGAGGATATTTATGAAATTCTCAGAGTCTTTGAAAAAAAATAAAGATTTTCAAGTTGTATATCGAAAAGGAAAATCCCTAGCTAATAAGTATCTTGTTATGTATGTAATGAAGAATGAGATTGAAAGAAACAGAATCGGGATTTCCGCAAGTAAAAAAGTCGGCAACAGCGTTGTAAGACATCATCTTGCAAGGCTGATACGCGAAAACTATCGACTTTTAGAAGAGAATTTCCAATGTGGATATGACATTATTATCGTGGTCAGAGTCAGCGCAAAAGAAATCACATTTGCAGACATGAAAAGTGCGCTGATCCATTTGGGAAAGCTTCATGATATATATAAAGGAAAGTGACGCAGATGAAAAAAATATGTATTGGTATGATTCGGTTTTATCAGAAATACCTGTCTGGTCTCAAGACGCAGTGGCATTGTATTTACACACCGACATGTTCTCAGTATGGAATAGAGGCAATTGAGAAGTACGGTGTTTTAAAAGGCGGTCTTTTGACGGCATGGAGAATTCTGCGCTGCAATCCATTTGCAAAAGGGGGATATGATCCCGTACCATAAGGAGGAAAAGATATGTATGGTGTTTTAGCTTCAGGTTATGCAGACTGGCCGATTATCAAGCAGCTTGCATGGCTGATGGGTAAAGTAATGAATGCAATTTATAATGTTTTGGATGCGGTTGGAATCCAGAATATCGGTATTTGTATCATTGTCTTTACAATTGTTGTTTATACACTGATGATTCCTTTGACGATTAAACAGCAGAAGTGGTCAAAGCTCTCAGCAGTGATGAGTCCCGAAATGCAGAAGATTCAGAAGAAGTATGCAAATAAAAAGGATCAGGCTTCCATGTTGAAACAGCAGGAAGAGTTGAATATTCTCTATGAGAAATATGGAACTTCTCCGACAGGAGGCTGTCTCCCAATGTTGATCCAGATGCCGCTTCTGTTTTCATTCTATCCGGTTATCCAGAACATTCCGAAGTATGTTGATGGTGTAAAGGATGTGTATATGCCGGTTGTAAACCAGATTATGGCGACAGACGGGTATCAGAAGATCATGGAAACAATTGGTTCTGCCAGTCCTGTTCTTGTCAATCCGGAAAAGTTTGATTATACACAGGCAGATACTTTAGTGAATGTACTGTATCGTTTTCAGGATGCTACATGGGCGACTCTTGTTGATAAGATACCGTCTCTTGAAGGAATCGTTTCAGAAACAACGGCAACAATGGGGCATTTAAATAGTTTCCTTGGAATCAATATCGGTGAAACACCGTTTACTTTGTTGATGGCATCCTTGACTACATTTTCTATTGCAGGAATTATCATGGCAGTCATCATTCCTGTTCTGGCAGGTCTGACACAGTTTATCAGTGTGAAACTACAGCCGACGCAGCAGACAGATCAGAATAATGCTATGGCAAATCAGATGAAAATGATGACTTATACAATGCCGTTGTTTTCTGTATTCCTCGGATTTACACTTCCGGCAGGTCTTGGTCTATACTGGGCGATAAGTGCTGCCGTGCGTTGTGTACAGCAGCTTGGAATTAACAAGTATCTGAATGCTAAGGGAGTAGACAAACTGATAGAAGAGAACCAGAAAAAAGCTGCTGAAAAGCGGGAAAAGAAGGGAACATCTGCAAGAGAGATCAACAAAATGGCAATGACCAGTACTAGAAATGTTGAGCCGGTTAAGAAATCTGCAATGACAGAGGCTGAGAGACAGAAGAAGCTGGAACAGGCAGCCAAGTATAATAAGAATGCAAAAGCCGGAAGTCTTGCATCTAAAGCAAATATGGTAAGCAGATATAACAGCGGTAAGAATTCAGAAGATAAATAAAAAATTCTCGAAAATAATGATAGAAAGGGAGGATTTGAATATGAACGGAAGTATCAGAGTATCATCAAAGACAGTTGATGATGCAATTACAGAAGCAATGATTCAATTAGGTGTTACAAGCGACAAATTAGAATATGAAGTAATTGAAAAAGGAAGCGCTGGTTTCCTTGGCATTGGTATGAAGCAGGCGGTTATCGAAGCAAGAAAAAAGCCTGAAGCAGTTGAAGTACCAGAAGAAATTAAATTTGACATTTCTTTGGATGAAAAGAAAGAAACAAAAAAAGATACAAAAAAAGAGAAAAGAGAATTTAAACGGGAAGTAAAAGAAAATATAAAAGAGGAAGCAAAAGCAGAGAAAAAAGCAACAGGAACTGTGAAAAAGGAAGAATTTTCTGTAAAACGTGAAATTGTAACTGTAAGAGTGACAGATGAATCTAAAACCGCTGTAGAAGTATTTCTCAATGATACATTGAAAGCGATGGGAATGGAAGTGGAGATTACTTCTGTGATTGAAGAAGATGGTTCTTTATCTGTTGACATGAAGGGTGACAATATGGGAATCCTGATTGGAAAGAGGGGACAGACACTTGATTCCCTCCAGTATCTTGCAAACCGTGTTGCAAATAAATACCAGGATGGATATGTAAGAGTTAAGCTTGATACAGAGAATTACCGTGCAAGAAGAGAAGATACTTTGAAGCATCTTGCCAAGAATATTGCACATAAGGTAAAAAGAAACAGAAGACCAGTTTCTCTTGAGCCGATGAATCCCTATGAGAGAAGAATTATTCACTCAGCACTTCAGTCTGATCCGTATGTGACAACACATAGTGAAGGAGAGGAACCATATAGAAAAGTTGTTGTTACTTTGAAGAGATAATTAGTTTTCAGTAAAAGTGATTTACTTAATATTACAAAAAGAAAAGGCAGTTTATATAACGTACTTGTTTGAGGTTCTCGTAACGAAAACCTTGTGATGGTTATATGAATCTGCTTTTTCTTATGGTATAATAATTGCACGAGTGCAATCCAAGCCGATATATCGGCTTGCTGTCGCAAAGGTGACAGATTATACCAGGTAATTCAATGTTTGAAAAGTAAGAGATTTTAAGAGGTAATTTATGTATAAGGATGATACAATTGCAGCAATTTCTACGGGGATGAGTAATTCTGGTATTGGAATTGTACGAATAAGCGGTGCGGAAGCACTTCAGATTATTGATCAAATATATAGTGGAAAAGAAAAACTATTTCATGTGTCCAGTCATACCATTCATTATGGCTTTATTAAGGATGGGGACGAGACGATTGATGAGGTTCTCGTTACGGTTATGCGTGCTCCAAGAACATTTACGGGAGAGGACACAGTGGAAATTAACTGTCATGGAGGAGTTTTTGTTGTAAAGAAAATTTTGGAGACAGTGGTCAGGTATGGGGCAAGACTGGCAGAGCCGGGAGAATTTACAAAGAGAGCTTTTTTGAATGGAAAGATGGATCTGTCGCAGGCGGAAGCAGTGATTGATGTGATCCACTCTCAGAATGAATATGCCTTGAAGAGTTCTATTAGTCAGTTAAAGGGGAGTGTCAAAGAGAAGATAAGCAAAATAAGAGAAGAAATTTTGTATCACACAGCATTTATTGAGACTGCGTTGGATGATCCAGAACATATCAGTGTAGACAGATATGGAGAAAAATTAAGTGTTATAGTTGAAGAATTATCCAGCCAGCTGCATGAATTGATTGAATCATCTGAGAATGGAAGAATTATCAAAGAGGGGATTCAGACTGTTATTCTTGGTAAACCAAATGCGGGAAAGTCTTCCCTGTTAAATGTTTTGTCAGGACATGAGCGTGCGATTGTAACGGATATTGAAGGAACGACAAGGGATGTATTGGAAGAGCAGGTGCAGATTCATGGTTTAAATTTGAATATTATTGATACTGCGGGAATCCGTGATACAGATGATGTAATTGAAAAAATCGGTGTAGATAAAGCGAAGGAATATGCGGATGATGCAGATTTGATTATCTATGTAGCAGATGCATCCAGAAAACTGGATGATAATGATAAAAAGATTATCGAGCTGATTCAGGACAAGAAAACAATTATTTTGTTAAATAAATCTGATCTTCATACGGTTTTGGACAAAGAATTTCTTGATTCTTATATCAGAGAAAGTTATGGGATGGTTCAGAATGGGCAGGAAAGTTTTCCGATAATTGAGATTTCGGCAAAGGAGGAACGAGGAATTCAAGATTTTGAAAATGTACTGATAAGTATGTTTTTAGGCGGAAACATTTCTTTTAATAATGAAGTATATATTACTAATATGCGTCAGAAAATGGCTCTACAGGAAGCGTATCATTCTCTTGAAAGGGTTTTGGAAAGTATTAACGCCCAGATGCCGGAAGATTTCTATTCTATAGATCTGATAGACGCATATGAAGCTCTTGGAAGTATTACAGGTGAGACAATAGGAGAAGATTTGGTAAATGAAATATTCAGCAAATTCTGTATGGGAAAATAGAGACAGTTATGATATTGCTGTGGTCGGCGCCGGACATGCAGGATGTGAAGCGGCGCTTGCGGCGGCAAGACTTGGGTTTAGGACGGTTATATTTACAGTGAGCGTTGACAGTATTGCGCTTATGCCGTGTAATCCGAATATCGGCGGAAGTTCAAAGGGACATTTAGTGAGGGAAGTGGATGCTCTCGGCGGTGAGATGGGAAAAGTTATTGACCAGACATTTATTCAGTCAAAAATGTTAAATCAATCTAAGGGACCGGCGGTTCATTCGCTGCGAGCGCAGGCAGATAAAGCAAATTACAGTAAGATGATGAGACAGGTACTGCAGAATCAGGAAAATCTAGATATTCGTCAAATGGAAGTGACAGATATTCTTGCGGATGATGCAGACGAAAACGGTGTGCGGAGAATTATAGGGGTGCAAACTTATTCAGGTGCTATTTACCACTGTAAAACGGTAGTTCTTTGTACTGGAACATATCTCAGAGCAAGATGTATTTATGGAGATGTGAGTATGCAGACGGGACCGAACGGACTTCAGGCGGCAAATTATTTGACAGATAGTCTGAAAGAACTTGGAATCGAAATGTACCGTTTTAAGACAGGGACTCCGGCAAGAATTGATAAAAATTCTGTTGATTTTTCTAAGATGGAGGAGCAGAAAGGAGACGAGCGAGTTGTACCGTTTTCTTTTATAACAGATCCAGAAAGTGTACAGATTGATCAGGTTTCTTGCTGGCTGACATATACTAATGAAACTACACATGAGATTATCAGGGCAAATCTGGATCGTTCACCATTATATTCAGGTATGATTGAAGGAACAGGACCAAGATATTGTCCGTCTATTGAAGATAAGGTTGTAAAGTTTGCAGATAAGAAACGGCATCAGGTATTTATCGAGCCTGAGGGGATTGACACCACGGAAATGTATGTGGGAGGTATGTCAAGTTCTCTTCCTGAGGATGTACAGTATGCCATGTACCGCAGTGTTCCGGGATTGGAAAATGTAAAAATTGTGCGAAATGCTTATGCAATTGAATATGACTGTATTGATGCAAGACAGTTGAAAAATACGTTAGAATTTAAGAAAATTGATGGATTATTCAGCGGCGGTCAGTTTAATGGAAGTTCTGGATATGAAGAAGCAGCGGCACAAGGATTGGTTGCAGGAATCAATGCTGCAAGAAAACTTCAGGGAAAAGAAGGAATTATTATTGACCGTTCTGAGGGGTATATAGGAGTTTTGATTGATGATCTGGTAACAAAGGAAAGCCATGAACCATATCGTATGATGACCTCCAGAGCAGAATACAGACTGCTGTTGCGTCAGGATAATGCAGATCAGCGATTAACCAGGATCGGATATGAAGTCGGACTTATTTCACAGGTAAGATATGACAGCCTTTTGATGAAAGAAGAACAAATAAGGGAAGAAGTAGAACGATTGGAGCATACGCATGTAGGTACTTCAGAAGAAGTTCAGAGACTGTTGGAAACACATCAAAGTACACCATTGGTATCAGGAACTACATTGGCGGAATTGATCCGCAGACCGGAGTTATCTTATACATGTCTGGAAACAATTGATAAAAACCGTATAGAACTTCCAGAGGATGTGATAGAACAGGTTGATATATCTATCAAATATGATGGCTATATCAAACGCCAGTTACGTCAGGTAGAACAGTTTAAGAAACTGGAAAGCAAGAAGATACCGGAAGATATTGACTATGAAACGATTCCTAGTCTTCGGATCGAGGCAAAACAGAAATTGTCGCAGATACGTCCTTCATCTATAGGACAGGCATCACGAATTTCTGGAGTATCCCCTGCAGATGTATCGGTATTATTAGTATATCTTGGAAATAAATAAAATAAGAATCTGATGTGTGGAAAGCACATTTTTATTCTTGAATTTCTGTGAAAGAATTTGGAGAAAAATATGGCAGATAAATTTGAACAGCAGCTTGCGGATTTGGATATTCAGTTGACAGATAAACAGAAAGAGCAGTTTTGCAGATATTATGAAATGTTGGTAGAGTGGAATAAGGTAATGAATCTGACAGGCATTACGGAGTACGACGAAGTTAATGAAAAGCATTTTGTAGATAGTTTGTCCGTAAAAAAAGCAGTTGATATGAAGAAAATCCAGTCTTTGATTGATATTGGAACAGGCGCTGGTTTTCCGGGAATTCCATTAAAAATTCTTTATCCTCATTTGCATGTGGTATTGTTGGATTCACTGCAGAAGAGAATTAAATTTTTAGATGCAGTAATTGAAAAACTGGGATTGGAAGATATAGAAACACTTCATGGAAGAGCTGAGGACTATGCAAAGAAAACAGAATATCGTGAACAGTTTGATATCTGTGTGTCACGTGCAGTTGCAAATCTTTCGTCACTTAGTGAATATTGTATACCATACATACGGACAGGGGGTATATTTATTTCTTATAAAAGCGGAGACGTAGATGATGAGGTAAAACGGTCAGAGAAGGCTGTTAAGATTCTCGGCGGAAAAATAGATGATATTATTAAATTTCAGCTTCCGGGAACTGAGATTGGAAGGTCATTTGTAAAAATAAGGAAGATAGAACAAACGAAGAAAAAATATCCGAGAAAAGCCGGAGTACCGGGGAAAGAACCGTTAAGTTAGAAAATCTGAATATATATAACAGGAATATTGTAATATAAGAAAACAGGTGCTATGTTATAACCTTTATAGGTTTTGAAATAGCATCTGTTTTCTTATTTATTATACAATGAATGTGCCAGGATACTAATATCTTTATTATGATAAAGATATTAACTATAATAAATCTTCTACTACAGTTACAAATTCGTCTGGTGATTCGAGTTGTGGAAGATATTTTGTATTTTTTATTTTTCTGATTTCTGTGTTAGGAAGATGATTCTGATACTGTATTGCATTCGCAAGATTATTTGAATCAGAATCTCCAATTATAATAGAAATTTTATTTTCTATCTTATGCAAATTACTTGAAATATTGTAGTTCATAAATCCACAGAGTATACTTTGATATAAATATTTTCCATTTGTATTATTTTTTTGAGAAGATTCATAATAATACATAATCATATTAGCAGATACTTTTTCTAAATCGTAATAGTATTTTTGGTAAAAATTTTTTTCTATCTTATCTTTGTTAGTATGCATATTATAAATGAATCTTCCGATTACAGGACTCATAAAAATATATTTGACTATTTTTGTATATATTTGACATACTTTTTTGTTTGATATAATACTTTCTGGATTTAATAAAATTATTTTTCCAATTAACGAACTGCTATGTGAACATGACATAACTGTAAATGCAGAAGAATGTCCGCTTGCAATAATATCAGTTTTATTCTTTATAACATTTTTTATAAAGTCTGTTATGGACTGTACATAAAGATAATTTGTATAAATCATGTTTGATTTATCTGAACTTCCACATCCGAGTAAATCTATGGCGTATATGGTATGCTTTTTACTTAATTCACTAATTACATTATTCCATTCATGGGATGAGCTGCTCACATCCAGATCATGAATAAGGAGAAGCGGAGAACCGCTTCCGTGAACAGTATAAAAGATACTGCCAAGATGGCTGTCATAGTATTGTTCATTTTTTTTAGATAATAATTTAGTTTTTTTGGATTTATGATAAATTACTTGATTTATGAAGTGCATAATACCTATAGTAGTTGTACCATAACAAACTAAGTTTTTGACTGTTTTTCTAATATTCATTTTAAAATCTCCTATTGAAATTAATAGTTTTTTGAATTTTTTAATGAAACAAAATTTTATTTTTAGAAATCTATATTTATTATACTACATACCGAATTTATATAAAACAAATAAATTAAAAAATATTTGAAAACATATACTAAAATGTTACAGTTCACGACCTAACCGACCGTGAACTGTAACACTCTATTGATCTGTGACCGTATACCACGCTGCACAGTCACAGGGGTAATCAGTAACTATATTGAGAAATAAATATTAAGAAAACATATGCTCATAGATTATATAATGTTTCACGTGAAACATTATTAAGATAATATAATATCATCTGATATCTAAATATTAAATATTGTAGTAAAATGTAATTAAAATGAACTTTTAATTATTCATCTCTTATGAATAGCAAAAGATATGAAAGAAAATATAATCCCTTTTTTTGCTAAAAATATTCTGAAAAATTATTGTATTCATAAGTTACTGTTCACACGTCATCTAGCACTACGCTGCAAGGTGTCCGACCAATAAAGTGATGACAGAGATATATCCAGCCCCTCGCCGAAGGCGACTTAAAATGGGCTGGATACTGTTACTGGAGCACCCGTAGGGTGTGAACAGTAACATTCATAATGATAAAATAATAATTGCAATAAATAATAAATTGACCTATTTGAAGTGCATATATATTATTGAAATAATTAATTATATGTTATGATGTTTTTTAGGAAAGATAGTATGTATGTCATACATGTTAATACTTAACTTTAATCCCGAAAAATAAACTGTAATATTATGGCATGTATAAATGTTTCACGTGAAACATTTTTTTGTCTATATTTTTATTTAGTTTAGTTGGTGCTTATGAAATTAAATATCCAAATACTTTTTATATATAGTAATTTAATTTATAAAAAAGAAAACATATCTCAATATAATGAAAAATCAAATCTTTCATTATGTATGAAAAAATAATATTTCAAATACAATTTTAAAATAAATAATAAAATACTAAAAAAATGTTTCACGTGAAACATTTGCTATAGATTATAAAGAATAATAGTGATATAATAAAACAACAGTATTATTTTGAAAAAGTATAATGTAGTGTTATTTTTGAAATAGTGTGTTTGTGATATAGTGATGTTGTCAAAAGAAGAGGAGTGTGAATAATGGGAAGAATCATAGCAATTGCCAATCAAAAGGGTGGTGTGGGAAAAACAACTACAGCCATTAATCTATCAGCATGTCTTGCTAGTTTAGGAAAGAAAGTCTTATCTTTAGATTTGGATCCACAAGGAAATATGACTAGTGGACTTGGTGTAGATAAAGATGAGATTGAGAATAGTGTTTATAACTTAATTATAGGGGAATGTGGTATAGAAGAGTGCATTTGTAAAGATGTAATTGAAAATTTGGACGTACTCCCTTCAAATATTAATTTATCAGCTGCGGAGATTGAACTGATTGGAGTGGATGATAAGGAATATATAATAAAAAATGCAATGGAAAAGGTAAAGAACAAGTATGATTTTATAATTATTGACTGTCCTCCAGCGTTGAGTATGCTCACAATTAATGCAATGACTACAGCTAATTCAATTTTAGTGCCGATACAGTGTGAGTATTATGCACTTGAGGGATTGAGTCAATTAATACATACAATTAATTTGGTACAGGAACGATTGAATTCAAAGCTGTATATCGAAGGTGTTGTATTTACAATGTATGATGCAAGAACAAATTTGTCTTTGCAGGTTGTTGAAAATGTAAAAGAAAATCTGGAACAAGAAATTTACAAAACGATTATACCGAGAAATATTCGTCTTGCAGAAGCACCAAGTTATGGAATGCCAATTAGTATGTATGATCCGAAGTCCTCTGGTGCAGAAAGTTATATGATGCTTGCTGAGGAAGTAATCCATAAAGGAGAGGAAAAAGAGTAATGGCGGTGAAAAGAAATGGTCTCGGAAAAGGACTGGATAGTCTGATTCCCGATAAAACAAGTAAAGCAATAAAACCCGTAATTAAGGAATCGACAGATATAGAAAAAGCGGAAATAAAGGATGAATCTGATTTAAAACAAGAGGAGAAGATAGGAGAGATTTATTTAAAAATTAATGATGTTGAACCGAACAGGGATCAGCCAAGAAAAGAATTTGATGAAGATGGACTTCTGGAACTTGCAGATTCTATTAAACAGTTCGGTATCCTTCAGCCTCTTCTCGTACAAAAAAGGGATGGATATTATGAAATTATTGCCGGAGAAAGAAGATGGCGCGCAGCTAAATTGGCAGGTATCAAAGAAGTCCCGGTATTGATTAAAGATTATACAGCACAGGAAATTGTAGAGATTTCTTTGATTGAAAATATTCAGAGAGAGAATTTGAATCCAATTGAAGAGGCAATGGCATTTAAAAGGCTTCTAGAAGAATTTAATCTAAAACAGGATGAAGTTGCTGAAAGAGTTTCTAAAAGCAGAACCGCAGTAACAAATTCCATGCGTCTTTTAAAATTAAGCAGACGTGTACAACAGATGGTTATTGATGATATGATTTCTACAGGGCATGCAAGAGCACTTCTTGCAATTGATGACGAGGAACAGCAGTTTATTATAGCAAGTAAGATTTTTGATGAAAAATTGAGTGTACGTGACACTGAAAAACTTGTAAAATCATTAAAGACGCCAAAAAAAGAAAAGAAAACAGAAAAGAACGAACATATATTCGTTTACGATGATATTATCGAAAAGATGAAACATATCATGGGGACAAAGGTAAATATCCATACAAAGGCTAATGGAAAAGGCAAAATTGAGATAGAATATTATTCAGAGGATGAACTAGAAAGGATTTATGATATGATAATGTCAATTCACAAATAAGGGTATTTGAAGTAATATGTGACAGTTTAGTAACCCATCTGGGCATCCCATAATTCATGCCTTCGGTGGGTGGATTCTGTAATATGGATTGAGAAGGCTGAACTATTACAGTAAAATTAAAAGGGGAGAAAATTGAATAAGGAGGTATAAAAGTGACAGACGGAATATTGAACAGGCTTGGGATCAATATAGAGTATGTGATTATTGCGTTGGTTTTTATACAAATTGTATTGTTTTTCATGCTTATTAGTGTAAATATGAAATATAATCGGTTGAAGCGAAGCTATTCATCGTTTATGAAAGGAAAAGACGGGAAAACTCTGGAAGAAAGTTTTCAAAACAGGATTCATGAATTGAATGAATTAGCAAAGAGATTAGAGACTTCGGAAGGAAAAATTAAAGATCTTTATAAGCAGCAAAGAAAAGCCTATCAAAAAAAAGCTATTGTAAGATATAATGCATTACAAAATATGAATAATAATTTAAGTTTTGTACTTGCGTTTTTAAATGAGGAAGACAATGGCTGGATATTAAATTCTTTACATTGCGGAGAGAGGACTTATACCTATGTCAAGGAAATTGTCAAAGGGGAAAGTTATATAGAACTATCTTCGGAGGAAAAAGAATGCTTAGAGAGAGCTATTTTTCAAGAAGCATATGATATTAAAGATATAGAACTGGAATTGAAATCGAACTAGATTTCAAAGAATTTATTTAGATATAACGATATATAGATAAAAAAGAAATGAAGGAGGAAATGAGATGTTAGACATTAAATTTGTGAGAAGTAACCCGGAGGTAGTAAAACAAAATATTAAAAATAAGTTTCAGGATGAGAAACTTCCATTGGTTGACAAAGCATTGGAACTTGATATAAGAAACCGTGAAATTAAACAGGAAGTAGAGGCGCTTCGTGCTGAGAAGAATAAAGCATCCAAACAGATAGGCGCGATGATGGCACAGGGAAAGAAAGAAGAAGCAGAGACTTTAAAAAAACAGGTAGCAGAAAGTGCAGACCGCATGGAAAAACTTTCTGTAGAAGAAAAAGAAGTAGAAGAAAATCTGAAAAAAATTATGATGACGATTCCGAATATCATTGACCCGTCTGTCCCTATAGGTAAAGATGACAGTGAAAATGTGGAAGTAGAGCGTTATGGAGAGCCGGTTGTTCCGGAATTTGAGATTCCATATCACACAGAGGTTATGGAAAGATTTAATGGAATTGATTTGGACAGTGCAAGGAAAGTTGCCGGGAATGGCTTTTATTATTTGATGGGAGATATTGCGAGACTTCATTCTGCAGTTATATCTTATGCAAGAGATTTTATGATTAACCGTGGGTTCACATACTGTGTACCGCCGTTTATGATCAGAAGCAATGTTGTAACAGGAGTTATGAGTTTTGCTGAAATGGATGCAATGATGTATAAGATTGAAGGAGAAGATTTATATCTGATCGGTACCAGTGAGCATTCTATGATTGGTAAATTTATTGATACGCAGCTTACAGAAGATCAGCTTCCACAAACACTGACAAGTTATTCTCCGTGTTTCCGTAAAGAAAAAGGCGCTCACGGTATCGAGGAGAGAGGTGTGTACCGTATCCATCAGTTTGAAAAGCAGGAAATGATTGTTGTCTGTAAACCAGAAGAAAGTATGGAATGGTATGATAAACTATGGCAGAATACAGTTGATTTGTTCCGTTCTCTGGATGTTCCGGTCCGTACACTGGAGTGCTGCTCTGGAGATCTTGCAGATTTGAAAGTGAAATCTGTCGATGTTGAGGCATGGTCACCAAGACAGAAAAAGTATTTTGAAGTAGGAAGCTGTTCCAACTTAGGAGACGCACAGGCAAGAAGGTTGGGAATCCGTGTCAAAGGGGAAAGCAGCAAGTATTTTGCGCATACATTAAATAATACAGTAGTTGCACCTCCGAGAATGCTCATTGCATTTTTGGAAAATAATCTGCAGGAGGACGGATCTGTAAAGATTCCAGATGCGCTGCAGCCATATATGGGTGGAAATACAGTGATTGTTCCAAAGAAGTAAAAATATTATAGAGAACGTGCCCTTTTCTAGAAATAAACTATACAGGGCGGATTCCTCAACAGTTCCGCCACAAAGGCAGAATGTTATATTTGAATTTGAATAATTGGAGTATTTATGCATCAGTATTTAAAAGCAATTGGATTCAGTAATATCCAGACAAAAAACGAACTGGCACAGCTTCTTAAAAAAACCGAGGCTGAGTGTACCCGCCAGACGATTGTTTCTTATAATGAGGAAGCAGATTATTGCGAGTTACAGAAAGAATATGGGCAGGGAATCGGAATTACTCTGTGCGGCGAAATAAACGAGCAGGAATGTTTTGAGGTAGATTCATATTTTCCTTACTTTGAGGGAAGCGGAATTACGACTTATGAGGATGTAATGATAGAACGCCGGATCGCAAAAGAAGAATATATAGGTATTTGCGAAGATGCGAGAGTTGGAATTACATTGATTTTCCATGTGCAAAATGGAATTGAATATATGAAGGAACGTCAGCTTGGATTAAGACAAGAATATAATACAACAGTTACACTTTCCGGATTAGCATTATCCGGAAAGGTGCTGTTTCCGATTAGTAAGAGCGAGCAACAAGTGAAAGATGAATTGAAAAATTCACAGAACAGAAAGCAATTACTAAATGCAGCCAGGAATGGAGATCAGAATGCAATTGAAACATTGACATTGGATGATATGGATATTTACTCAAAGATATCGAGACGGCTGATCAATGAAGATGTATTCTCAATTGTGGATACATATTTTATGCCCTATGGTGTGGAATGTGATATGTACTCAATTTTAGGAGAGATACTAGCAGTTCGTGAGAGAAAGAATACAATGACGAAAGAGACGCTGTATCAGATGAAGCTGGATGTAAATGAATTGCAGTTTGATATTTGTGTACCAAAAAAACAAGTTCTGGGAGAGCCTGAAATCGGACGAAGATTTAAAGGAACAATTTGGTTACAGGGAAATATTAATTTTTAACAGATAAATCTCTCTAAAGGAACATAAGAGATGGAAGATGAGATTGCCGGATAGCAAAATCATTTTCCATTTTTTGTTACCAATCATGCGAAAAACAGTTCAGTGGGCTGTTTTGAGTTGCCAGTCATATGACAAAAACGTTGAGTGGACATTTTTAGTGATAATATCACAGAAGAACTAAAGGAATTATGATATGATATAAACATATAAAGAGGAATTTACGAATTTAAGGAAAACATAATGTTTTACTATTGTGTAAGGAGGATAACAGATATGGGTTTATTTGATATTTTTAAACAAAAGGATATTAATCAAGGAATAGAAGAATACAGTATAGTATCGGGTGCGGTACTGCTGGACGTCCGGACTCCGCAGGAATATAAGGAAGGGCATATTCCCGGAAGCAAAAATGTGCCGCTTCAGACAATTAATAAGGCTGAATTGGTGGTAAAAGACAAAGAAATACCATTATATGTCTATTGCTATTCCGGTTCCAGAAGCAGTCAGGCAGTCAGTATGCTGAAGAGAATGGGATATGAGAATGTAACTAATATAGGCGGTATTTCTGCATATACGGGAAAGGTGGAACGATAAGATGAAAGTTGTAATTATAGGAGGTGTGGCAGGAGGAGCAACCGCTGCTGCACGTATACGAAGATTAGATGAAAAGGCAGAGATTATTGTTTTTGAGCGCACGGGATACATATCCTATGCAAATTGCGGACTGCCTTATTATATTGGTGATACAATTACAGATCCGGAAGAGCTGACGCTTCAGACACCAGAGAGCTTTTTCTCACGCTTTCACATTCAGATGAAAGTTCATCATGAAGTAACGGCTATTCATGTGGATAAAAAGAGTGTTTCTGTAAAAAATCTGGAAAGCGGGGAAGAGTTTGAAGAAACTTATGATAAGCTGATCCTTTCTCCCGGCGCAAAGCCTACCCAGCCGAGGATTCCCGGTGTAGGAATAGAAAAGCTCTTTACCTTACGGACGGTAGAAGATACCTTCCGTATTAAGGAATATATCATTCAGAATCATCCTAAATCTGTTGTTTTGACCGGCGGTGGTTTTATCGGACTGGAGCTGGCAGAAAACTTAAAAGAGCTTGGAATGGATGTGACTATTGTGCAGCGTCCAAAACAACTCATGAATCCTTTTGATGCAGATATGGCTTCTTTTATACATAGTGAAATGCGCAAGAAAGGGGTAACTCTGGTACTTGGATATACGGTGGAAGGATTTGAGGAAAAAGACGGAGGTGTAGACGTTCTGCTGAAAGATGCAAAGTCTTTGCATGCAGATATGGTCGTTCAGGCTATCGGCGTTACTCCAGATACACATCTTGCAAAAGAAGCAGGATTGGAATTGGGGATAAAAGGAAGTATTGTAGTTAACGACCACATGGAAACATCCGTACCCGATATTTATGCTGCCGGAGATGCAGTTCAGGTGAAACACTATGTAACAGGACAGGATGCATTAATTTCACTTGCCGGACCTGCTAATAAACAGGGGCGTATCATTGCAGATAATATTTGCGGAGGCGACAGCAGATATCAGGGAAGTCAGGGAAGTTCTGTCATAAAGGTATTTGACATGACTGCGGCAGTTACCGGAATCAATGAGACAAATGCATGCAAAGCCGGTTTGGATGTGGATACTGTTATATTATCTCCAATGAGTCATGCGGGGTATTATCCGGGCGGTAAAGTTATGACTATGAAAGTAGTCTTTGAAAAAGAAACATATCGGCTTCTGGGAGCACAAATAGTAGGTTATGAGGGTGTGGATAAACGGATCGATGTGTTGGCAACCGCTATTCATGCGGGGCTTAAAGCAACACAACTGAAAGATTTGGATCTTGCTTATGCGCCCCCATATTCTTCTGCAAAAGATCCGGTCAATATGGCAGGTTTTATGATTGAGAATATTTCCAAAGGTATTCTAAAACAGTGGCATTTAGAAGATGCAGCGAACCTTCCTCACGATGGAAGTGTAACTTTATTAGATGTAAGAACCGTTGGAGAATACAGCAGAGGTCACATAGAAGGGTTTAGAAATATCCCGGTAGATGAGCTTCGGGAGCATTTGGATGAGATTGAAAAGGGAAAACCGGTGTATGTAATCTGCCAAAGCGGACTAAGAAGTTATATTGCTTCTCGTATTCTTGAGGGAAACGGTTATGAGACATATAATTTCTCGGGTGGATTTCGTTTCTATGATGCAGTGATGAATGACCGTGGTTTGATTGAAACAGCAACCGCATGCGGGATGGATCAGTAATTAGAAATTGATAGGTGTATAGTTGTCTATGTAACAAAGTCAAAAGAGAGAGTAAGGTAATTTGTTTTTATCAAATATCTTACCCTCTCTTTTGTGTATCGGGAGTCGCTCTACAGTGATTTTAATTATATTTTGTTTATGGAACCGATACCATATGTAATATATTGGAAAATACAAGAAAATATTGTGCAAAATATACAAAAATAATACACAATAATAGATGATAATATACAAATAATATATTTTATATTGACAACATAAAGAATGAATGATAATATTAAATTAATAAATATAGAACCGGTTCCATATTAAGGAGTACAAAATGACAATCAATGAAATAGCAAAGTTAGCAAACGTATCTAAGTCAACTGTTTCAAGAGTGATCAATAATACAGGATATGTAAATGAAGAAACTCGATTACGCGTTGAAAAGGTAATAAAAGAAAATAACTATTCTCCCTCATCATTGGCAAGAGGATTGTCAAAAAATGAAACAAATTATATTGGAGTTGTTATTCCTGAAATTGATAATGAGTTTTTTAGCGAGATATTATCAGGAATCAATGAAAAACTTGATGAAAATGATTTGACAATGATATGCTGTGACACAAATAATAATGGGAAACGTGAACAGAAAGTATTACAAATGCTTTCTCAACAAAGAGTTAAAGGTCTTATTATTACACCTGCCGAAGAATATCAAGATAAAGATGTAAATAGTTCCTTGCGTTTAAACCTAAAAAAAGTAAATGCTCCTATTGTATTATTAGATCGTCATTTTAATAATACACAATGGGACGGTGTTTTCTATGATAACTATAATAGTTCATATGCTGCAACAGAAGCTTTGATAAAAGCAGGGCATAAGAAGATAGGGATTATAACAGGAGATTTGTCACTGCAAATTGCAAGAGAACGATATGAAGGATTTAAACAGGCGCTTGAGGATCATCAAATTTCTTTAAATAAAAGATATATATACGAAGGAAATTTTAGTGTAAATAAATCATATGAACTCTCCAAGGCGATGTTTGAATCTGGGGATATTCCAGATGGTATTCTTACCAGCAATAACAGAACAAGTATAGGGTTTGTAAAGGCGGCAAAAGATTGTAATATCAGAATAGGAATTGACATTGGTGTTATCGGTATTGATCATGTAGAAATGTTAGATATTCTTGGTTATGAATTAAGCTGTGCTACTAGAAATACAAAAAAAATGGGAAAGACAGCATTAGAGATTTTATTAGAAAGAATTGCGAATCCCAATATGGGGAGAAAGATTATCATTGTACCCTATGAGTTACATTTAAAAGGATCTGAGAAAAAACAATAAAAAAAGCAGAAATGCTTTTTTTACCAAAATATGGGAGCGGTTCCACAAAGGAGAATTAATATGTTGTATAAAAAGGTAAAGAAAATAGAGGAAGAAATATCAGTTATAGGTATAGGCTGTTGGAATTTTGGCGGGGATTGGGATGAATCAAATGACAAAAATACAGAAGATATTATACTGACTGCACTTGATAATGGTATAAATTTTTTCGATATTGCGCCAGTATATGGTTTTTCCCATTCAGAAACAGTACTTGGAAATATTATGAAAAAACATGGGTTTAGAAATCATATTTTGATTGCCAGCAAATGCGGTTTGAGATGGGATGAAAGCCGTAAAACCCGAAATGATCTTAGCCGTAAAAGTATATTATGGGAGATTGATCAAAGTTTATCTCGTTTGCAGACTGATCATATTGATATTTATCAATTACACTGGCCAGATCATACCACGCCTATTGAGGAGACCGCAGAAACATTAAAGGAGTTAAAAAAGGCGGGAAAAATAAGATATGTGGGATTAAGTAATTTTTCACAAGGAGATGTCAGAAAGTATGAAAAGTACATAGAAGTTAATTCACAGCAATCTCTTTATAATATGCTGGAACGTAATACTTTAAGTTATCACAATATTCCATTGGAATATAAAACAGAAGAAGAGGTTTTGCCATATGTAAAGGAACAGGGGCAGGCATTTTTACCATATAGTCCTTTGTTCCAAGGGCTTTTAAGTGGTACATGGAAAGATAAAAACAACTTTTCTAAAAATGATATTAGGAATGAAAATCCTAAGTTCTCAGAACCAGCATTTTCAAAATATTTTAATAAAACACAAGAATTAAATGAATATGCAAATAAAATCGGACATCCCTTGTATGAGATTGCTATGAACTGGTTACGACAAAAAGAGGAGGTGACAACGATTATTGCAGGGGCTAATAATTCAGAGCAGATGATTCAAAATTTACATTGTTTAAACTGGGATTTGACAACACAGATGATGCTGGATTTAGAAACTATTATAGAACCACTAAAATATTTGTAGGAGGTGTGATTAAGATGAGAAAAAGCAATATATATTTGGGAATTTTTAGTCTTGTATTTTTATTCTTAAGCGGATGTGCGGGCAATGAAACTAAAAATGAAACAAAAAATGAAGGAGAATTAGATTCAAATATTAAGGCAACATTAACATTTGGTACTTGGGATGCAGATTCTATGAAACTATATGAAGAATTAGATATTGAGGGCAGATTCCAAGAGTTATATCCTAATGTATCTTTGGAAATTGAAGAAATGAAGGATGATACGGAATATTTTAATGCAATGAAAATAAGAGCATCGGCGGGAGAGCTTCCGGATATTATGTTTAATGAAACTGTGACATTAGCAAACTTTGCAGAATACCTTTACGATTTAAGTGATACGGAAGCAGCTAAAAATAATATATTAGCAGATGGATATTCAGTAGATGGAGAAGTATTAGGTATACCGGAGAAAAGACAAGAAGAGTATGTTTTTTTCTGGAGAGATCAATTTGAAGAAGCCGGGGTCGATGTTCCTCAAACATGGAATGAGTTTGTAGAAATCTCAAAAAAATTACAAGAATATTATGGAGCTGATAATAAAGATTATATGGCAATTGCATTGGGGGCTAAAGATGAGTGGCCGATTTATCCATTAATAGAAAATATGCCTTCTGGAATATCAGGAAATGGTCAGTATTGGAATGATATGGCAAAACAAGACACCCCATTTGAAGAGGGGACGGATATAAATATAGCATACCATAAGATAAATGATTTTTTTAAGACGGGAGTATTTGGAAAAGATCCGCTTGGAATGGGATATGATCAGGCATTTTCAATTTTTATGCAAAAAGGCGCTGCTATGGCAATGGATAGTCCTATTGGACTGACAGCAATCAAGAGTGAAGGCATTGATACGAGTAATTTGGAATCATTTTATATTCCATTTAGGGAATCCGAAGATGATTCGCTATATTTACCAGTACGGGGAGATTTCCTTATGGGAATCACTAAAAATACAGAGAATTATGAGTTGGCAAAGGAATTTGTAGAATTTTATTTTAGTGATGCATGGTATCCAGACTATATTTCTAAATTAGCAAGCGCAAGTACGATGGAAACAGTGGATAAAGAATTGGATCCGGTATTTGAATCAGCAGAAAGAAATTCGTCTAATGTAGTTGTATATACCTATAATGGCGGAGATGCTGAATTTCAAAAGCTAGTTACTGAAACAAGATTTGATTATAAGAAATTAGGAGCACAGATGTTTGAGCCTGATTTTAATATTGAAGATGTATTTACGAAACTAAATAAGGACTGGAAAAAAGCAAGGCAGGAATAGCAGAATAAAAGTGAGGGAAAAAGTATGAAGATGATTGAGAAAAAACAAAAAAGGTTTCTCGTTGTATCATTATTGATTCCAGTTATTTTATTATTGATCTTTGTTGTGTATCCTGCAATTAATTTAATCCAAACCAGCTTTTTGGAATGGGATGGTATTTCCCAGGTAAAAGAATATGTCGGTATACAAAATTATATTAATATGTTTACTAATTCACCAAATTTATGGTTGTCATTAAGAAATAATGGTTTATATTTAGTATTTCATATGATAATGATCCCAATTGAGCTGTCAATCGCAGTTATGCTTAATTCAAAAATGAAAGGAAGGGGCATCGTAAAATCAATTATATTTTTACCATTTGTAATTAGTGGAGTAGGAATATCTTATGCATTTGCTTACTTTTTTTCTCCTGTAAATGGCGCCTTTAATGAAATATTGAACGTATGTAATCTCGATACTTTTATTAGGAATTGGCTGTCAGATCCTAAAATAGTTAATTTTACATTGATTTTTGTGTCAATTTGGAGGTTTAGCGGCTATCATGTAATTTTATTTATCTCAGGTTTGAAATCTGTATCACCAGAATTATTAGAAGCGGCAGAAATAGACGGTGCAAATTCTCTGCAAAGACTACGGGCAATACAATTACCTTCTATGGCACTTGTAATGGATTTTGTTTTATTTGATTGTATAAGAGGAACGTTACAACATTTTGAAATTCCATTTGTAATGACACAAGGCGGACCAGGATATGCATCATCTACTTTTACATTATATACGATAGATACAGCATTTAAATTTAATGATTTTGGAATGGCGTCAACAATGGCAGTTGCCATTATGATAATGGTTATGATGATTTATCTCATAAAAAATATGATTCCTAAATTATTGAAAAAGAGGTGAGAAAATGAAAAAAGTTTTTATGCAGGGTCTAAAGTATGTTATTTCAATTTTAATTATTCTTGTAATTATAGGACCATTGTTGGTTGTTCTGTTTACATCTTTTAAAACAAAGGAACATATGGTAACAGTATCGCCATTGTTATTACCTGATTTTTCAGAAATAACATTAGAGAATTACAGAGATGTTTTTTCATCCAAATATTTATTATCAGCTTTTAAAAATACTGCGTTTATAGTATTGGTCAGCCTGTTTTTTAATATAATATTTGGCTCAATTACAGCATATGCATTAGAGCGATTTCATTTTAAATTAAAAAGGATAATTGTAGCGCTGTTTTTTCTGGGCATGATGATACCGACTTTTGTTATGGAAATATCACGATTTAAAGTTATCGGAAGCTTAGGATTATATAATACTTTAGGCGCGCCAATAATTATTTATATTGCTTCTGATTTAATGCAGTTATATATATATCGTCAATTTATTAAAGGAATACCTATAGAATTAGACGAATCTGCATTGTTAGATGGTTGTGGATATTACCGGATTTTTTCAAAAATCATTTTTCCACTGTTAGCGCCGGCTACAGCAACTTTAGTTATTATTAAATCAGTTAATATAATAAATGACATGTATATTCCTTATTTATATATGCCTAGTACAAGATTAAAAACTTTAAGTACTTTTTTAATGAGCTATGCAAGTGCACAGCAAGGATCATGGCAGATATTAGCAGCAGCAATAGTGGTAGTAATGATTCCGACATTGTCTATATATATTTTCTTTCAGAAATATATCTTTGAAGGAGTTTCAGCGGGAGCAGTAAAATCATAATTTGTTTAAAGGAGAGAAAAAATGGATAAAAGTTATGTATTAAAAGGAACAATTGTATATACACCAGATGTAGATCATTTCGCTTTCCATGAAGAATCATATTTAGTATGCGAGGATGGGAAGGTAGAGGGTATTTACAAAGAATTACCTGAAAAGTTTAAGTCATATTATATTTATGATTATGGCAATAATTTGATCATACCGGGAATGTGTGATATGCATTTACACGCGCCTCAATATGGTTTTAGAGGAATGGGGCAAAACATCGAAAATTCAGATTGGTCAAGCTGGTTTTCCAGATATGCGTTTCCTGATGAGGGCAGATACAGTGATATTTCGTATGCTAAAAAGGCCTATGAAAGATTAACAGATGATTTGCTGCATACTACAACAACCAGAGTTGTTGCTTTTGCAAGTCTGCATAGAAAAGCGACTGAACTGCTTATGCAGATTCTATCAGAAAAAGGATTCGCCGCATATGTTGGAAAAGTAAATATGGATAGAAATTCTATGGAGGGGTTACTTGAATCAACAGAAGAGTCCTTAAATGAAACAGAAGAGTGGTTAAAAAATACACATAATAAATATGAACATGTAAAACCAATTATCACGCCAAGATATATTCCATCTTGTACGAATGAAGTAATGCAGGGATTATCTGATTTAATGAAAGAATATTCAGTCCCGGTTCAATCGCATTTATCAGAAGGATTAGATGAAATTGCATGGGTAAAAGAACTGGAACCTGATATTGATTTTTATGGTCAGGCATATGATCAGTATGATATGTTTGGAACAGTAGTACCTACGATAATGGCGCATTGTGTATTCTCAACGGAAAAAGAAATTGAATTATTATGCAATCGTAATATATGGATAGCACATTGTCCAAATTCTAATTTGCAGGGATCTGGAACCGCAGCGCCTGTATTAAGATATATGCGGGCGGGAGCTAAAGTATGCTTAGGAACTGATGCATCAGGCGGAAATACATTAAGTATGATGAGAATAATAAGCGATGCAATGTTAGCCTCAAAGGTAAGATGGGCATATACCGAAAGAAATGGAGATCCAAATGCAACACGTGATTTCTTGCCATTAACAAGTGCATTTTATCTGGCAACAAAAGGCGGAGGAAGTTTTTGGGGAAATGTAGGAAGTTTTGAAAAAGGATATGAATTTGATGCTGTAGTGCTTGACGACAGCCGTGTGGCAGATTTTTGTAATAGGACAACTTATGAGCGCGTGGAGCGTATGGTTTCTCTTTCAGATGATAGAGATGTTAAAGCAAAGTTCATTTGCGGCAAAAAGGTATTATAAATTGGAGGGAAGAAAATGAAAAAATATAATATTAAAGTAATTGTAAAAGCGTGGAATTCTGATTTTTGGCAGACAATGCTAAGTGGTGCAAAGCATGTTATGAGCGAATTGCCGCAACAGGTAGAGGTTGAAGTGATGGCTCCGCCGGAAGAATCAGATATTTTGCAGCAGGTGGAGATGCTGCAGCAGGTTGTAGATTCAAATCCCGATGGAATCGTAATTGCATCAACAAGTAATGATCTAACAGTTCCATATATTGAAAAAGCTATGGAAAACGGCATTCCTGTAGTTACCTTAGATAATCAAGTGAGTACTGAAAAATATGTGTCATTCATTGGAACAAATAGTAAAATTGCCGCAGGTATGGCGGCAGAAGCAATGGTTAAAACATTAAAAGATTCAAAAATTGATTTGCACGATAAAAAAGTTGTTGTTATTAATTCATCAAAAATTTCAAAAGTAGATTTAGACAGGGATGCCGGCTTTATTGAAAAAGTCAAATTACTGGCACCGGAAATTGAAATATTAGATACTCAATATGTGGAAAACGATCCAGTATTAACAGAGGAAATTGTATATAAGCTTCTTCAAGATGAAAACTTAATTGGAATTTTTGCTGATAATGATATGACAGGGGTAGGAATTGCTAATGGTATCCGCAAAGCTTGTGCTGAAAAGCGCGTATTATCATATGCATTTGATGCAAATGATGTAGAGATTGAAGCAGTACGGGATAGTATTCTTACAGGTATGATTGTACAAAAACCTTTTGAAATTGGATACATGGGAGTTAAATGTGTAATGGATGCTCTTGAAAAAAGACCAGTTGATAAGGTGATTGATCCCGGGGCTAAATTAGTAACGAAAAATAATTTATTAGATGAAGATGTACAGAAGTTATTATATCCAGAAAAATAATGAAAAAGATAAGGAGAAAAAAATGATTAAGAATGGTATTATTAACCCACAAGTAAATTACAATTTATCTTTATTGACACATTTAGATAAGTACTTAGTAAGTGATTCTGCAATGGAACTTCCGAAAGAAATGACAAGAATAGACTTGGCGTTTGTTCCAAATGTACCTGATGTGATTACAGTAACAAAAGGAATTCTTGAGGATTGCCTTGTTGAAAAAGCATATCTGGCAAAAGAAATGATGGAAGTAAGTAAAGAATTATATGATGCTTATTCAAAATTATTTGCAGAATATAATGTTCCAATTGAGCAGATTCCTCATTCAGAATTCTGCAGATTGACAAAAGAAGAGGTACGTTTTGCAATTCGTACAGGAGATACGAGATATCATTATGCTTCAGCTATTCTTGTTAGTGGATGTCCATATTGATATAAAATATACTTTATGAATGAAATTTTTCGTACTCTAATGATTATTGAATAATCAAATATAAAGAAGGGGCTGCCGGGAAATGATATTCTCCCTTCTAGGTAGACAAGTGAAATAATAAAAACTTGTTACTTAGGAGTAGCGCCATTTGCTAGTAGGCAGCCCCCTCTTAGTGATATCTGATCCCTACATTTCACAACGAATCCCAGAATAGTTTAAACTGTTTATATTTTTCTAAGGGGTAGTGTAAAATAGTTTGTATTTTTTATGGCAGTTGCAAAGGAACAAATTCGACAGATTATCTCAGAAAACAACATTAGCAGTGTTGCAGATGTGTACACACTTCTAAAAGACAGCTTCAAAGATATCCTACAGGAACTGATGGAAGCAGAGTTGGATGCAACTCTCGGTTATGAAAAAAATCATCTCTTTGTATGCACGCGGCATGAGTACACATGGCATTCATGACCAGCTTCAGAATCTTTATGGGATTGAATTTTAGGCCGTGCTGCTTATGTGGTTCTTGGTGTTACGGAATCTTTCTTCTGCAGATATACCTGTACATTCTCATCTGTATGATAATAGTCACTTACATATCCGGCACAAAGGACTGCTATAAAAAAGAACAATAGTGCCGGAATAATAATCCGTTTCTTCCGTCTCATATTTTTGAATATCCCTTCCCCTTGTTTCAAGGCTTTCTATCTATTTATATCTGATTACCGGCACCTGTTTCCACTTTTTCCCGCATTTTCTCCTTTTCAATGCGAAAACCATGTCTTCTGTACGTTCAAAATAACCGATGTCTCTTTTCAAGCTCATGCTGCATTTACAATGCTTCAAACCAATAAACTGCTGTTTCATCTTTTTACCACAACCTGGGCAGATTCTCTTATTGTTTTCCACTGCATCTATCTTTTTCTATCAGCATTTTCTTTCTATTATATCCTGCATTTTCTTCCTGCAC
Source organism: Mediterraneibacter agrestimuris (assembly GCF_943193195.1). Classification (GTDB taxonomy): domain Bacteria; phylum Bacillota; class Clostridia; order Lachnospirales; family Lachnospiraceae; genus Schaedlerella; species Schaedlerella agrestimuris. Next base: position 232,802 of record NZ_CALPDG010000001.1, on the reverse strand, counting down.
AATCATTCCGCTGTCCGTTCCCCATTCTCCAGTACCGGCGTATAGATGCCCGTCACCTCCAGTTCTTCCCCATCCCGTCCGTCTACCTGGACATAATAATCCCGTATATAATGGGAAATGTAATGTTCCTGCAGGGAATACAGCTCCAGCGTCTTAAAATCCACCATACATATATCTTTTGCATCCGTTTCCTCTCCCTCATATCCACAGCTATCCATAACTTCCAGCAGTTTATCCAGACAAGTTTGGCATAAATGTCCTTGCACCTTCTTCACATCAAAGATACTGTTTGCACCATATTCCACTGTTATCTCCGAAATTCCCCGTTCTGGATACCTGATACCAGTTATAACAATTATTCTTCTGTAGATCTGGTCGGATACGAGGAATTGCCTGTAATTACAAAAAATGATTAGAATACGTCAGCTAATTAAAATTTACATTCTTCCAAATCTAGTTCTCCAGGAGATTCCTTACCATATCGTGATTAAATGTTGTGGCGATTTCTGTTATTATGTGTTACACTTTCTTTAATCAGCATAGACAGTAAGGGGATAGTTCCCTGGTTGCCCTTTTCGGAAACGGAAAGGGGGTTATCATGAACACGTTAGAAATTCTGACATTACTTCTGGTGGTATTTGCCGCCTTAACTTACATAGATAATCACAACAACCGTAAATAGGCAGAAAAAAGCTATCCTCTACCGCAAATAGGGGATAGCTTGTGTAACTTGTAAACCATTTTGCATAAGTTTCCGTCTAGGGTAATGGGGACATGCCAATATCTCCTTTACCTTCTATGCTGATTATAAACTATCTTCTCCTCATTTTCAAGCATCTGTTTAAAAATAAGTTCGTTTCCCATATCGGGAGTCTGGACCATTCTTCCAGAGCACACGCGAGTTTAAGTTTGGAAATCAGAAACATGGATTTCCCATTCTTTTACCTATTTTTATTATTTCAACGCCCAGAGGGCAGGAAGGAGAAATTTTATGTCAGCAATTATTCATCTCATGGGAAGGGTTACCAAAGATCCCGCCACGTAGCAGGGGAGGAACAACGGTACGGAGTAATTGCTCTAATATGTCGTGATGTGCTACGTCCACCAGGATAATCATTTTGTCGCCTTCGTAATACCAGATAATGCGGATGCCCATATTGACGCTGCACTCCCTGGATTCGTTTGGTGCGCAGCGATGGATGAGAAGGATTTTCAGCCAGAAGTTCCAGCTTGTTTTTAAGCTGCTTCTTCTCCTGTGCGGTTAGACCCTTAAAATGCTTTTGGAAACGGGGCGTAAAGGTAAATCTGTAATAGATTGTACCTCACGGATTTGCATTATTCGCAAATGGAAAAAGGGTGTTTTTGTTGACTTACTAAATTAAATCTATCACAATACAGAAAATGAAAAATAATAACTATCGGATGGAGGAATAGAAATGAAAAAGGAACTGCGGAAATCCCTGTCGGGGAGATACATTTACTTTAGCGCCAAGGTTTCTGGATAAATCTATGTATTCGTGCTATAATTTCAAAATATAAAAGAAAAATCGAGATTTGGAGGAATTAAGTATGGATAAAGACAAAAGAAAATTAACAGAAAAAGAATTGAAACGTAAAGATTATTTTGAAAAATTAAGTACTGAAATGCAACAAAAAGGATATAAAATTAAGAATATGACTATCAATATTCGACAAGCAAATTTTTTAGGACCTTTGAGTATGCTACCTTTTATAATTTTTACATTTTTGTTTTATTATAATGTGAATGGTTTTGATTTAGGGGGGATTTCTTTGGGATTTGTCGTAGCGGCGTTTCTGCTTCTTCCTCTAACTATTTTACATGAATTAATACATGGCGTCACTTGGGGGATTTTTGCAAAGAATCATTTTCATTCGATTGATTTTGGAATTATTTGGAGTAGTTTTTCTCCATACTGTACTTGCTCTGAACCGTTGGAAAAATGGCAATATTTGCTAGGAACTGCTATGCCTACATTAGTTTTAGGCGGTGGAGCTGCAGTAGTTTCTGTAATGGCAAATCAATTACTGCTATTTTTTCTGGCAGAATTTATGATTATTTCAGGTGGTGGAGATTTTCTAATTATACTGAAAAGTATGCTATACCGTACTGATAAGCAAGAAAGCGTGTATTGCGACCATCCTTACGAATGTGGTTTTGTTGTTTTTGAGAAATAAGAACGAATACTATAAATTCAAATTAGAAACTCGCAATTTCACAGGTGTTTATCACACCTCGTAGAGTTTTAATAAAATCCTCCAAACGCCTTGAAAATAAAGGATTTATCGCAATCAGTCCACCTTATCCCTTTATATGATTTCACACAATGTCACCCTTGTTCTGCATAATCATAAGGGCAAAATCAAGGGCAGAAAAATCTGATAACACAATATAACAAAGTGTGGCAATCGGGAAACTGTGATGTATGTGCGAATAGATTAGGGGCAACGACACAAACACTATTTGCAGGAACATAAGAGGACCGCAATTTTATAAATCACTAAAATATAAGTATAACAATCGCATTAACAGGAGGACAAAAGAATGTAACACGACAATCTGTTTCAAAATGGGAGGGAGCACAATCTGTTCCTGACCTTGATAAAATGATACGCCTTTCCGAATTATTCGGAGTAAGTACAGATTATTTACTTAAAGACGAAATTGAGCAAGCTGAATATATCAACTCGTCCAATGATATGACATCATTAAAGCGTGTATCTATGGAGGAAGCAAAAGCTTTTCTTTCTGTAAAATCAAGGACAGCTAAAACAATAGCGTATGCGGCTTTTTTGTGCATCTTATCTCCGATAGTCCTTTTAATATTGGGGGTAATTAGCGAAAGTACGATAGGTATCTTGAACGAAAATATTGCAGGAACTTGTTTGTGTATTACTGCCTTAATTCCTCTTTCGTCAGTTGAAAGCGAAATCTTTCTGGAAATCTTGAGATATTACGTTTTTCCGCTTCATTTAATCGCTTTGTTTCTACTTGATACAGCATCGCTAAATCACTGTCTATCATAACCTGCTGGTTACGGATAACATATATCATACTTTTTATATCGGACTCTGCTGATTCAATGCATATTTCTTGGGTATCATTATTTTCTTTTGACAGAGCTGTTTGTTCTGTATCAGCCATTTTTATCGCCCTTTCTATTTTGAAGTGCCAAATTAGAACCTCAAAACTATGAGTAACTTGAAATCACAAATCGTTAATTCAATTTTAACTTCGTCACAACTTGGGACGAAGTTACGAATTTGAACTGGAAACTTCCGCCTTTTCAATTAGCAAGATTTTCAACAAAATTTTTCGGACAATTAGCAGAAACGCCATTTTGATTAGCAAACTTGTAGATAAAAAGAATACCGAAAACTCTGGAATCCCAATGTTCTCGGTATTTCTTTAGACGTCGCTAAGAGGATTTGAACCTCCGGCCTACCGCTTAGGAGGCGGTCGCTCTATCCAGCTGAGCTATAGCGACATTTGGAAAGCTTAAAAGAAACTATTATCTATCCTATCCATAAACCGGACAGGAGTACTTATTCATTATACTTGATTAGTTATTATATGTCAAAAACAAAATTTTAAAGTTTCTCTTTCTGATTTTTTGCGTCGTAAATGTTCTTAATGTTTTTATGTTTTTGGTTCTATGATTTTCTGTTGTTGGGGTCTTGAATTCTGTCAGTTTTTCCGCTACAATAAATTCCATCATACAAATTCATTTTCGGTTTTTCTGGATAATAAATATCATAAAGTTAAACGATATTATTGGGAAGCAGGGATTTTCTCTTCTTCCCTTTTATTTAGGAATAATTGTTACTGCCCACAGTCTGCTGCTGTGCACAGTAACGGATAATTCTATTATTGGCAATGGAAATTATACACTGACAATATGGGCTAAAGAAAGGTGAGATAAGATGCGTGCGAATCAATGGACGGAAAGAAAAAAAACACATAGGAATATTACATCATTTCAAGTGATTATATTAGGTTTTTTTTCGGTAATTATGATAGGGAGTCTATTGCTGATGTTGCCTGTGGCGACTCAGGACGGAGCGGGTGCTAACTTCCAGGATGCAGTGTTTACAGCAACTTCTGCAGTATGTGTAACAGGACTTGTTGTACGTGATACGGCAACCTATTGGTCTGTTTTTGGGCAAGGTGTAATCTTGTTATTGATACAGATTGGCGGAATGGGAGTTGTAACCGTTGCGGTGGCCATTGTAGCCATTTCAGGAAGAAAAATAGGTCTGATGCAGAGAAGTATTATGCAGGAATCAATTTCAGCACATCATGTAGGCGGTATTGTGAGAATGACCAGATTTATTTTAAAGACTAGTATTGTGATAGAACTGACAGGGGCAGTGCTTCTGATGCCGGTATTTTGTAAGGACTTTGGATTTGCAAAGGGTATTTGGTACTCTGTGTTTCATGCTATCTCTGCATTTTGTAATGCGGGATTTGATCTGATTGGGATTCGGGAGCCATTTTCCTCACTGACATCTTATACAACAAATCCGATCGTAAATGGAACCGTTATGGCTTTGATCGTGATTGGAGGTATAGGTTTTTTGACATGGGAGGATATTAAAAATCAGAAGTGGCACTGGAAGAAATACCGGATGCAGAGCAAGGTGATTTTGTCTGTAACAGCAGGGCTGATCATTGTTCCGGCAGCTTGGCTTTTTTTCTGTGAATTTAAAGATATGCCCCTGAGCGAAAGAGTATTGAGTTCATTGTTTCAGTCTGTAACTATGAGAACTGCAGGATTCAATACAGTGGACTTGACTATGTTAAGTGAAACTGGATTGATGGCAATGATTGTATTAATGCTGATCGGAGGCTCTCCGGGATCTACGGCTGGTGGTATGAAGACAACAACTGCGGCGGTTATGTGCTCTAATGCATGGGCGGTATTCCGAAAAAAGGAGTCTGCACATTTTTATGGCAGACGGGTTCCAGAAGAAGCAGTCCAGATTGCCGCAACGGTCTTTATGATGTATGTTGTACTGTCTTTGAGCGGCGGAATGGCTATCAGTTATATAGAAGATATCCCGCTGCTATCTGCATTATTTGAAACCAGCTCGGCAATTGGCACAGTTGGATTATCATTGGGGATGACATTGAAGCTGGGAGGGATTTCAAGAGTAATTTTGATCGGATTGATGTTTTTTGGAAGAGTTGGAGGTTTGACTTTAATTTTTGCAGCAGTTTCAGAACGAAAAATAAATGTATCAGAATTGCCCCAGGAAAAAATCACAGTAGGTTAAATGAAGGAGGAACAGAAAAATGATGAAATCAGTATTATTAATCGGACTTGGTAGATTTGGACGTCATATCGCGGGGAAACTGGATGAATTTCACCATGAGGTGATGGCAGTTGATGTTCAGGAAGACAGGGTGAATGCAGTGCTGCCTTATGTTACAAATGCGCAGATTGGAGACAGTACGAACAAAGAATTTTTGGAATCTCTTGGTGTGCGGAACTACGATGTGTGTATTGTTGCAATTGGCGATAACTTTCAGGCTTCTTTAGAAACAACTTCTTTGTTGAAGGAACTGGGGGCAGTGTTGGTCGTATCAAGAGCGGCAAGAGATGTACATGCAAAGTTTCTGCTGCGGAATGGAGCAGACGAGGTGGTATATCCAGAAAAACAGCTTGCGACATGGACGGCGATCCGTTACACTGCAGACCACATTCTGGATTATGTAGAATTGGACAAAAACCATGCAATTTTTGAAATTATGATACCAAAGAAATGGGTTGGAAAGACTGTAGGACAACTGGATATCCGTAACAGCCATAATATTAACATTATGGCATTTAAACACAATGGGGAAATGGATATGAATATCAAATCCGATACATTCATTCCGGTGGACGGGGATAATACCATGCTGGTTCTGGGTACAATACAGGATATTCAAAAGTGTTTTCACATATAAAATTAAAAGAACAGGTTTATGATATTTATCAAATGCCTGAAAAAGAATGATATCAGGAGAGTATGGAATGAATTTAAAAAGGGTTTTGGCGGGACTTCTGGCAGTAACAGTGTTCGCAGTCCAGCCGGTGCAGGATGTGAGGGCAGAAGATGAGAATGCACAATTAGAAGCAGAGAAGAGGGCATCTTTAGAAATTCCCGCTGATACGAACAGTCTGGAAAACTGGCCGGAAGGTCCTGCTGTGTATGCGCAGTCGGCTATTGTGATTGATATGGGGAGTGGAGCAATCCTTTATGCGAAGAAGCCGGATGAACGGCATTATCCGGCAAGCATCACAAAACTTTTGACCACATTGGTTGCGTTGGAGAATGGGACATTGGCAGACAGGGTTACATTTTCACAGGAAAGTGTGGACATATTGAACTGGGATGATGCCAGTATCGGTATGCGGCCAGGAGAAGAAATCAGTATGAATGACGCACTATATGCGGTTCTTCTTGCTTCTGCAAATGAAGTATCTTATGCGGTAGCGGAGAGCATAGGACAAAATTATTTAAACGGCGGATATGATACATTTATTGAATTGATGAATAAAAGAGCAAAAGAGCTTGGGTGTACAGGGTCTAACTGGGTCAATTCCAACGGACTTCATGATGAAAATCATTATACAACTGCCTATGACATGGCATTGATTGCCTCGGCGGTTTATCAGAGAGAAGAATTCAGGGAAATTATGAAGACGCTGGAATACCGCATTCAACCGACTAATCTGGAAAAAGAAGAGCGTGTTTTTCAACAGAATCATAAGATGCTCTGGGATGGAAACGACTATTACTATGAATATTGCACCGGAGGGAAAACCGGGTATACAGATCAGTCAATGACGACCCTTGTGACGATGGCAGATAACGGGGAAATGCAGCTTGCGGCTGTTGTACTTTATGACTATGGAGTGGATGCATATACAGATACAAGGGCTATGATGGATTATGTATTCCACAATTTTTCTAAAGTACCTGTGTGGGAACTAGATATGCCGGGTCAGGTAAAAAGTTATACAAACGAAAATGCTTATGTGGTGCTTCCAAAGGGCATGAATGCTTCGGAGATGGAATGTATAGTCACTTCTGAAGATGGAACGTATGGAAAAGCTGTTTACAAATATCAGGGGCAGACAGTGGGAAGTACAGAGGTCAAATTGAAAAAGAATATATTTGTGAAGGATATGGATACTGTAGAATCAGAAGATGGACAGAAGAACGAAGAAGAGAAAAAAAAGAAAAATCTGGTTATTGCAATCTGCCTGACGGGTGTGGGCGCTTCAATTATACTGCTTCTTATCTTTTTCAGCAGACACCGGAAAAGAAAGTATCCGGCATAGGGCGGATTCAGTAACAGTGCAGCCTTCTGGCTGAATCGTTATTATAGTGCTTATTTTTAGTCTGTTAGTTTGACAATCATGTAAAAACATAGTAAAATATATAAGCTACCCTAAAGTGAGGGAACTGTATAGGTATTCATTTCCCAAATATATCAAGGAAGAAAAGGTATGATGAAAACAAAACGAAATCAATGGTTACGAAAGATAGCAGCCGTGGTGTGCGTATTTAGTTTGTTATGTCCTGCACTGAAGGTTCGGGCAGATGACCTGGATGGTTTAGAGAACCAGTCTTTCGGTTTGCAGAGTGAGCTGGACAGCATTAATGGAGAACTTCTTAAAATCGGAGAGCAGATTGCTAAAAACGAGGTAGAATTGGAATCTGTCAATAATGATATTATCAAAACAGAGGAACAGCTTCATATTGCAAAGAATAATGAGGATGCCCATTATGATGATATGAAGATTCGTATCCAGTATATTTATGAGAATGGCGGAGAATCTCTTCTTGGCATGATTTTTTCCGCGACCAGTTTATCAGATTTTATCAATAAGGTTTATTTCGTGCAGACGATGAGCGAATATGACCGCGGAATGTTTGATGAACTAAAGAATCTTCGCTGTACGATTGAAGGTGAAGAAGAATATCTGAGGAAACAGAAAGAGTCATATCAGAATCTTGAAGAAGAGTTGAATGCAAAGAGAGAGGCATTGAATGCAAAAGCAACGGAGACTTCTGCAGATCTGTCAATGGTGCAGGCGGCAATTACAGCGATGAAGGCTGAACGTGCAGCAGGAACAGATCGGAATACTACACAGACAAATGCTCCGGCAGGCGGCAGTGGAAATAATTCAACAACGTCCGACAGTGGTTCTGATAATATGAATAACAGCAATGTTAACAATGATAATAATGACAGTGTCAGCACAGGAGGCGGGTATAATTATCCGTCAGGGGACGGGCAGTTAAATCCATGGATCGGTGTTGTGTATTTTAATGGACATCGTGAGACATATTATTCTCAGCGTGTATTGCCGGGCGGAGGATTAGATATCCCGGGACGGCATGTGGCATCTGACGGAACAATCCGGGATGCGAACGGCTACATTTGTGTGGCAAGCAGTGATTATCCTAAAGGGACGATTGTTGAAACATCTCTTGGTACCGGGATGGTATATGATACTGGGTGTGCTTCTGGGACAATTGATATTTATACAGATTGGTAAGAGAGTATTATAACGGAATAAAACATATGATGGAAAAATAGAACCCGCCCTTTCACCTACGGTGAAGGGGCGGATTCTGTAATATTGCAGCCGAAAGGCTGAACTGTTGTTACTTTGGTGATGGATATGCAGTGCTTTAGACTTGACATTTTTTGTGTTTTTCTTTATAATTACACCCGTGAAAAGAAGATTGAAAAAGCATGGACGAAGACAGTAGAGTATAACACAAAGTTTCAGCGAGCCGGAGTTGGTGAAAGTCCGGTACGAGTAAGTTATTTTTGAAGATCACTTCTGAGCTGCAGTTTCCGAACGAAGGACAGTTGTTTTGTATTCCGGTAAGACGTTTACTTATAACTGGGCTTTCATTAGGAAATGCCGGAGTTCCGCCGTTACCGGAACGCGTATGAACGGTCAGGATGCCGGAGTATGTTGTAAAAGGTGGTATAAGCAAAGAGTTGACCCTTTGTCCTGTTACAGGATGAAGGGCTTTTTTTTCAATCTTATGGAACTGTAAAATAAAATGTTTTTAGAAAGGAAGAAGGGACATGTATAAGAAAGTATCTGCGGATATGAATTTCGTAGAGCGTGAAAAGGAAGTCGAGAAGTTCTGGGCCGATAATGATATTTTCCAGAAAAGTATGAAGGAGCGGGAAGGCAAGCCTATGTATACCTTCTATGACGGTCCTCCGACTGCTAATGGAAAACCACATATCGGACATGTACTGACACGCGTTATAAAGGATATGATTCCTCGTTACCGTACAATGAAAGGGTTTGAAGTGCCGAGAAAGGCCGGATGGGATACTCATGGTCTGCCGGTAGAGCTGGAAGTGGAGAAACTCTTAGGTCTGGACGGAAAAGACCAGATTGAGGAATACGGGCTGGAACCGTTTATTGACAAATGTAAGGAAAGCGTTTGGAAATACAAAGGAATGTGGGAGGACTTCTCCAGCACCGTTGGTTTCTGGGCGGATATGGACGATCCATATGTAACTTATGACAATAATTTTATCGAATCTGAATGGTGGGCATTGAAGCAGATCTGGGATAAGGGACTTTTGTACAAAGGGTTCAAGATCGTACCTTACTGTCCGCGCTGCGGAACTCCGCTTTCTGCACAGGAAGTGGCGCAGGGATATAAGGACGTCAAAGAGCGTTCCGCAATTGCAAGATTTAAGGTCAAAGACGAGGATGCATACATTCTGGCATGGACGACCACACCGTGGACATTGCCGTCTAACCTTGCACTTTGCGTGAATCCGAATGAGGATTACGCAAAAGTAAAGGCTGCCGACGGATATGTATATTATATGGCGGCAGCGCTTCTTGACACGGTTCTTGGGAAGCTGGCGAATGAGGAAGAGGGCATAAAAGCATATGAGGTTCTGGAGACTTACAAAGGAACAGATCTGGAATACAAAGAGTATGAGCCGTTATTCCAGTGTTCCGCAGATGCGGCAGAGAAGCAGCACAAGAAAGCATTTTATGTAGTCTGCGATACCTATGTAACATTGACAGACGGTACTGGCGTAGTTCATATCGCGCCGGCATTTGGTGAAGACGATGCAAATGTAGGAAGAAAATATGACCTGCCGTTCGTTCAGCTCGTAGATGAGAAGGGAAATATGGCAGAAAGCACTCCGTTTGCAGGGCTGTTTGTGAAAAAGGCTGACCCGGAAGTGCTGAAAGATCTGGATGCAAGAAACCAGCTTTTTGATGCGCCGAAGTTCGAGCACAGCTATCCGCACTGCTGGAGATGTGATACTCCGCTGATTTACTATGCACGTGAGTCATGGTTCATCAAGATGACCGCAGTAAAAGAGGATTTGATTGCAAATAACAATACTATTAACTGGATTCCGGAAAGCATCGGAAAGGGACGTTTCGGAGACTGGCTGGAGAACGTACAGGATTGGGGAATCTCCCGTAACCGTTACTGGGGAACTCCGCTCAATATCTGGGAATGTGAATGTGGACATCAGCACTCCATCGGAAGTATTGGAGAACTGAAATCCATGTCTGATAACTGTCCGGATGATATTGAACTGCACCGTCCGTATATAGACGAAGTGACTATCCGGTGCCCGAAGTGTGGAAAGCCGATGCACCGTGTACCGGAGGTGATCGACTGCTGGTTTGACAGTGGATCCATGCCGTTCGCACAGCATCACTATCCGTTTGAAAATAAGGAACTTTTCGAGAAACAGTTCCCGGCACAGTTTATTTCCGAAGCAGTAGACCAGACACGAGGCTGGTTTTACTCTTTGCTGGCAATTTCTACGCTGCTGTTTAATAAGGCGCCGTATGAGAATGTAATCGTTCTTGGACATGTACAAGATGAGAACGGGCAGAAGATGAGTAAGTCTAAGGGAAATGCGGTTGATCCGTTTGATGCCCTGAGCACATATGGAGCAGACGCGATCCGCTGGTATTTCTATGTAAACAGTGCGCCATGGCTGCCGAACCGGTTCCATGGAAAAGCAGTGACAGAGGGACAGCGTAAGTTCATGGGAACTCTGTGGAACACATATGCATTCTTTGTATTGTATGCAAATATTGACGAGTTCGATGCAGCAAAATATACACTGGATTATGAAAAATTATCTGTTATGGATAGATGGCTTCTGTCCAAATTGAATACACTGATTAAAACAGTAGATGATAATCTGGCAAACTACCGCATCCCGGAGAGTGCAAGAGCGCTGCAGGATTTTGTAGATGATATGAGCAACTGGTATGTCAGAAGAAGCCGTGAGCGTTTCTGGGCGAAGGGAATGGAGCAGGATAAGATCAATGCATATATGACATTATATACAGCTCTTTTGAACGTCTGCAAGGTTGCGGCTCCGATGATTCCGTTTATGACGGAAGAGATTTATCAGAATCTGGTGTGCAGTATTGATAAAACTGCTCCAGAAAGTATTCACTTGTGCGATTACCCGGCGGCAGACGATGCATATATTGACTCTGAACTGGAAGCCAATATGGAAAATGTTCTCAAACTGGTTGTTATGGGCCGTGCGTGCCGCAACACTTCCAACATTAAAAACCGTCAGCCGATTGGACAGATGTTTGTAAAGGCAGGATTTGATCTGCCGGACTTCTACAAGGAAATTGTAGCCGATGAACTGAATGTAAAAAATGTGAAATTTACAGAAGATGTCCGTGATTTTACTTCTTATAGTTTTAAACCACAGTTAAAGACAGTTGGACCAAAATATGGTAAGCTATTAGGAGGGATCAAACAGGCGCTGGATGTACTGGACGGCAATAACGCAATGGATGAGTTAAATGAATCAGGAACATTGAAGCTTGACATCGGCGGTCAGGAAGTGACGCTGTTTAAAGAGGACCTGTTGATCGATACTGCGCAAGTAGAGGGATTTGTTTCAGAAAATGACAATGGAATCACAGTTGTTCTGGACACAAATCTGTCGGAGGAATTGTTAAAGGAAGGCTTTGTAAGAGAAATTATCAGCAAGATTCAGACTATGAGAAAAGAAGCAGGCTTTGAAGTTATGGATAAGATTGCTGTAACCTATGATGGAAGTGAAAAAGCAGAAGCGGTCTTTGCAGAATATGCCGGAACAATTGGAAAAGAGGTACTGGCAAATTCTGTAGAAAAGGCAGAACCAGCGGGATATGTAAAGGAATGGAAAATAAATGGAGAAGCAGTTGTTCTGGGTGTTCAAAAAGAAGAAAAATAAGGAATGTGAAGAAATGAATAATAACATTTTAAAAGAAAGACAAGAGTTTGATAAAGAAGAGTTTAAGGTTATGGTAAAGGAAAATGTAAAGACCCTTTACCGTAAAACTGTAGAGGAAGCCAGCAAACAGCAGATTTTTCAGGCAGTTTGTTATGCTGTAAAAGAGGCGATCATCGATGACTGGCTGGCAACACAGGCGGCATACAAGAAAGCCGGAGCAAAGACCGTGTACTATATGTCTATGGAGTTTTTGATGGGGCGTGCACTTGGAAATAACCTCATCAATCTGACAATGTATAACGGAGTGAAAGAAGCTTTGGATGAGCTTGGATTTGATCTCAATGTAATCGAGGATCAGGAGCCGGACGCGGCTCTTGGAAACGGTGGTCTGGGAAGACTGGCTGCATGTTTCCTTGACTCTCTGGCAACATTGAACTATCCGGCATATGGATGCGGAATCCGCTATCGTTATGGTATGTTTAAGCAGAAAATTGAAAACGGCTATCAGGTAGAGACGCCGGATAACTGGCTGAAGGACGGCAATCCGTTTGAAATCCGCAGAGATGAGTATGCCAAGGAGGTACGATTCGGTGGTACTGTGCGTTTTGAGCGTGATGCAGAAACAGGGGCGGATAAATTTGTTCAGGAAGATTTTGAGTCTGTACTGGCAATTCCGTATGATATGCCGATCGTAGGATATAACAACCATGTAGTAAATACCTTGCGTATCTGGGATGCTAAAGCGATTACAGATTTCCAGCTGGCATCTTTTGACAGAGGAGACTACCACAAAGCAGTGGAGCAGGAAAATCTTGCAAGGACAATTGTAGAGGTGCTTTATCCGAACGACAATCATTACGCGGGAAAAGAACTTCGTCTGAAACAGCAGTATTTCTTTATTTCTGCAAGTTTGCAGGAAATCATTGCGAAATACAAACGTGAGAATGAGGACATCAAGAAGCTGCATGAAAAAGTAATTATTCAGATGAACGATACCCACCCGACGGTTGCTGTTCCTGAACTGATGCATTTGCTTATCGATCAGGAGGGACTGACATGGGAAGAAGCATGGGATGTAACAACAAAAACATGCGCTTATACAAACCATACGATTATGGCAGAAGCGCTTGAGAAGTGGCCGATTGACTTGTTCTCCAGACTGCTTCCGAGAATTTACCAGATCGTGCAGGAGATTGACAGACGTTTCCTAAAAGAAGTTCGTGCAAAATATCCTGGAAATGAAGAAAAGGTTAAGAAGATGTCGATTCTCTGGGATGGTCAGGTGCGTATGGCAAATATGGCAATTATTGCCGGATTTTCTGTAAATGGTGTTGCACGCCTTCACACGGAAATTCTGAAAAAGGAACAGCTTCGTGATTTCTACGAGATGATGCCGGAGAAGTTTAACAATAAAACAAATGGTATTACCCAGAGACGCTTTCTTGCTCACGGCAATGCTCTTTTGTCAGAATGGATTACAGACCGGATCGGTGACGGATGGAAGACAGATCTTGCACAGCTTGCCAATCTGAAGCCGCTTGTAAATGATGAGCAGGCAAGAAGAGACTTTATGCAGATTAAGTATCAAAATAAGATACGTCTGGCAAAATATATCAAAGAGCATAATGGAATTGATATAGATCCACGATCTATCTTTGATGTGCAGGTGAAACGTCTCCATGAATATAAACGTCAGCTTTTGAACATTCTGCATGTTATGTATCTGTACAACCAGATTAAGGAGCATCCGGAAATGTCCTTCTATCCAAGAACATTTATTTTTGGAGCCAAGGCAGCGGCGGGATACTTGAGAGCGAAAGAGACAATCAAATTGATCAATTCGGTTGCGGATGTGGTAAATAATGACAGAAGTATTAACGGGAAGCTGAAAGTTGTATTTATCGAGGATTACCGTGTATCTAACGCAGAGATGATCTTTGCGGCAGCAGACGTCAGTGAGCAGATTTCCACGGCTTCTAAAGAGGCTTCCGGTACAGGAAACATGAAATTTATGCTCAACGGTGCACTGACATTGGGAACAATGGATGGAGCCAATGTAGAGATTGTAGAAGAGGTCGGAATCGAGAATACATTTATCTTCGGACTGAGTTCTGAGGAAGTAATCAACTATGAGAACCACGGCGGATATGATCCGATTGATATTTATTTCAATGACTGGGAACTGAAACGTGTAATCGATCAGCTGATGGATGGAACTTATGCACATGGCGACCATAATATGTATAAGAACCTTTACAACTCTCTGCTGAATACACAGTGCACAGACAGAGCGGATACGTATTTTATCCTGAAGGATTTCCGTTCTTATGCAGATGCGCAGAAGCGTGTGGAAGAGGCATACCGTGACAGTCAGAGATGGTCTAAGATGGCACTGCTTAACACTGCCTGCTGCGGTAAATTTACATCTGACCGTACCATAGAGGAGTACGTGAAAGATATCTGGAAATTAGAAAAAGTAACAGTGACACCAGAAACATTTTAAAAGTGGATTCCGCAGCAGATGAACTACTGCATGGAGGAGATTACAATGGATTTCTATGATTATGATTATATGTATGATTATGGATCATCGATGGATTCAATGGCAGTTACGATACTGATGGTTTATTTCGGTATTTTCCTGATATGGGGACTGCTTTCACTGGTGAGTTATATTATCAAAGCGATTGGAATATGTACTATTGCCAAACGTGAAGGGGCAGAATATCCGTGGCTTGCATTTGTACCGTTTGCAAGAACATATTTACAGGGTGAATTGGGCGGAGAGATTGTTTTTAAAAAGAAATCAATCCGCAATCCAGGAATATGGCTTCTGGTACTGCCGTTTGTAGAGGGCGCAGCTGTTTTTGTATTGTATCTTGTGATATTCGGGGCGATCGGCTTCAGCGCATTCAGCTATACGGTGTCCGGCTATTATGGTCCGGGAATGAGCGCCGGAACGGTTGGGCTGATGATTTTTTTGATGATTGTATTTGTGATTGTGCTGGTTGTGTTCAATGCGGCTCTACAGGTACTTCGTATATTGGTAAATCATCAGATACTGGGCAAATTTACTTCTCCAAATATGTCTATCGTACATGCGATTTTGATGGGGATTATTCCGTTGTATGAGGCAATATGCTTTTTGGTTATGAGCAGAAAACCTTATAATCCGGGTATGGGGCCGGTACAGGTAAAGCCTTTTATGCAGATGCCGCCGGAAGATCCGAATTTGTATATGGGCGGGACATCACCGGTTATGCCGGAAGCTCCTGTACAGACACAGAATGATGAGAATCAAGTGCCGGAGGAGCCTGTGAACCAGGAAAGCGGATTTGTTCCTCAGAGAGGGCTGATGAGTACTGTTCAGCCGGAAGTACCGGAAACTGAAGTACCGGAGACTGAAAAAGCGGAAGACGATGTGTAACAGTTCAGCCTTCTGGCTGCACTGTTGCGACGATGCTCCGAACAGACAGCCAGGTACTGCAAAGTGAAGAAACAGAGATAGATTATTACGAATAAAAGAGGAGTGTCCTTCATATCTTAAATCAGATATGGAGGACATTTTTTTATGAAAAAATATACGCGTTTAAAATCGATGGGATCATTTCTTATGATCTTGATTCTGCTGCCATATATTTTTACAGTATTTTTCCATGGGGTGGACAGGGAAAATAGGATATCGGATACGGTGTATGTAAAAGTGGAAACAGTTCAGGCGGGGACAGAAGGAAAAGAGAAAACACTCACAGAGGTGCCCCTAAAAGAATATTTTTTTGGTGTATTGGCATTGGAAACACCAGAAAACAGTGAGCCCGAGTTGTTGAAAGCACAGGCGGTGCTTACCCGGACAAAGCTCTGGCAGCAGAAGGATGGCGGCGGAGACGTGGTGTTTACAGAGAGGTATTTGAGTGCAGAGGAGCTGAGAAAATACTGGGGAAAAGAAAAATATGAAAAACAGTACCAACAATTGGATAAAGCAGTGCGGGAGACGGAGAATCAAGTGTTGTTTTATGGGGAAACTTATGCATGGACGCCTTTTCATAAGTCAAGCAATGGGATGACGAGAAATGCACAGGAGGTATTTGGAACCGAGGAATATCCTTATCTTACTGCGAGGGAATGTCCGCTGGACAAAGAGGCGGAGGAAGAAATTCAGGTAGTCTCTTTTCCATACAGAGAGGTACAGGAGAAGTGCCGGTCCTTTCTTGTGGCGGTGACGGAGGATGAGGCAAAAATGACGTACAGATTTGAAGATTTTGAAATTGTATCTGTAGATACGGCAGGATACGTAAAAGAATTTCGGATTGGTAAAACCATTTGCAGTGGAGATGAGTTCCGGGATGCGATGTCATTGGCTTCCAGTGCATTTTCCATACAGGACAAGGACGACTGTTTACAGATTACAACGGAGGGAGTAGGGCATGGTCTGGGAATGAGCCAATGGACAGCGCAGGCAATGGCGAAGGAGGGAAAAGGATATGAGGAGATACTTCAGTATTTTTTTGAAGGGACAGAATTAAAAACGATGGAAGATGCTTTATGACAGTCTTATAGCGGACAGTACTGTCACAAAAATAAAATATATTTACACGGAGTGGAATAAGGCATCACATTTCTGGCAAAAATAAGGTCAGAGGTGATGAATATGAATAATAATGAAAAGCAGTCTTTCCTGAAAGGAAAGGGAGCATCAGTCGCTCTGGTCATCGGCTTTGTAGCTGTAATTGCACTTGTCGGAACATTTACATTTCGTAATTATCAGAACAAATTAGAAAAGCAGATGGCACAGGCGGAAAAAGAGACAGAAGATATGACAAAAGTAAAGACAGAGGAAACAACGACAGATGATATCATTCTGCCTGAACCAAAAAGTGATACCGATACGTCAGACGCAAAAGAAGATGTGAAAGCCGCAGAAGATGAATCAGCAGCAGACAGCACAGAAGAGACAGCAGGAAACACTTATAATGTGTGGTTTGATGAGAATAGTACATTGGACTGGCCGGCAAGCGGCGCGGTGCTGATTGATTATAGTATGGACAAGACGGTATTCTTTCCGACACTGGAGCAGTATAAGTACAATCCGGCTTTGATAGTGGGCGGCGAAATCGGTGAAATGATCGGGGCAGCACAAGAGGGAATTGTGTCTTCTATTGAGCAGGATGCTCAGACTGGTTTAAGTGTGACTGTAGATATGGGAAATGGCTACAGTGCTGTATATGGACAGTTAAAGGAAGTCCCGGTGGAAATTGGTATGTATGTCAATAAGGGACAGACATTAGGGCATTTGAGTGAGCCTACTAAGTACTATTCTGTGGAGGGTCCTAATCTGTATTTTGAGCTTTTAAAAGACGGTGTTCCGATCAATCCTCTGGATTATATGGAAGGCTAAGTGAAGGGATGCGGCGAGAAAGTGCCGCGTCCTTTTTTGACGCAGATAAGGATAGGTTGGTAACAATTCAGCATAGGAGTTTGCGCTTGCTGCAAACTCCGTAAAAATGCGTGATGGGAAATAGACTGTATAAAAGTTCCATTGATTACTTGACAGTAGCTTTGGCGGCAGTTATCATAAGAACCAGATTAATCTGGCGGAAGGGACAGGAAAGTCCATCAATACGATAAAAAGAATTATGGAATCTTTGCAATCGTGGAAAGAAGTAGAGACATAAGATGACTATGAACTCAAAAACAGTGAAAACCAACTATGTTTATATTGTAAAATGTAATGACGGCACGCTCTATACTGGCTGGACAAATAATCTGGAAAAGCGGATAAAAGACCATAATGACGGTAAGGGAGCAAAATATACAAAGTCCCGCCGCCCAGTCGTGCTGGAATACTATGAAAAATTTGAGACAAAGGAAGAAGCGATGAGCCGGGAATATGCGATTAAGAAACTGAACCGGAAACAGAAGGAAGTTTTAATCGGGAGGACAATATAGGAATTTATGAGAAAAAATGGACGGTTCCGGGTGCGGAAACCGTCCATTTTGCATAACTTGTAATTTTTACTTTGATGCAGATAAAATAAAGATAGATTAATAGTTCTCTACTTTTCTTTCAAAATGAGCCCGCGGGTGTGCACATACAGGACACATTTCAGGAGCTTCCTCTCCCTGATGAATGTATCCGCAGTTGTTACATTTCCAACCGAGCGGAGCGTCGCCTTTAAATGTCTTTTCTGCCTTGTAGCTTTCCAGAAGCTTGTTGTAGCGTGCTTCATGAGCTGCTTCAACTGCCGCTACACCACGGAACTTTTCAGCCAGTTCGGTAAAACCTTCTGCTTCTGCTTCCTCAGCCATTTTTTTATACATGTCTGTCCATTCAAAGTTTTCACCCGCTGCTGCGTCAACAAGATTTTCCTCTACGGAACCGATTCCATGGAATTCCTTGAACCACATTTTTGCGTGTTCCTTCTCCTGATTGGCAGTCTCTTCAAAGATATTTGCCATCTGGACAAATCCTGCTTTCTTTGCTGCAGAAGCATAGTAAGTATATTTGTTGCGTGCCTGAGATTCTCCGGCAAATGCATTCATTAAGTTCTGTTCTGTTTTGGTTCCTGCGTATTTTGACATATGATAATCCTCCTCTGTAAATATGGTATATATAATGTGGTGTCTCCGTGCGGAGCGCTTTAAGCTATATTTTTTGTAGATTGTTATTGAATAAAAAGGGGTGTCGGCTAATATGCCAACACCTCTTTCAATTACTGATATTACTGATAACTTTATCAGGTGTAGATTTAACCAAAGTATCTGTTAAGCAGACCCTCGAATGCCTTTCCGTGTCTAGCCTCGTCACGAGCCATCTCATGTACTGTATCGTGGATAGCATCAAGGTTAGCAGCTTTAGCACGCTTAGCAAGATCAAATTTACCAGCAGTAGCGCCGTTCTCAGCGTCAACTCTCATCTCAAGGTTCTTCTTTGTGCTGTCTGTAACAACTTCACCGAGAAGCTCTGCAAATTTAGCAGCATGCTCAGCTTCTTCCCAGGCAGCCTTCTCCCAGTACAGACCGATCTCCGGATATCCTTCTCTGTGAGCAACTCTTGCCATAGCCAGGTACATACCAACTTCTGAGCACTCTCCTTCAAAGTTTGCTCTCAGATCAGCAAGAATGTCTTCGCTGACACCCTGTGCAACACCTACAACGTGCTCTGCAGCCCATTCTCTTTCGCCGGACTGCTCTTTGAACTTGTCAGCTCCAACATGGCACTGCGGGCATTCTGCCGGTGCTGCGTCTCCTTCGTGAACATATCCACATACTGTACATACAAATTTTTTCATAATTTTTGTTCTCCTTTTCTTTTTAAAATAATATAATTATGACTTTTTAATGCAGTCACTGCATTGACCAAAAAATATGGTGTTACTGGACTCGATGATACCATCGAAATTCTCGCCTGCCGCAAGATTGATCTTCTCAATCTTGGACATGTCAAGGTCAAGATCCAGTATTCGTCTGCACTTAGTGCAGTAAAAATGGTTGTGTGGCTGAACGCATCCATCAAACCTGTCACCGCCGCCGGGAGCAGTAATCTTTACAGCCTCCCCTAATTCGGTCAGCAGCTTCAGATTCCTATATACCGTTCCCAGACTGATGTTCGGAAATTCGTCCCGCACATGCATATATACTGTATCGGCAGTTGGATGTTCTTTCGTTGTTGCCAGAAACTGTTTAATGGATTCGCGTTGCCGACTATACTTCAAGTTGGCCACATAAATCCTCCTTCCAAACCTAAAACAATAATAGTAATGATTACTATAATTGGATTATATACGAGGATTTGTAAAATGTCAATAGAAAGTTGAAAATATTTACTGCGATATTTATTAAATAGATTTTAGAAAAATCATATTTAATAAGAAGGGACAGAAAAATGGTATTTGTTTTATGTATAAATTCTATAAAAATATTACAAAATAGTTAACAAATCGACTCTATAAAAAAATATTTCAATAGAATTATGTTGGTTATTGCCATTTATTGAAATACGAAAAAACGTTAAAAAGGTTGACATAGTTAGTTTTGATTGATATAATCTCGTTGTAACAAAATTTAATAATTATGTAACATTTAAAACTTCCTACAAAAGATAAAGTCAGAAATAAAAAGGAGGTTTTATATGAAGAACACACGTAAGAAGCAGCAATTGATCGTATCTGCTCTGGTGGGGGCGATCATGATTCCGGGGTGTGCATTGACAGCAGAGGCGGCGGAAGAACAGAAGGAAAACACGTCGACACTGCCGATTGCAGGAATCGAATCGGTACTGGAAGAGTGCTATAAAACGAATGTCAAAGAAAATATCAATTTATATATGGTACCGACAAAAGAGGGAGAGTATTTGAACAGGGCATTTTCTAATGTAAGTGAGGGAGATTTTGCTTACATTAGAAATGCACCGGATAATGAAAGCGACTGGGTTGGAAAATTGTACTGTGATTCGACTGTGACTGTGCTTGATTATGCGGGAGAATGGACTAAGATTCAGTCAGGAAGTGTAGAAGGCTATGTGCCGGGAAATGTGTTGCATACAGGAGAAGAAGCAAAACAGCGGGCACAGGATTATGAGAAAGAAGAAGCAACTGTAGAAGCATATGTGTTGAATGTGCGCGCCGGTCAGGGAACTGATGCAGAGATTCTGACACAGATAGAACTGGATGAGAAGTATGAAGTTACCGGGGAGGCTGTGGGAAACTGGTATCCTGTAAAGGTTGGCGAAATTGATGGATGGGTCAGCGGTAATTATATAAATATCGAGACAACATGGACATATGCCGAGTCTAAGGAAGAAGAAGAACAGCGCATTGCGCAGGAAGAAGCAGACAAGGCTCTGGCAGAGGCTCTGGCAGCCGATACGTCAAAAGGAATCCGTCCAGACAGTAGTGATATGCAGACGGACGCATGGGAGACTATGGGATATCCGGACGGCGGAACTTCTGCAGGACAGGCTGTTATCAATTTTGCCTGTCAGTTTATCGGAAACCCTTATGTCTGGGGAGGAACCAGCCTGACACAGGGAGCGGACTGTTCTGGTTTTGTTCAGTCAGTATATGCGAACTTTGGAATTAGTCTGCCGAGAACAACTTATGATATGGTAAATATCGGATATGAGGTCAGCTATGATCAGGCAGTACCGGGAGATATTGTTCTATATGATGGCCATGTTGGATTGTATATGGGTGACGGAAATATCGTAAATGCAATGAATGAGGTAGATGGAATTGGAATTTGCACCGCAACGTATGCACCGATTTTAACTATACGGCGAGTATTGTAAAAAAAGAGAAGATTTTGGACATCATCGCAATTTGATGATGTCTTTCTTTTAACTGAAAAGAATAGAGTTTACAGATAATTTCTATATGTTTTATTAGAAATATATGTTCGGAGTGGTCATGTGGTACAACAACATAATATACAAATTGCACAAAAAAAATCCGTTTTGTAAAAAAATGTCGAATTGTAAAAATAGGAAGTTATCAACTTATCCCCATCAAAAACCTCAAAAAACGTGGAAAACTGTAGAATATAAAGAAGTTATCCACATTTTCCACACAAAAAGGTGTGAAATTGGTGGAATACTCGGGGTTAAAAAAGAACAAATGTTTTTGGCGGAAGTGATGAAATTAGAATTTTGTCGAAAAAAGGTCTAAAAAATATTGACTTTTAAGTAGTCAAAAATTGAAGTATAATATATAAACAATTCAGACGATTTGAACAGTATCGGGGCTGGAATCCGGTCTCTTGCCGTAAGGCAACTTTAAATAGACCGGATTCGTTGCTTTGAGCACCGTAGGTGTGAAAAGTAACGATAAATAGAATGTGATGTATCTATTTTTGTGTTATGGTTGATAATTTGGAAAAGAGCGATTATAATAAAGAACAGAATTGAAGGATAAACAGGAGGAAGATAAAATGGCTGAGATTACTAAGAGTACAACAATTGGTGAACTTCTGGTAGTATTTCCGGAGTCAGCGCCGATTCTGATGGAGATTGGTATGCATTGTCTCGGATGCCCGTCTGCACAGGGAGAAAGCCTGGAAGAAGCAGCTTTTGTCCATGGCATTGATCCAGAATTGCTTGTTGAGAAAATCAACGCAGCAAAAAAAGCAATGGGAAAATAGAGTATTGTAAAAGGAAAGTAAAAGTTTAGCCGAAAGGCTGAATAGTTACAAAGGAAAAGCGGCAGATCTCATGATTACATGATTTCTGCCGCTTGTTTTTTACATTATCCCGGGAAAACTATTTCACTTCGGGATGATAATGTATCTTACATAATGTGAATAACCGGTCAAATGCCGGCAAGTTTTTGTACGGAATCCGATGCGATGACAATCTCGCAATGCTCTTCCAGAAATGCCAGGACAGAAGCAGAAGCTTTTTCCTGATTGGCGTATTCGGAAAGCATGTTGCACACTTTACTGAACTCATTGGTACTGTGGTCAGACGGAGTAAGAGCCAGAATATACATAGCATTCTCCTTGTCTAAGTATAATGTATTGGCGCCGTGGTACACTGACGCAACCAAGCGAGAAGCCTGGATGACACGGTCAATATTTGAAAAAGAAAACAGTTTCACAAGGAACTGAGTGGAGTTATCTTCTTTGGAAGTGGGCTTTGAGGTACTTGCCGCTGCTTCCTTTACTTTATTAAGAAGATCCATGAATTCCTCTGCCCCTTCTAGTTTACTGAGAGATTCGGGGGTTTTGCCTTCTGATTCAGTAGGATTGGTGAACCGTGAAAAACGGGTATCCAGTTCTTCCGGGTCTTCTACCTTTGTAATGATCAATACGATAGAATCCGCAGATGCAGGAATTGCTTCAATCATCAGCGGGATATCATCAGCTTCAAAACCAAAGTCAAAAGATGCCTGCTGCATCATATCACGAAACAGAGACTTTGCTTTTTCAGTACCGTAAGCAAGTTCGCTTAATTTTAAATGGCGTGCTGCCAGATCGGCATGTGTCAACGTACAACGAATCTGATTTTCATTTAGTTTCTCAATCTTCATATAATCACATCCTTCTCATTGACTTTTATAGAGACTGTTACAATCTCTTGTATAAAATATATTTATTCTATATTAGTATAAACAAAAAATATAAATATGTAAAGTAGAAAGAAATTGGGAATAACTACGTGGGAAAAGTTACCAACAAATCTGTAGGGGTTACCAACAAATTTTACATTGAAAATTCACAAAATAGCTGTTTATAATTGCAGATACAGAAGGTAGTACTTCCGGATAAATAAATTTTATTTAGAGAGGGGGCTGCATCAAATTAGATTCAGATTATAAAAATCAGAGAACGTTAAGATTATTATACATTTACTGTGGGGTTCGTACTATCTTTCTGGCTGCGTTGTCCTGCGGGTATGTCACGTAACTTCCGAATGGTCATTTATATGCAGCGAAGACTATTTATCAGAACCGGCAGGGAAGGAGCGGAACATATGAAAAAGGAAAAACCGGGATTCGGAGAAATGTACGATGAGTTAGAAAAATATGAAAAGAACGGCGTCTGTATACTGATGGACGGGTATAGCGTCAGTCCGATGCAGGTTGTGAAAGCACATATGGCGAGAGAACATGTGAGCTATATGCGAGACTACGAAGTAGATGAAGAAGGAAGACTGGAAGCAATTTCTTTTATCAATATTAATAAGAACAGGAGGAGACGCAGATATTATCGGCCGTACGATCCCCTTTAAGCAGAAAAGAAAAATAGCAAAAAAGGCTGAAACAGATAATAGTAGAAGAATTGCTTAAAATTGTGGTAAAAATATATTAAATTGGCAAAATACTAATGACGCATGAAAAAAATATGGTATAATATACGCGAATACAAAGAATCAAGCGGCACGAAGTGACATTTGATTCTTGTACGCGAACCATAATGCAGTGAAACGGAATTATGGTATAATATTGCATTATATGCAATTCAAGCTTATAACATAGTAGGAGGTGCGGCATTGGACGAAAGAGAAAGAAAGGACCTGAATGTCTCTAGTTTAAGAAACGGACAGCAGGGGATGAATAAGCGCCCAGGCAGCAGCGTTGATAGACCAGGAAGTATAGGGAATGATCAGAATATACGGCGTACGGCAGGAGGAACAAGACCAGCGGGACAACAACGTCCGGCAGGGCAAAGACCGCTTGGAAAGAGACCGAACCCGAATGGCAGAAGACGCAGCAGTAAAAGGGCCCGTAGAAGAAGACGCAACAGGTTAGTGTTTATGATTCTTATGGTTCTGATATTGATTGGGGCAGTCGGCGGATTCATAGTATGGAAGAAGTACAGCCCGTCAAGAGAGAAAATGAATTTGGAACAATATTATGGACTGGCAAATGAAAATGATCTGGCTGTAATTGTTAATGATCAGGTGATCAAAGATGAAGAATCTGGAATACCGGCGGGAAAGATGATCGACGGAGAAGCTTATATTGAGTATTCGGTAGTCAGAAAGCAGATTAATGAAAGATTTTATTGGGATCCGAATGAAAGTATCATGCTTTATACATTGCCGAATGGGAATGTTTCTGTTACGGTAGGCAGCAGCGAGTACACGGAGGTCAGTGAAAAGAAAAGTGAGAATTATACAATTCTGAAGACGGATGGAAGAAAGGCATATATTGCGTTGCCATTTATTCAGAAGTATACCAATATGGACTACAGTGTATATCAGAATCCGGACAGAGCGGCGATTACCTGCTCATGGGGCAAGATACAGACTGCAGTAATGAAGCGGGACGCAGAGATACGCTATCAGGGCGGAGTTAAGAGTCCGATACTGACAGAGGTAAAAAAGTCTGATAAGGTTACGGTGCTTGAGGACGAGGACGACTGGAAAAAGGTTGCAACTAAAGACGGGTTTATCGGATATGTCAAGACAAAGAACCTGCGTGGAATCAAAGAGGAGACAACTTCCCGTGATTTTACAGAACAGGAGTACACGAATATTTCTCGAAACAAGCTAATTAATATGGCATGGCACAATGTGGAAAATGAAATAGCCAACAGCTATGTGCTGGAAACAATTGCAGGCACGAAAGGACTGAATGTTATTTCACCGACGTGGTTTACACTGGCGGACACAAATGGAAATATGACGTCCATTGCCAGTTCAGAATATGTGAATTATGCGCACCAGTCCAATCTGGAAGTGTGGGCGGCACTGAGAGATTTTCACGGTGGAATCAGTTCCTATGATGAAACTTACGAAGTTTTAAGCTACACTTCCAAGAGAGAGACACTGATCAATCAAGTGATCGCAGCAGCGCTGCAGTCAGGTATAGACGGAATTAATCTGGACTTTGAGTTGATTTCACTGGAATGCGGAGAACACTATATTCAGTTTGTAAGAGAATTGTCTGTGAAATGCCGGCAGAACGGACTTGTATTTTCTATCGATAATTATGTTCCGCAGCCGTATAATGAACATTATAATTTAAAAGAACAGGGAATCATGGCAGATTATGTATTCCTTATGGCATATGATGAACATATTGACGGCTCTTATGAAGCCGGATCAGTTGCTTCATATGGATATGTAGAACAGGGAATTGCAGACGCATTGACAATGATTCCGGCAGAGAAAATTGTTGTAGGTATTCCATTTTATACAAGACTCTGGTTTGAGACGCCTAAGACGGAGGCTGAGCTTGCAGAGGATGCAGGAACAGATGCCGCAGAGTATCCGAATAAAGTCACTAGTATAGCCATGGGGATGGATGAGGCACAGCAGACATTGAATGCCGGCGGAATCCAGGCGGTATGGGATGATGTGACAAAACAGAACTATGCACAGTGGGAGGCTGACGGCGGTATTTACAAGATATGGCTTGAGGATGAAGCTTCTCTGGAAGAAAAGCTGAAACTGATTAAGAGCAATAATCTTGCAGGAGTTGCTGAATGGAAGCTTGGCTGGGAGAATTCCTCGGTATGGAATTTGATTCTCCAGTATGTAAATTAACAGAAATATGAAGAGGACATCTCCTTTTCGCATATATATAAGTATATGATACAAGTGTATATGTGAAGGGAGATGTTTTTTGTGCGGAAAAAGATAGGAATTATCCTATTAATGGCAGCGCTGTTTGGAGTTATCGCTGTCAGCCAGATGACAGGAGAAAGAATTTTAGACAGATCAAAGCATGGGGGGAAGATTCCGACGTCCGGAAAGGCGAATGGAAAAGTGGTGATTATAGACAGTGGACATGGGGGCAATGATCCTGGTAAAATCGGCATTAATAGCGCACTTGAGAAAGATATTAATTTACAAATAGCTCAAAAGGTTCAGAATTTATTGGAAGAACAAGGAATTAAAGTTGTGATGACAAGGGAAGACGAATCAAGTCTCCGAGAATCAAAAGCGGGGGATTTAAAAGCCAGAGTTGAGTTGATCAATCAGACGAAACCGGCACTTGTGGTAAGTATTCATCAGAACAGTTATTCAGATGAAAACATTCACGGGGCACAGGTATTTTATTATACACATTCCAAAGATGGGGAGAATGCAGCGAACATTTTGCAGGAAGCTCTTCGGAAAATTGAACCGGAGAACCATCGGCAGGCAAAGGCAAATGATACATATTATGTGCTGAAGAAGACAGAGGTTCCGGTTGTCATTGTAGAATGTGGATTTTTAAGTAATCAGAAAGAAGCAGAGAAGCTTTGCAGTGAAGACTATCAGATTCAGGTGGCGCAGGCAATTGTTGATGGAATACTGGAAATAATATAGAATAAAGGGACTGTAATTTTTTTAGAAAAATGATATAATGGAAGAATGAAAACGATAATTAAAAAAACAGATGAAAAGAATAAAGATGGGCAGGCGATACAGGAGGCCGGCGCCATATTGAAAGCGGGCGGTCTTGTTGCATTTCCTACAGAGACAGTATATGGTCTGGGGGCAGATGCTTTGAATGCTGATGCGGCAGCCAGGACTTATGCGGCAAAAGGAAGACCGTCGGATAACCCTTTGATCGTACACATTGCAGATATGGATGCGCTTGAGAAGATAGCAGTAGATATACCATGGTCGGCAGTCAGACTGGCGGAGAACTTCTGGCCGGGACCGCTGACAATGGTTTTCGATAAGAGTGAAGCTGTTCCATATAGTACAACGGGAGGATTGGATACAGTTGCAGTACGGATGCCTGCCAATCAGACGGCACAGGAACTGATCCGGGCGGCAGGGGGCTATGTATCTGCTCCCAGCGCCAATACATCGGGACGTCCAAGTCCCACAACGGCGGAACATGTCCGAGTAGATCTGGACGGGAAGATTGATATGATTTTGGATGGCGGAAGTGTAGAAATCGGGCTGGAGTCTACAATCGTAGATATGACAGTGGAACCTCCCATGATTTTGCGTCCGGGTGCGGTCACTGCAGAAATGATGGAACCGGTTATCGGTGATGTGGCGATTGATGAAACCGTGCTGGGTAGTGAAAGCAATAAAGCGCCGAAAGCGCCGGGGATGAAGTATCGTCATTATGCGCCGAAAGCAAAGCTGATTATTGTAGAGGGGAACATAAAGGAAGTGGTTCTGGCAATACGCCAGCTTTGTTATGCGTCAGTGCGTGAGGGTGAAAAGGTTGGAATTATGGCAACCGGAGAAACAATCTGCTATTACAGACACGGTGTGATCAAGAATATAGGTTCCCGCGAAAATGAGAAAACAATTGCCAGGAATCTTTACGCAGTTTTGAGAGAATTTGATGACGAAGATGTGGATGTCATTTACAGTGAATCCTTTGCGATCAGCGGAATCGGCAATGCGATCATGAATCGTTTGGAGAAAGCGGCAGGACATTTGCGAATATCTGCGAGAGAAGTTACCAGCCGTCAAAAATACAGAAGAATTGTATTTGTCAGTGATACAGATACATGCCGCGGACCGATGGCTGCGGAATTACTTCGTCATCGTGATCTGCGCCAGGAATATGTGATAGATTCCAGAGGAATGATCGTGCTCTTTCCAGAGCCGGTGAACCAGAAAGCGGAAGCAGTGATGAAGAGTGCGCGGATGACCCTTGCGGAACATATGGCAACCGCATTTTCAGAGGCGGAAATAGACAGTGAGATACTGTTGCTGACAATGAATACAAGTCAGAAAAAGAAAATTGCCTCTGAATACGGAACGGACATCAGCGTGTACACACTGACAGAATATGTGGGAGTAGACGGAGAGATATTAAACCCTTATGGAAAAGCATTGAACTCATACGGAGAATGTATGGAAAAACTTTCGGAGTTAATTGATAAGTTAACTGAGAAATTAAATTCGTTTGCTGAAGAATAAATATCAGGTGGCATACATACCCTGAATTTATACAGAAAACAGGAGAGGATGGTAGTTGAGAATGTCGGATAAGAGAACAGATTATATCTCATGGGATGAGTATTTTATGGGTGTTGCAATGCTCTCTGGAATGCGCTCAAAAGATCCTGGGACGCAAGTCGGCTGTTGTATCGTAAGTCAGGACAATAAGATTTTGTCGATGGGCTATAATGGATTTCCGCTGGGATGTTCGGATGATGATTTTCCCTGGACAAGAGACGGAGATGATCCTCTGGAGACAAAATATGTATATTCTACACACAGCGAATTAAATGCGATTTTAAATTACAATGGTCCTGGACAGGCACTTACAGGGGCAAGGATGTATGTAACACTGTTTCCGTGCAACGAATGTGCGAAGGCAATTATTCAGTGCGGGATCAGGGAACTGATTTATGATTGTGATAAGTATGCAGATACTCCGAGCGTGATCGCGTCAAAAAGGATGTTGGATGCAGCGGGAGTAAAATATCATAAGTATGAGAGAACTGGAAGAAAAATAGAAATAGAATTATAAACGGCACACTTTTGTCATGGAAAATACTTATATTCTTATGAGAATATACCGCCGGTCTGAGGCATATAGTTAATTGTATAAAAAACGGGCAGTGCGGGAAGGCGGAGAAGAATTGGAAAGCAAATGGGTAACGGTGATTACAAACTTTATCCTTAGGGCGATACTGGGGATGGGACTGATTTTTTTTATCAATAATTATGTGCTTCCGGATGACAATACATTGAAGGTGGGACTGAACGCTGTCTCCTTTTTGACATCCGGAACACTTGGTATTCCTGGGGTTTGCCTGCTTTATGGGATTTTGATGTATCAGATTTTGTGAGATTTTCACAAAAAACTGCAATTTTAAAAATGTCTCTGGACATTTTTAGAGAGGATGTTTATAATACAACTCACACAGCAAAAAGTTGTGTATCGGCTCTCGCTTCTGAGAGCATATATCTTAGATCGGACATTCTGGTTTCGGTCTTCAAGATTTGATCAGGCTGTAGAATCACAGCAAACATTTCAAAAAGTAATAACAAAAAAGAATAGGAGGGATAGGTTGTATGGAAGAAATTTAGTAATCTGCGACCGTGAAAAGCAGTATGCAAAAAATCTGCTGCAGATATTCAGCAGTAAGCATGAGGCGGGGGTACAGTTATATCTGTTTTATACCCTGGAGGAACTCAGGAAGTTTTCAGAACAGAAAAAAATCCATATTCTGCTTATTGCAGGCGAGTATCTAAAAGAAGAGAGAGAAAAGATACCGGCTGATTCCAGATATGTACTTATTCGGGACAATAAGCTGCTGCCGGATGGAGAAAATGGAGTTCTTCGATATCAGAGTGCAGATGCGATCTGGACGCAGATATTTAAAAATGCAGCGGAACAGGAGCGGGATCCTGAATCAGTAACTGTTGGGACAAACGGAGCAGTCATCGGTGTGTATTCGCCGGTTCACAGAATCGGAAAGACTAGGTTTGCAATTGGTATGGGAAAGAAACTGGCGGAAAAGGAATCCGTCCTCTATCTCAATTTGGAAGAATATTCAGGAGAAGAGTTTTATTTTCGGGAAAAGCCGGAGGGAAATCTGGGGGATCTGCTTTATTATCATCGGCAGGGGAGAGGTAACCTCGGTATTCGCATCAGTACAATGGCTGGACAGAGAGAAAATCTGGATTACATTTATCCAATGCTTTATCTACAGGATTTAAAAGCAGTGAAGAAGGATGAATGGCTGGGACTTCTGGAACGGATTCGGAGGGAATGCATTTACGGAAAGGTGATTCTGGATATCGGCGATTGTGTGGATGGACTGTTTGAAATTTTGAAAGCGTGTGATGTTATCTATACACCGTATATTGATGAATCAATTTCTATGGCGAAGCTGACACAGTATACAGAGAGTTTAAGAAAAACTGGTATGGAAGAGATTCTGGAAAAGACAGTGCAGAAGCTTTTAAGGAAGAAAAGGGTAATCAAGACTGAGAGCAGTAAGAGTGCCGGTAGGGCACCGGAACATTTGCAGAGAAGGGAGGGAGTAAGGCGCGCATATTAAAAGAAGAACAACTATATGAGCGGGTATTGGACAAGCTGGACTTGACCAGAGATATCGGAGACGATGAACTGACAGATTTGATTCATGAAATTCTGCAGGAAGAGGCAAAAGAGGAGTACATTCCACTTCAAAAGCAGATTGCTTTAAGCAGACAGTTGTTTCATTCCTTTCGGAAGTTGGATATTTTGCAGGAACTTGTGGAGGATGAAACAGTTACAGAGATTATGATTAATGGCACAGATGATATTTTTCTGGAGAGGAACGGACAAATCGTGAAATCTGACAGAAGATTCATGTCTCAGAGTAAGCTGGAAGATGTGATTCAGCAGATTGTGGCGGGAACGGACCGTTATGTCAATGAGCTGTCCCCGATAGTGGATGCCAGATTGGATGATGGTTCTCGTGTCAATGTAGTACTGAGGCCCGTGGCTCTCAATGGTCCGATAATGACAATTCGGAAATTTCCGAAAGAGAAGGTGACGATAGGGAAATTGATTGCATGGAAAAGCATCAGTCAAGAAGCAGCCAGCTTTTTAGAGACACTTGTGGGGGCGAAATATAATATTTTTGTGAGCGGCGGAACTGGTGCGGGAAAAACGACATTTTTGAATGCAATGTCTGATTATATACCGAAAGATGAAAGAATTATTACAATTGAAGATAATGCGGAGCTGCAGATTAGAGGTGTAGAGAATCTGGTACGGCTGGAGGCAAGGAATGCCAATCTGGAAGGAGAAGGAGCTGTGACGATCCGTGATTTGATCAAGTCAGCGCTGCGTATGAGACCGGACCGAATCATTGTGGGAGAGGTACGGGGGGAAGAAACGGTGGACATGATATCTTCTGCGATGCTTAACGGTCACAGCGGTTCAATGTCAACAGGGCATGCCAACAATCCGGCGGATATGCTGCATCGTCTGGAAACGATGATGATGATGGGAATTGATCTGCCATTGATTGCGATTCAGAGACAGATTGCATCGGCGCTGGATATTATCATTCATTTGGGAAGGCTTAGAGATAAGAGCCGGCGCGTGTTGGAGATTGCAGAAGTGTTGGGATATGAAGATGGGAGGATTCAGATGCAGACCTTGTATGAATTTAGGGAGGAGGGGATGGATGGTGACAAAATTAAAGGAACACTTGTGAAGGTGGAAGAATTGGCTTACCGGGACAAGCTGCTGGCAGCAGGATATCGGCTGTAAGGAATATGTTTTTGCTATATTGCAGGCAATCGGTCTGATCGGGTTATTTGCATATTTATTTTACGATTCGATAGCATCGGTTATTGTGCTTTGTCCCGTGGGAGTGATCTATCTGCATGAATGGAGGGAAGAGCGGTGCCGCAAGAAAGAAATGGAATTCCGCAGTCAGTTTCAGAATAGTATTCAGATACTGGCATCTCTTTTGAAGACAGGCTATTCTGTGGAAAATGCAATCAGAGAAACGGAAAAAGAACTAATGCCCTTGTACCCAGAAGAATGCCGGATTCGGACAGAATATGAAAGGATGGGGCGGGAATTAAAGATGAATCTGTCTGTGGAACAAGTACTGAAGGGTTTTGAAAACCGGGTACAGCAGGAGGATGTGAAGAATTTTGTTACTGTATTTGCAGCCGCTAAAAGGACTGGTGGGGACAGCATCAGTATTTTACGGGAGACCGTAAGGATTATTTCAGGCAAGATTGAAACGGAGCGGGAGATTCAGACACTACTGGCATCGAAGACATTGGAATTCAGGATTATGTGTGTGATACCGTTGGGAATGGTTTTTTATATGCGTCTGGCATTCCCGGAATTTTTATCAGTACTGTATGGAAATCCGGCTGGTATTTTATTGATGAGCGGATGTCTTGGAATATATCTGTATGCATTTCAGATGGGTGTCCGTATTACCAGGATTGAAGTATAAAGGATGATCGAACAGGTAATAGAGAGGAGTATAAAAGGAGGCTGCAATGTTTTTGAAATGGAAAGAAAACAGAATATATGTGAAGATGGCGGCATTAGTTACCGTGACAGGAACCGCGGCGGGAATCCTCTTTCTGACAGATAACAGTCAGACGCTTCCGCAGAATGAAAGAGGGCTTATAACTTTAGAGCGGAACCAACCGGGCGGAGGAAAGCGGGAAGAGGAGTGGGAGGTCCGGATTGGGGAAGCCGAAGAGAAAATTACAGTAGAAATTGAAGAAGAACAGTTTACCCGGGAAGAGATTCAAGTAAAATTCAAGGAGGCGGAAGAAGAACTAGAGACGCTTATACTGGGAGAGAATCAGAGGCTTGATGAAGTCAGAAGTGATTTGAACCTGATCACTAAGCTTCCAGACAGTGGAATTACAGTTACATGGGAATTGGATAATTATGAGGTGATGAATCTGCAGGGCGAGCTTCAGACGGAAGCATTAAATAAGAATGGAACACTTGTGAAACTGGATGCATTTTTAAATTACAAAGAAGCAAAGGCACAGTATACCTTTTATGCAAATTTATTTACACCGAAACTTTCGGGAGAAGAAAAGTGGTTTCAAAAATTAAATGAAGAACTGGACAGGCTGCATGCGGAAACAAAAGAGGACAGTGAAATGCCTCTTCCAGATAAGGTCGGTGAAATGAGTGTTGTGTGGAGACGTGTAACTGACTACCGGGCGGCGGGGCTGCTTCTTCTTGGAACTGCGTTATCCTTGTCGATGTATGCTTTTGACCGCCGGAAGAAGAAAGAGAGGGAAGAAGATCGGATGAGGCAGCTGGAACTGGATTATCCACAGGTTATTAACCGGTTTACACTTTATCTGGGGGCAGGAATGCCGGTACGAAAGGTATGGTTTAAATTAGCAGAGGATTATCGGAACAGGGAAAAGGAAAAAGAAAAACGGGCAATATATGAAGAAATGCTCTATACCATGCATGAGATACAAAGCGGAGCATCGGAAAGTGAGTGCTACGAAAAGTTTGGAGAGCGGTGCGGATTGACAGTATATAGGAAGTTTGGAACACTGCTTTCGCAGAATATGAAAAAAGGAACAAAGGGGCTGACAGATTTGCTGAAACAGGAGGCAGCAGGTACATTTGAGGAACGAAAAAGCCTTGCAAGAAAGCTGGGAGAGGAGGCGGGAACAAAACTGCTTCTTCCTATGTTCCTGATGTTTGGTATGGTTCTGGCAATCATTGTCATCCCGGCATTCTTCTCAATGCAGATGTGAGTTACTGTGCACAGTAACAGATGTGAAGCGGAGAGGATAGCAGAAAGAATAAGAAAAATAAAGTATAAAGTGGAGGAATGGATATAAGGATGATTAAATTACAGATTATTGGATGGAGGATCAGACAGAAGGTAAGAGATGGAATTCAGATTCTAAAAGATGATTCGGGGTTATCAGTTATAGAGATGCTGCTGATACTCGTCGTTATTATTGCGCTTGTTTTGATCTTCAAGACACAGCTAACTAATCTGGTCAATACTATATTTCAGAAGATTACGAGTGAGAGCTCAGGAATATAACAGATATGGATATGATGAGATGAAAAAGAAAAAAGGCGAGATTACAGCATTTTTAAGTTTGATATTTGTACTTCTTGTCTCGTTTATTCTGGCAATATCACAAAGTGCGCAAATC
This sequence comes from Mediterraneibacter agrestimuris, assembly GCF_943193195.1. GTDB lineage: Bacteria > Bacillota > Clostridia > Lachnospirales > Lachnospiraceae > Schaedlerella > Schaedlerella agrestimuris. The sequence continues at coordinate 198,492 of NZ_CALPDG010000001.1, read as the reverse complement.
CAGACAACTAAGAATTTAAAGAGAATAGCGGTAGATAACGCACTGTTTTCTGTATTCGGAGAATACCATAAAGAGCTGTTGGAGGAATATAAAGTTTTTGCGTTTGATATGACTTATGGAACCGGGCAGTTTGAAGAGCAGCAAATTATAAACAGAATGTCACATTACGGAAGTATGGGGATTGAACAGACGATCACAGATATACAGTTTCTTACTGATAATAATGGACAGGCATTTCGGGAACAGATGCTTGAATATATGGAAACACAGACCGGTATGGGGGTTCTTCAGGATGTGACTGGATTGTGTGCCGCATGGCAGGAACAAAAAATACAAGGCGAAGAAGTTTCTGAACAGTTGGATCAAGTGTTGTCTCATGGAGAGGAAATGCTTCCAGAGGAAAATACCGGAATACTGGAAATCCGTAAAACTGGCATTTTGTCCCTTGTTTTGCCGGAGAGATTTGAACTGTCAGGAAAATATGTGGGGCAGGAGAAATTGGTATCTTGCAGAAGCAGGCATGCCGGCAGGGGGACATTTCCAGCCAGGAGCAGGGTAAACGGACAGGCTGAGAAGTTATTATTTGAACAGTACATACTGAAAATGTTTAGTTCTGCTGTAGAACAGAAATCAGAAACCCGAAATCTGGATTATGAAATTGAATATCTGATCAGCGGAAAAGAAAGTGACGCGGAAAATTTGAAGGACGTTGTCAATCAGATGTTATTAGTCAGAATGGGGTTAAATTATGCACATCTGGCAATAGATTCTGGTAAACAAGGAGAAGCAGAGACTATGGCGGCTGCGTTAGCAGCCGTGAGTCTGCGCCCAGAAGCCAAAGACGCTCTGAAACAGTTGATACTTCTTGTATGGTGTTTTGGAGAAAGTGTGGTGGATCTGCGGACTCTTCTGGCGGGCAGAAGAGCGGCGCTGGTGAAGAATTCACAAAACTGGCAGCTTCCTCTTTCTGGAGTGTTTACATTCTGGGGATCAGATGCCGGGTATGAAGGGGCAGATGCAGAAGAAGGATTAAATTACGGGCAGTATTTACAGATACTACTGCACTTGAAAGATGAAACTGACTTGAATATGCGGGTACTGGACCGGTTAGAACAGAATCTAAGGTTTGAAAAGGGGCTGGAGTATTTTAGGGCGGATGCTTGTGTCACAAAAATGAAACTACAAAATAAAGCTGATATGTGGAGCGGCTACAGTTATACATTTCAGGCATATTTCGGATATCTTTGAGTCCGGCATAGATGCCCTTTCATTCTAAACTGTCTGAATTCCCTGCAGACAGGATACCCACAATAATTAATAAATAAGAAAGGATAATCTGTGATGGCACAATTTTACAACAAACCGTATACCAACCGGGAAGGGGCATCTGTACCGGACTCAAGGAAAAAGATGCAGGGAAGCGTCACAGCAGAAGCAGCGCTTACACTGCCGTTATTTTTGTTTGCAATTCTGTCATTAATCTATATACTGGAAATTCAGGCAATTCGTCTGACAGTGAGTTCTGCGGCACAGGGAGCGGCAAAAGCAGCGGCAGAAGACATGGCGGTACTTCCTGTTTTTAATCCTATTAAGATGAAATCAGATTTGGTACAGATTATCGGATCAGAACGTTTGGAACGAAGTATTGTGGAGGGCGGAAGTTCAGGAATTCACTGTTGGCGGTCGTGGTATGAATCTGATAGCGGAGTGATACATGTGGAGTTGGATTATAAGGTCAGACTTCCTTTTCCAAAGTTTACAAATATGGGGATGAAATGCAGAGACAGTTTTTTAGTTAAGGCATGGAACGGATATAAAAATTCCGAATTGGACAGTGACAGCGGCAAGATTGTATATGTGACAGAAACGGGAGGGGTATATCATACAAATTACCAGTGCAATTATCTGAAATTGTCAATCCGTTTTGTGCCATATTCGGGAATGTCTGATCTGCGGAATGAAGCCGGAGGAAAATATCATGCCTGTGAGCAGTGTGTGCATGGGGGTGCGTCTGCGGGTGTTTATATTACAGATTACGGGAATAAGTATCACAATTCATTAAACTGCAGCAGTTTAAAAAGGACAGTTTATTCTGTGAAAAAGGGGGAGTGCCAGGGGATGAGTGCATGCAGCAAATGCGGGCAGTAAAGGAGGATTATGAGGGATTATGAGAGAAATTGCACAGATTTATGAGATCAGTCAGGCAGGGTGTCTGCTCTATTTGGGTAGTTTGTCTATTGTGGATATACGAAGCAGAAGACTTCCAATCTGGCTTTTGGCAGCGGGTGGAATCCTGGCAGTTGGATTTCAGATAATATGGGGAGGAGTGCCGGGAATTCTGATTGTACTGGGTGGTACGGTTGGTCTTGTGTTTCTGGCAGTCAGTAAAGCAACAGGAGAAAACTTCGGATACGGCGACAGTATTTTGATAGGGATATTGGGGATTTATCTCGGATTTTGGAACCTGCTGAGTTTATTGGCGGTGACGTTTACATTTGCTGCCGGGACTGCTATGGCGGTTCTTATCAGACACAAATTCAGACGGAAAACAATGCTGCCTTTTGTTCCGTTTTTGGGAATGGGGTATGCGGCGGTGCTGTTATTAGGAGGATTTTAAGTTGAGGGACAAGGCAGTAAAAGGTGTGATCACGGTGGAGCTGTCCTATATAATTCCCATAATCTTATCTGTCTTTATGGTGATCATATACACTGTTTTTTATTTTCACGATAAGAATATTCTAATCGGAGCGGCGGCAGAGACTGCGGTATTAGGCGCTCAGTTAGAAAGAAAACCGGATGAGAGTGGTCAAACAGATTTGACTGGATTCTGCAGGCAGAGGATTGCAGGAAAACTGATTCTGTTTGGGGATGCATCTGTAGATGTAGAGGTTACGGATAAATTGGTGACAGTTTCAGCCGCTGCAAACTATAGAAGGATATCAGTGTCGGTGAGGCAGCAGGCACCGGTATTAAAACCAGAAAAGAAGATTCGTATAAAAGAGGTGACGGGAGTTGGAGAAATCGATTCGGATGGAGATAGAAGCCGGGATGAGTAAAGTATGGATGCATATTTATACGCAGGAAGAATATACGGAAGATTATCAAATGCCTATGCTAAGATCAAATCAGATCACAGGTGTGCTTCCGGTAGAAGGATGCGAAGTGGAAGGGGCGGGGCGTTATTCCTATGACATCAGCGGTCTTACTTCATTGAAAGCGTTGTATGAGAAGAAACGGATAAGGAAAAAGGATATTGAGGAAATTATCGGGGACTTGCTTAGGACAGTAGAAGTACTCCGGCAATATATGCTGAATTCAGATTGTCTGCTTTTGCAGCCGGAGTATATTTTCCGTAAAGGCCATAAATGCTATTTTTGTTATCTTCCGGGATATAACGGGGGAATGGGTACAGCTTTACATGAATTGTCAGAGTATTTTGTGAAGATGTTGGATTATGAAGATACAGAAGGTATCTTTCTGTCATATGAATTACATAAGGCAACGCTGCAGGAACACTGCGATTTATCAGGTATTATGAGAGAATATGAAAGACATGAGAAAGAACGCCGGAAAGAGCAGGAAGAAAAGGAAAAAAAGGTTACACAAACAGAAGAAAACTATGGGAATATATTTAGTTTGGAAGAGGAAGAAGAACATGAGGAAACAGAAAAATACGAAAGACAATTTAACAGTCAAAAAAAGTATGAAATGCATGTGGCGGGCGCTGTCTGTGAAGAGGGTATCCGGCTGCCAGTCTGGAGAAAAGCTGTACGGAATTTTCCAGGGAAACGTTGGGGACAATGGAGTGATCTGATTCTGGAAACAGATAGACAAGAAGAGAAGTCTATTCTATAATAAAGCTAATATTTAGGTAGCAGTTCAGTGCAGAACTTTGTACTTGCAGCAAAGTATGTAAAAACGCATGATGGAAAAAAGAATCCGTCCTTTCACCGCAGGCATGAATTATGGGATGCCCGGATGGGTATACAATTCAGAAGTGACGTATGTTATGAAAAGAGGTTTTATTTTGAAAAGGAATCAAAAGGCAGTTATAACAACTACGCTAATTGGAAGTAATGCTGTTGTTTTTGTAATACTGATGTTTCTCGGCAAAACAGAAGATACGCAGTTTATTCTGGAACATGGAGCGATGTACGAGCCGTATGTAATACAAGGGCACGAGTATTACAGGCTGGTAACAAGTATGTTTCTGCATTTTGGGATTGATCACTTGATGAACAATCTGATTATGCTCGGCGCTCTTGGATGGAATCTGGAGCTTGAAATCGGAAAAATCAAGTTTTTGCTGATCTACCTGCTCAGTGGAATCGGCGGTAATCTTTGTTCTTTGTTTGTAAACCAGTTGGAGGGAACCGCCGTTGTATCGGCTGGCGCATCAGGAGCAGTATTCGGTCTCATGGGTGCTTTGGTCTGCGCCGCCATTCAACGGAAAGGATATGTAGGCAGATTGGGTAAGAGAGGCTTAATTCTCATGGTTGTTTTAAGTCTTTATTTTGGTCTGACAAGCAGTGGTGTAGATAATGCGGCGCATATCGGCGGTCTTGTGTGTGGATTTTTACTACAGATTATCTTGGGAGCTTTACAGTAAAGGTACTGCCTGTATTTTCTATAGAAGAAACGGACAGTGAGCCGCCGTGCGATTCCACAATGCGTTTGGCGAGTGCAAGTCCCAGTCCTGTACCGTCTGTTTTGTAGGTCTTAAATGGTTCAAAGATATCTTCCAGATGGTCTTGCGGGATTCCGCAGCCATTGTCGTTCACCAGGATAATCAGAGAATCCTCTGATTGGGAAACACAAAGTGAGATCCTTCCGGAATCTCCGACGGCGTCTCTGGCATTTTTTAGCAGATTTAAAAAGACTTCCTCCAGTTTGATTTTATCTCCTGTAAAATCGTCCAAATCTTCTGGAATGGAGGAAGTGAATTCGATCGAATTGTTCTGACTGTCCAGAGAAATTGCAAAGGAGACCGCAATATTTTTAAGAAGTCTTGAAATAGAGAAAACGGAGTAATTCAGAGAGTTTCCATTGTTAAGTGCGGAAAGTTCATTCAGAAGCTGACAAGTAAATTCTACGTCGCTTAATGTCTGGCTCCAGTGCGGAAATTCCTTGACCTCTGGGTGCTGTACCTGCATAACCTGAAGAGATGAAAAAATCAGTGTCAATGGGTTTCTAACTTCATGTGCAATGGTGGAAACCATGGAATGCTGGTTTTCAAGAAGTTGATTGATGATGTCTCTGGCAGTTTCATTTTCTCGCATCAGTTGGTTCATTTTGTTGATATCAATGTTGTACATCATATCGGTCTGTTCACCCCTTTGTAATATAATAGCAATTTTTATGATTTTATTTATTTTCAGATTTAGTCTACCATGATAAAAAGATGTGTTCAAGAAAAGTCATACGACATCTTTCGACATGGTTTATTTTTTGTAAACAACTTTACTATTCTCTTTTGATAGGAAATGGGATATAATTGATACAATAATATTGGCATGCGTATAGGGTTAGGGTCGATGTCTTGTTGATATTACTATTATATAGAGAAGGAGAGTGTTATGATAAGAGACGAAAATTGTATTTTTTGTAAAATTGCGGCAGGTGAGATTCCATCAGCAACACTTTATGAGGACGAGGATTTCCGGGTGATTCTGGATCTGGGTCCGGCATCAAAAGGACATGCTTTGATTTTACCCAAAGAGCATTATCGGAATTTGTTTGATTTGAATGATGAGCTGGCTGCGAAAGCGCTGGTTCTGGCAAAGAAGATGATCAACAAATTGCGGGATGTGCTGGGCTGCGATGGTTACAATATTGTACAGAACAATGAAGAAGCAGGGGGACAGACGGTGTTTCACTTTCATATGCATTTGATTCCCAGATATGAGGGAGATCATGTAGGATTAGGATGGAACATGGGAGAATTGAATGAAGCAGATAAGGAAGAAATATTGAATAAATTAAAATAATTGTCGGTGTCTAAATGTTAACAGAGAAATGTAATTTTAACGAGATTTATGAGGAATATAAGAATCTTGTTCTGAAAATTGCTTATATGTACTCGGAGGATTATGTTGCGGCAGAAGATATTATGCAAGATACTTTTCTGAATCTGTACAAGGAAATTGATGAGAAACCGCATCCGAATGTAAAGGCATGGCTGTGTACGACTGCGAAGTACCTTGCGATTAACTATAAGAAACAGGCGGCAAGGAGAGAAGTGAAAGAGGTTTCTGTAGTAGAAATCATGGATCCGGATGGCAATGACTTTGAGGTAAACAGAGAAAGTACGGAAGAGGAATACTTTGGGGAACTGATAGAAAAAGAAAGATACAATCTTCATGAACGTATTTTCAGTCATCTTGTGGAGAAGAACCCGAAATGGTATGAAGCAATTATGCTCGTTTGTGTACAAGGATATCTGCAAGTAGATGCAGCAAAGAAAATGAATATGAGTGAAGACGCATTTTATGGAATGCTGCACAGAGCAAGAACGTGGATCAAAAAGAATTATGGTGTAGAGTATGATGAATTGAACCGGTTTTAAGAGAAAGCAGATGCCAGTAACCGGTATCTGCTTTCCGGTGTTGTATTTAGGAAAAGAATTAATTCTGTGTCAGTTCCTGCACCAGATCAAGTATGGTCTGGATGGAGTCCTGCTGACCGGAATCACGCATAGCATTCATATAGCTGCTGCGGTTTTCATAGAGCTTACAGACGGCATCAAGAAGAGTCTCTTTTGAAACCTCTTCTTCTTCTAGCACGATACTAAAGCCCTGACGTTCAAAGGAGCGTGCATTTAGAATCTGGTCGCCGCGGCTTGCGTTTGCAGAAAGAGGGATCAGAATATTCGGTTTACGTAATGCCAGCAATTCGCAGATTGCATTTGCACCGGCACGTGAGATTACAATATCAGCAAGAGCAAAGATATCGCGAAGTTCAGTTTTTATATATTCAAACTGCTTATAACCCTTTGTGCCGTTAAATGATCCGTCTATTTTTCCCTTACCGCAGAGGTGTACGATCTGGAAAGTCTCAAGCAATTCCGGGAGTGCGGCGCGTACGGCATTGTTGACTGCAACGGCGCCGAGGCTTCCTCCTATTACAAGGATGACTGGTTTGTCGGCGGAGAATCCGCACAGGTCCATAGCGGCAATCTTATTGCCGGAGAGTAATTCCTGGCGAATGGGAGACCCGGTCAGAACAGCTTTGTCTTTTGGGAGATGATTAAGTGTCTCAGGGAAATTACAGCAGACCTTTGTCGCAGACGGAATAGCAAGCTTGTTGGCAAGTCCGGGTGTCATGTCGGATTCGTGGATGATAACCGGAACTTTGCATTTTTTTCCTGCAAGTACAACCGGAACAGAGACAAAACCGCCTTTGGAAAAGATAACGTCCGGCTGAAGATCGTGAATCAGCTTTCTGGCTTCGCCCAGACCCTTGAGTACACGGAACGGGTCCGTGAAGTTCTGAAGACTGAAGTAACGGCGCAGCTTGCCGGAAGAGATACCGTGGTAAGGAATGCCGAAGGGCTCGATCAGCTCTTTCTCGATTCCGTTATAAGAACCAATGTATTGAATATCGTAGCCAAGTTCCGTTAATTTTGGAATCAGGGCAATATTTGGAGTGACATGACCGGCAGTTCCTCCGCCGGTTAAGATAATCCGTTTCATATAAAAACCTCCAGAATGAAAATTATTTCGTCATAAATTCATATTAACCTTATTTAAAGAAAAGTCAAGAAAAAGTGAGAAGCAAAGATATGGAAAATTCCCAAAAACGATCACTGCAAAGAGAAATCGAAAAAGATATACAACAGATAGAGAAAGAAATTGCCAGCCGTCCCGAACTGGATCAGATTCATGTGACAAAAGAGATGGATGAAGTCTTAATGTCCAAAATCCGGGAATATGAGAAGGAAAAGGCAGAGGCGGAGAAAGCGGCAATTAGCAGGGACGGAACAGAGAGAATTAAGGAAAAGAAGCTTAATAAAAAAGTACTGGATATGGAAGTTTCCGAAGAACTGGCTCCGGATGTGGAGCTGATTTCAAAAATGAATTTCATTCCCGATGCTGGGAAGAGTACTGTAATTAGGTATAAGAGAAGACGGGTCCGTTGGATTGCAGCATTGGCAGCAGTACTTGTTCTGGCGCTTGGACTTGGTATGACAAGTATAGGAAGTAAGTCTTATTTGAAAGAATTGTTGGATGTACTGATGGGAGAAGAATCAGCGAGGATGATCGATGTTGAGGATATGGATAAGAAAGATAGCGAAGATATTGATGAAATGCAAGTCTATCAGGAAATCGGTGAGAAGTTTGGGCAGACTCCGGTATGGATGAGATATAAACCGAAGGAGATGATCGTAGCAGATTATGATATTGATGAAAAACTGCAATTGGCAAGATTGATCTTTAGCTATAATGGGGGAACTGTTCGATACTCCATTTACGCAAGTCAGGAAGATTCATCCTGGGCGGAAGGGGAAGATGATATAATAGCAGAAGAGTATATAAGAGAAATAAACGGGGTTGAGATTGAGGTCGATGGAATTAACAAGCCTAATCAGAAAGAACAGACTAAGGCGGCAAGATTTGAGTATAAAGGAATGCATTATGAAATAAAAGGAAATATAGAAGACTCAGAATTTGAGAAAATATTAGAGAATTTATATTTTTTATAAAAAAATTTAAAAAAACGCGTAAGGATTTTCCTCTTTGGTTGTCTTATTAGTAAAGGGAAACAAATAGGAAGCAAATACAGGAGAATACAAAGGATGAAAAAGAGACTAATATCAGTAATTGGTATGCTGGCTGTTGTAAGCACAATGCTGTTTGGACAGGTTTTGAACGCTGCGGCAGAAGAAAGTGATATGAAGCTGGTAGACGGTTCATATTTGACGATGGAAGATTCCTCGGAAGGGAGTACAGCTTCCAATCCAATGCTGCGCGGAGAGCACCTGATGGACGGCAACAGCGGAATTTCCAAAGCCGGAACGGGTCGTATCTATGCATATGGAGCAACTACAGCGAACCATCAAGTGGATTTTATAGCCGTTATTGTTTATGTAGAGCAATATAATGAAGAGAAGGACGCATGGGGGCAAGTTGCAACCTGGACAGTGGAAGATCAGAATACCTATTATGTATCGACAGGAAAAACTATATTGGTAGACAGAGGATATTATTATCGTGTGCACTGTGACCACTTTGCAGGAAATAAATCACAGCCAATGTATGACCAGAATTTTTCCTTCACAAATGGTATCTTTATACCATGACAGTCAATAAGGCAGAATATTAAAAACAGAATAAGATTCCCCTCAAGCATCGAAAGCAGCCGCCGTGCTGCTATCAACAGGAGCAACTATTAACTGACGTAATTAATAGAAGTAAAAAAACCTGTGCCGAGAAAACACCACTAATTTTCATGATACATACGGCGGCTGCTTTCGGCGCTTGAGAAGGAATTTATAAGAAATGCAAAGAAGCAGCTGGGGATTATTGCCTGGTTGCTTCTTTTAATGCCTGTGCGAGCTGGTCAGGGCAGGAAGTTGCTTTGAAGCCGCAGTGAATCCCTTCAATCCGGGAAATTGCTTCATTGACATCCATTCCTTCGATCAGACGGCCGATTCCCTGTAAATTACCGCTGCATCCGCCGAGAAAAGATACGTTCCTTACTTTATTGTCTTCAATATCAAAGCTAATCTCTTGTGAGCATACACCTCTTGGTCTATATTTCATAGCTGTCATCCTCCTTTAAAAATCCAAAGCATGTTTTGTATTTTCAGAATCATTTGGCTTGATCCTACTATTAGTGATTATAACAAAGCCTGAGAAAAAATACTAGTTGTTAATTTTCGTAAGCCATATTTCGGCACCACATAGCAAGAAAGGACATAAAAGGAGCAGCCTTTTCTGAAGTTCACAAAACAGGGGGACATGCATTTACGCTGAGATAAAAACCTCTGTTAAAAGGGGGTGAAAAAGCACAACAGGGAAGCTCTTTTTTTAAGGGGAACGGCTGCAGTAATGTAGAAAAATGTCGGACGCTTTTTGAGGAAAAATGTGAAAATGCAAGGTATAATAGCCTCAACACAATGTAGGGGAAATTGTGATAAATATAAAACAAAATAACAGGAGGGCTTCGTTATGTTTAATGAGGTAGTGACGGACACGAACATTGTATTTTATCTTATGATTGCAGTCGGTGTCACAGGGGTGCTGGCAAAGCTGGTGAATCAGTTCACTCTGCGTCGTATGGTGAGAGCAGCGGGGAATATGTCCAAGAGCACACACAAATTGATAAAACTGGTGCGCGCAAAATATGAACATGCATGTATGCTGCATGACAGGGTAGAAAATATAAGCGCATTTGTGGAGAAATACATATATGAGTACCGGGGGTTTTTGTTCCGGATACATACGTGGAGACAGTTAGAGATACAGACGGTTTGGTTTGCGGGAATACTGGCGGCAGTGGGTACGATTTCCCATTATATGGCGCACGGATTCTGCGAACAGGTATATCAGTATGCAGCCATAGGCGCGGCAGAAATGATATTACTTTTCGTAATCGGACAGTTGTCGGACGAGCAGTATAAGATCGAGGCAGTAAAAAACTATATGGTCGATTATCTGTCAAATGCCTGTGTACGAAAGACACGCAGAACACGGCAGCAGGAGAAAGAGCGGATTGATGTAATCCAGCCTGACACTGCGGCAGTACGCCATAATGTGAAAGGGAAGGAAAAAGAAGAGATGGCAGAAGCAGGACCGGAACTGTCTATCAATATTGAAGGAGAACCACGGCATGCGCAGCAAGGGGAGGCTGCCCGTCAGGTCATCCGTAAGGCTGCCAGGGAGAAGCCTGAGGAAGGCGGAGAATCCGCTTTGAAGGAAGAGACGATCCGGCAGATATTAGAAGAATTTCTTGCCTGAATATTTATTATTAAATTTTGTTACGATATGCAATAAAAGAGGGACAACAGGAAAATGATTTATTTTCCTGTTGTCCCCTTTGCACTTGATATAATTGTTACTGTGCATAGTCAAAATGCACATTTACAGACGTATTTGATTCATTTTATCTCCGAGCCGGGCAAGTGTCTGAGTCCACTCATCGTATATTTCCAAAAGTTTTTCATAGAATGCTGCATTCTCAGGAACAGGCTCTAAGTGATCCTCTATTTTGTGTATAGACGGTATCCTGTCATATCCATTCCAGAGACCGCAGGCATTTGCCGCAAGCGCGGCTGCCCCGAGGGAGGCGGCATCCTGGTCGATGTTGGTCTTGATGACAGGCATATTGTAAATATCCGCAAAAATACGGCGCCATACTGCGCTTTTGCTGCAGCCGCCGCATAAAAGCATTTCTCCGGAAACCGCAGTCTGGCTAAGAAGAATGTCCAGCGTTTTCCGCAATGCCATAGCCACACCCTCCATGGAAGCACGTATAAGATCTTCTCTTGTATTGCCGAGTGTAATTCCCATAAAGCTGCCGTTCAGATTTGGGCTTGGCTCCTGGGCGCTCCCGCCGGCAAGGCTTGGGTTGAACAATATTCCGTTAGCTCCCGGAGGCGCTGCTTCAGCCATCTGGTTCATAATATCATACGTTTCTGTGTCATCAGGATGATCCATTAACAGTCGGTCACGTACCCAGCGGAATGAATTGCCTGCTGAAAAAATAGAAACAGCAGAGGTATAGTATCCTTTTCTGGCATTCGCAAATACAAAAGGCCGTGTTTTAAGGTCGGTAACAGGCTTCTGAGAGGTAACTGCGATCCAACTGGAAGAACCGAGGGAAGTATAAGCAACTCCTTCATCTAATCCGCGGGCGCCCAGAGCCATACAGGTGTTGTCTACAGCTCCGCATGCAACAGGTGTTCCTTCACAGAGACCACATTCCTCTGCCGCAATTTTTGTTACATAGCCAATGACAGAATCGGAGGGGCGGATTTCGGGGAAAATCTCCCGAGGAATTTTTGCTGCTTTAAAAAAGCGGTCTTCATAGTTCCAGTTCAGCAGATTAAAAACGCCAAAACCGGAGGCATAAGAAGGATCTGTGCAGATCGTTCCGGTTAACTTGTAGTTAATGAAATCTTTTGAACCGAGAATTTTGTGCGTTTGGTCAAAAATATCCGGCTGATGCTGTCTCATCCACATCAGTTTCAAAATGGTATAACATTCTTCAGGATCACCGTTTCCGGTAGTTGTGTACCAGTCTTCATAGGATAAGTCTTTGAAGAATTCAGGAATTTGATCTTCTGCGCGCATATCGCACCAGATCGGAACCTGTTCCAATAATAGTTTTCCGTCCTTATCCAGAGGGACAGCGACAAGACTGTGTCCTGAAAGCGCAACACATGCAATTTCTTCTGCAAGACAGCCGCTTTGCTCCAAAAGAAGATGGGTGGCATGGCAGACACCTGCCCACCAGTCCATCGGACGCTGCTCCGTGAACTTATCTTTGGGGAAGAAAGTCTCATATTGCTGAAACACTTCGGCAAGTGAATTTCCATCCACGTCAAACAAGGAGGCTTTGATACCTCCGGTTCCCAGATCATAAGCAATCAGTTTATTTTTTTTCATATCCATTCGTCCTTTGCATTATTCTAATTCTTTAGACAGAGTCTCGGCTGAAAGGTAATTTGTTGAATAATTTCCTGCCTGACACCCATTCTTTACGAGAATAACGCGGCTGCTCATGCCGATCATTTCTGAATAATCAGAGGATATCAGAAGGATCGATGCTCCTTCTAAAGCCAATGCATTTAGAATGTTATAAAAATCCAGTTTACCTGTTGAATCCAGGTTTTTGGTTGGTTCGTCATATATGTAAATATTAGCCCGCTTAAAAAGCGAACGGGCAAGAATGACCTTTTGCTTGGTTCCGGTGCTCAGATACATCGGCGGGGTGTGTATATCCGCATCCTTTATATGTAGCTTCTGAAAATAATGCACTCCATAGGAACGCATTTTCTTTGCAGAAGTAAAAAGATGTTCCCGTGTCCGTCTAAAATCGGATGCCGTGATATTAAATGGTATTGATTGTGTTGCAAAAAGCATTTCATAAGCAGGACTGTCACTGATCAGGCTGATAAGCGGCTGCTGTTTGCTTTCCGGAAATGTAACAGAACCTCCGGTGATTCCCTTTTTGTGTAAAAGCGCTGAAATAAGGGATTCCTTCTGTTCTTTTTTCAGACCGGCAATGCTGACAATTTCTTTTCGGTGTATAGAAAAGTCTATACCGGAAAGAAAATCCGTGGAGAGTGAGCTGATATTTATAACTTCTTCTTCAGGGGACAAATGCATTGTTGGATATGAAAAGCTCATTTTTAAACGTTCCAGGTAAGCTTGACTGGATGGCGCTGCAAGCTCATCCACTGTAAATGTTGCCTCAATCTGTCCGTCGCTCATAAAGGAAACTCTGTCACAATGGTTCAAAAGGACAGAGTAATTGTGAGTGATCAGAAGGATGATACGGTCCTTTTTATATTCTTCCAAAAAATGGAAGAGCATTTCGATTTCCGTGTTTGTCAGCATGGCAGATGGCTCGTCCAGGATCAGAACCTTGGGATTGCAGATTAGAATCCTGCAGAACTGTATCATCAGCTTTTCCATTGCGGTCAGAGCAGAGACAGGGGCGTTTAAGTTCAGAGATTCCAGACCGAAGTTTTTTAGATAAGAACGGCATACGGAATCCAGCTTTCGCACGGACGGCGCCCAAAAGCAACGCTTCTGTATATGTTTTTCTACTCCCATTGTAATATTGTCCCGTACAGAGAGATCTGGAAAAAGCACCGGCTCTTGCTGCAGGATATAAATCCCCTCTTTCTGAGCGGAATAAGGGTCGGAAAAGTGAAGCTCTGTCCCGTCCAGAAAAATGGAACCATTGGTTTTGCTCCGCACACCGGAAAGAAGCTTGGCAAATACAGTTTTACCTTCCCCGTTATTGCCGATGATAGCATGCACTTCACCTGAATAAGCTGTAAAATCAATATCTGTAAGCAACGTCCGGTCAGCAATTTTAGATAATGACCTTGTTTGTATACAAAAGGATTTCATAATAAACTCTTCAATTCTTCAAAATAAAAATTAAAAGTTAATTGGTTTCAGATCATATGTTGTATATATTTGTATTTTATGTTTTAAAAAATATTGTTTATAATCGTCTGGAATAGCGGGGGTTGTAACGATTGTAGCCGCAAAATCGAGACTTCCGATCTTCATGAATGCCCGCTGATTATATTTGGTATAATCAAAAACCATGATTGTTTCACGGGAACGAGTTTTGATCATGGAAATTAAATCATATACCGGGCGGTCAGATAAGGTATATCCTGCGTTCATATCAACACCATCAATGGAAAAGAAAGCCTTATCAAGATACATGTTTTCAAATTCCTTTTCCAGGTTGTCAGGAATCGTATAGAAGCCGGGGTATTCCACTTGTCCGCCCCAAAATATCACACGGATCCCGGGAGAGTTATATAGTGCCTGAGCTACTAAAAAATTGTTAGTTAAAACATTGATGTTAATACGGTCCCGCAGGGCACATGCAATATAATAGCTGGTTGTTCCCGGTCCGAGAAAAATCCATTCCCGTTCATTGATCAACTGTGCTGCAGTCCGTCCAATGTCCTCTTTATTTTTATCATACTCTGTAATCTGATTAACGAAGGAGGTACCGACGGGAGTATCCGTTTCTTTGGAATTGAGGGTTGCCCCGCCGTGGAAACGGGTAAGAAATCCTTCCCGTTCTAATTCTTCCAGATCTTTGCGGATCGTTGCATCTGTAACCTCCAGAAGATTACTGAGCGATGAAACCTCAATTTGGCGGCAGTCCTTTAAAATCTCTTTGATTCGCCTGTGGCGTTCAACTTTAAACAAAATTTCCACCTCTATAATAAATGATATGTAAATAAATATCCGGTAAAACTAATCTAGTTACTATCATAATATCATAAAGAAATACGGATAGCAAACAAAAAGAAGAAAAAATAAATAAAATGATACAAAACGAAAGAAAACGAAAATGCATGTTAAAGGGTGTAAAAAATACACAAATTTTACTGTGAAAACTGGATATTCCAGAAATGATATATGTATATTTTATACAAAAAAGAAAGCTAAAAACGCAAAAAAACGAAAAAAATTTAATTCAAAACAAAATAAAACAAAAAAATAAAATGACAAACGAAAGCAAATGTGATATAGTGAAATCAGTTAGACGAGCTCGCAATGAAAGGTAAAAATAACAAAGAGAGGAAGAAAAGAATATGAAAAAGAAAATTATTTCAATGATATTGGCAGGAGTTATGGCAGGAACACTGGTATTGACAGGATGCAGCAGCGGAGAAAAACCGGCGGAAGAAGAAAAAACAGAAACCACGGAAGAGAAAAAAGACGATGGAAAGTATGTGATTGGTTTTGCAAATGCATCTGTATCTAACAGTTGGCGTGTTAAAATGCGTGATATGCTGATGGAAGAGGCAGAGAAGCTGGGAGTTGAAATTGTTGAGACAGATGCACATGATGACGCAAATACTCAGAACAGCAACATTGAAGCAATGCTGCAAAAGGATCTGGATGCAATTCTGATCACACCGGCAGTAGAGGATGCAGTTAACCCGGGGATCGAAGCAGCTTATGCTTCAGGGATTCCGGTTATCCTGTTTGACAGAACAGCTACAACTGAGGACTATACACATTTCGTAGGCTGGACAGATGAGAACAACGGAGCGGCTTGTGCACAGATGGTTGTAGATGCGATCACAGAGAAAAACGGCGAAGCTAAAGGCAACGTTATCGCACTTGATTCTATTGCAGGTTCTGGTACAGATAACGGACAGAAAGCAGGGCAGGAAAAAGTATTCTCCCAGTATCCAGACATCAAGATTATTGACAGACAGTATACAGATTTTGAAGCATCAAAAGGCAAGTCAGTTATGGAAGATTTTCTGAGCAAATATGGTGAAGGTGAGATTGACGCAGTGATTTCACAGGACGGAGTCGTAACATTGGCAGCATGGGATACAATTGTAGAGGCAGGAAGAGACGATGAAGGAATCATTGTTGTAAACGCAGATGGAATCAACGGAGTCGCAAAGAATGTAAAAGACGGTGTATTCTATGGATTTACACAGTTCCCGTGTGCGGCATCTGTAGAGGCGCTTCATCTGGCGATTGATACGCTGGAAGGCAAAAATCCGGAAGAAAAGATTGTCATCAAGGAGCCGATTACTGTTACAGCAGAGAACATTGGTGAATATGTAATTGAAGACGGAGATGATTTTGACTGGACATATTAATGACAGACTAAAACAAAATACGAGTTATAAAAAGTGGTAACAAAGTAGAAAGGCATGGAGGAATAAAAAGTGAAATTAGGGTTTTGTGTAGTGAACTATTCAAATTTACCGGTGGACAAGGTCTGTGAGATTGCCGCAAGAAATGGCTACGACGCGGTGGAGCTTCCGGCATATACAGACAATGGACAGGTAGATGCGGCAGAATTGTTAAAGGGCAGCAATGCAAAAGAATTTAAAAAGAAAATTGAAGATCACGGGTTGTTCATTTCTGCACTTAGCAACCATGCAGATTCCCCATTGATCATGGGACCATACAGTGCAGGAATGGACTCCATTTGTCCGGGCAGTAAAGAAGAAAAAATCAAATTCGGTCAGGAGAGTATGATCCGTTCGGCACAGCTTGCGGCAGAACTTGGAGTAAAATGTGTTGTCGCATTTTCCGGAATGGAAAACTACGGACATATCAATGACTGGCCGGAGCCAAACGGATGGAAATACGAGGAAGAACAATTTGCCGAGAAATGGGGCTATGTATTTGATAAATATAAAGAATATGGTGTTAAGGTTGCTTTTGAGCCGCATCCGAACAATATTGTATACGACATCAAATCTACGAAGCGCCTTTTGGAAGTAACAGATAATCATGAGAGCTTTGGGATCAATCTGGATCCGGCAAACGTATTATTCTCAGGAATTGATGTAAACCAGTTTGTATATGAACTGGCAGACCGGATCGTAACTGTACATGCTAAGGATTGTGAGATATTGAAGCATCATCTTGCAAGCGGCGGTCTGAATATGTATATGCAGGACGGTTGGGCGAGAAGGGACAGATCCTTCAGATTCAGAATCCCGGGATGGGGAGATGTGAACTGGAAAGCGCTGATCAGCGAACTGTATCTCAATGGCTATGAGGGTGTATTTAACTTTGAACATGAGGACGTGATCATGAGTGTTGACGATGGTACAAAGAAAACGATTGATTTCCTGAGACCGCTGATGATCAATGCGCCATATGAAGAGAGACATGATAAATTATTTACAAAATAAATGGAGGTAAACAACTATGGAAGGAACAATGAGAGCCCAGGTATTGGTTGAAGTAGGGCGGTTTGAACTGAAAGAGGTACCGATTCCTGAGATCAATGATGATGAGGTGCTTGTAAAAGTAAAATATTGTGGTATTTGTGGTTCAGACTGGGGATCCTATACAGGAAAATATGCCGATGAAGTAGAGTGTATTCCTTTGACAACAGGACACGAAGTATGCGGAACAATTGCAGAAGTCGGTGCAAATGCAAAGGGGCTTGAAGTGGGAGACAGAGTTACTTATGATATCGTGATTCCCTGCGGTACCTGTTACCAGTGCCGGATCGGCGAGTCATTACTGTGTTCTGACTTTAAACAGATCGGAATTCATACAGACGGCGGATTTGCAGAGTATGTAAAAGTTCCATGGAAGAATATTTACAAAGTTCCAGATGAAGTATCCGATATCAAAGCAGCTTTTGTGGAACCTCTGACAGCCTGTTTAAATGCCTCACATAAAATGAACTGTGAGATTGGACGCAGTGTAGTCATCATCGGAGCAGGTCTGGGTGTGATGCACGCACAACTGGCAAAAGCCCGCGGCGCGGCGCCGATCATTATGGTAGATACAAACGAAGAGAGACTGGCAATGGCAAAAGAGGTTGTAGCTGATTATGTTATCAATGCATCTAAGTGTGATCCGGTTGAGGAGGTTATGAAGCTGACGAACGGAATCGGCGCTGATTATGTATTAGAAGCAGTCGGACATCACAGTACTTATGAGCAGGCGTTTAAGATGCTTCGCAAGGGCGGTAAACTAGAAGCTTTTGGTATGTGTGCAGACGATGATTTTGCATCACTTCCGCCGATCGAATTTGTAACGAGTGAGAAGAAGATCAGCGGAAGCTGTGCAGGGATTGGATACGACTGGGCAGACGCACTGACTTTGATGCAGTATGACCGTGTAGATCCGACCCCATTGATTTCTATGATTGTTCCTCTGGAAGAGTTGGAAGAGACACTTCATGAAATTAAAAAGAATTCAAAATTAATCAAAGTATTGGTAAGTCCGGAAGCAACAGAACGCACGATATTATATAAATAACATCATTACATTAAGCAGCAACGGATTGGAGAGAAAGCGATGAGTAAGGAAGCAGAGAAAATCAGTGTTTTACAAAGAATAAAAAATAACCCGGTAAGCGTACCTTATGGTGTGCTTGTCCTGACATTTATTATTTCCACCATCGCTTCTCCAGACATATTTCCGACCTATTCTAATATTATGAATATTTTGAGACAGGCATCTATCGTAGGTGTAGTCAGTATTGGAATGACTGTCGTTCTTCTGGTAGGAGGAATCGACCTTTCTGTAACCAGTATCATGGCTCTGACGGCCTGTCTTTTGGCGGATATGATGGAGAAGGGAGCAGCGGCGGGACAGACCGGAATTATGGCGGGTCAGGTAGTCCTGGTATTGATTCTTGGATGTCTGATCGGACTGATCAACGGTATCATAGTAGTTACAAGAAAACTGGAAGCGTTTATTGTCACTCTTGCAATGAATATGATCATCAAAGGTGTTGTCATGGTATATACCAAGGGCGCTCCGGGCGGAAAGGTTACTGAGTTCTGGCAGAATTTTGGTTCCGGCTATGTGCTTGGCATACCGTGTGCGGTTATACTTTATGCGGCTGCGATGATCGTGTTCCTGATCGTATTGCATAAGACTGTATACGGCAGACACATTTATGCAATCGGAAGTAATGCAGAAGCGGCAAGGCTGACAGGTATTAAAGTAAACTTTAATAAAATCATGGCATATGTGTTGTGCGGATTTACTGCTGCGCTTGCCGGAGTAATGCTTATGGCACGTGTACGGGTCGGAGAGCCGAACGGAAGTACAGGGTATGACATGGATGCACTTGCAGCAGCCGTTATCGGCGGAACTGCAATGAGCGGCGGAGTCGGAACACTTGCCGGAACACTGGCAGGTGTAATCATTATGGCAATGGTAAATAACATCCTCAACCTGATCGGCGCTGATCCGAATCTTCAGAGTCTGATCAAAGGATTGATTATCCTTGTGGCTGTTATTTTCCAGAGAAAAGAAAAATAACATTCATGTGGGGAAGGTGAAAGAATGAGCGAATATGCATTGGAAATGTTGGGAGTCACAAAAACATTTTCAAAAGTTACAGCACTTGACAATGTAAATCTCCGCGTGAAAAAAGGTGAGATTCATGCGCTGATCGGTGAAAACGGCGCAGGAAAATCAACACTTATGAAGGTCCTTTCCGGGGTATATAAAGCGGATGCAGGTACCGTCAGAATTAATGGGGAAGAAGTTTCTATCAAGAATCCGCGGGACGCGATCGATAAAGGTGTGGCGATCATTTATCAGGAGCTAAGTCTGGTTCCAGAGTTGAACGCCATTAAAAATGTCATGCTGGGACAGGAAAAAAATACATTACAGATCATAAATACAAAGAAAGAAAATGAGTTTGCGAAGGAATATCTGGATTATGTGAGCAGGGGAAGTATTCCAAGTTACAAAGTACCGGTGAAGAGCTTAAGCGTTGCACAGCAGCAGATGATAGATATTGCCAAAGCATTATCTTATCATTCTAAAATTATTATTATGGACGAGCCGTCAGACAGTCTGACAAACAGCGAGATTGAGACTTTATTTGAGATTGTCAGAAAGCTGAAGGAAGACGGTATTACTGTCATTTACATTTCACATCGTCTGGAAGAGCTGTTTGCGCTTTGCGACAGAGTTACGGTGCTTAGGGATGGTAAATATATTACAGACACCGATATTGCAGACATTGATAAAGACTGGCTGATCAGTAAGATGATCGGGCGGGATTTGAAAGATACATTTCCTCCCCGTCACCGAAGCCGTAGCAGCGAAACAGTGCTGGAGGTAGAGGGTCTGACCGGAGAACGGTTTAAAAATGTATCATTTGAGCTGAAAAAGGGAGAGATCCTGGGACTCGGCGGATTGGTCGGGGCTGGACGCACAGAGGTGCTCCGGGCGATTTTCGGGGCAGATAAACACAGTGCCGGAACAATAAAAGTCAACGGAGAAGAAGCGCATATCAATCATCCGAATAAAGCATTGAAATACGGACTGGGATTTGCAACAGAAGACCGTAAGTCACAGGGACTGTTTTTGAATCAGGGAATTCAGGATAATATTCTGGCGGCAGCATTGGATAAGGTATCTGTTTCTGGATTCATGCAGAGCAAAAAAGAGCAGGCTTTGGCGGAGAAATATTTTGGGGAGCTAAAGGTTGTATCTCCAGATATGGATAAATTGTGCAAGTATCTTTCCGGCGGTAACCAGCAGAAGGTTGTATTGGCAAAATGGCTGGCATCAGAATGTAAGATTTTGTTCTTAGACGAGCCTACAAGAGGAATTGACGTGGGAGCAAAATACGAGATTTATCTGCTGATGGATAAACTGGTTCAAGAGGGAGTCAGCATCATCATGATCTCATCAGAGATGCCGGAATTGATGGGAGTATCAGACCGTGTACTGGTGATGCATGAGGGAACAATTACAGGAGAACTGATGACGGGTGATTTTTCAGAAGAAAATATTATGAAACTGGCGAGCGGAGAATCCGTTGCATAAAACAGCAGAAAGGGAGAGAAAAATGGGTTATAAAGAGACGTTATTAAGTCCGGTTAAAATAGGAACAAGAGAATGTAAAAACAGATTTTTTGCACAACCGATGGAATGTGTAGATTCAGATGCAGAAGGAAATCCGACAGACCTTACATATCAAAGATATGAAAATCTTTACAAAGGCGGATTTGGACTGGTAGATCTTGAGGCGATTACCGTTACAAATGAATCCAGAGCGAGAAAGACACAACTGGAGATTATGCCGCGGAATGAAAAACCTCTGGCAAATTTTATTAAGAAACTGAAAGAAGTGAACCCGGATACACTGATCGTATTCCAACTGACACATTCCGGTGAGATCAGTGAGTCAGAATTCTCCCGGAAGGTTTGTGTAAAACCGATGTACGGCATCGGAGGCGATATCCTTTCTGAAGAAGAAGTAGATCATATCATGGATCAGTTTGCAGAGGCAACTAAGATCGCATATGCGGTCGGTGCAGATGGAATTGATATGAAGCTTTGCCATGGATATCTTGGTTCTCAGATTATCCGTCCGTTCAATGACCGTGATTGGAAATACGGCGGTTCCTGGGAGCGGAGAAGGCAGTGGGCGTTTGATCTGCAGGAAAGAATCATGAAGGCAGTTAATTATGATAAGAACTTTCTTATCGGTTCCAAGATGTCCATGTGGGAAGGACATCCGGGCGGATTTGGTTCAGCAGGACCGGAATCTCCGCTGATGGATATGACAGAACCGCTTGACTTGATTAAGGGACTGGAAGAGCGCGGCGCTACTTACTTTATCGAATCTCTTGGAAATGTACATAGTGCAATGAATTATATGGAAGCATTGAAGGATGCTCCTGAGCTTTCTTACCTGCATATTTATTTTTCAGATATGATGAAGAAAGCACTGAAACCGGAAACTGTTGTAATTGGTTCTCATTTCTCTCCGTTCAGGGGAAAGAAGAACAAGCTGATGTCTGTTGATCCTGAGAAATCTTCTCTGTTCGCAATGGGCGCTCATTGTATCGAAGAAGGAATGATGGATATGGTCGGACTTGGAAGACAGTCATTTGCAGATCCGCTGACACCGCAGAAACTGCTGGAAGGCAGAGAAGATGAGATTAAATATTGTACACAGTGTATGAACTGTGAGGAATTGATGATCCGTCAGCAGCCAGTAGGCTGTGTTGCTTATAACAAGCCGTATACTGAGAGGTTTGTAGAGTGCAGAAAGAAATATGGTAAACTGACAGAGCTTCATACCTGATAAAGGAAGCTGCTCAAACGTAACAGTTCAGCCCAGAACTTTGCACTGGCTGCAAAGTCCGTGAAATAACGTATAGGTAGAGATGCATCAAGCCACCACGAAGTGGTTTTGCATGGCTTGATGCCTGTAACAGGAAGCCGAAGGCTGAACTGTTACGATTAAACTGACAATAGAAGAAAGGTGATAGAAATGAAAGGAATTTTAACAGAAAGACCAAGAAAGACCATATTAACCAAGGATGACATTGCATACATGATGGACCCGAGCGTATTGAAGCTGGATACAACATTAAGTGATGTAAAGCATATGGTTGAGGTCTGCAAAAAATATGGATGCGGCACATGCTTCTGCTGGCCATGCTATTATCCGCAGCTTGTAGAACTGCTGGAGGACGCAGAAGTGACAAAGTTCGGTACGTCCCTTGGATTTCCGACAGGACAGGAGACAACAGAGACAAAGGTATTCCTTGCGCACCAGTTTATGGAACTGGATCCGGCAACAAATGATATGCAGATTAATGTTGGCTGGCTGAAGGAAGGCTTTGATGATCTTGTATACAATGATATTAAAGCTGTTCGTGACGCAACACCTGGAGTTCCGCTGAAAGTAATTATTGAAGCAATGCTTCTGACGGATGAGGAAATTGTAAGAGCATGTGAGCTGTCTATTAAGGCAGGCGCAGATTACGTGAAGACAGGTTCTGGTTTCTCAGTTGGAAAGCCGACCACATTGCATCATGTAAAGGTTATTATGGATACCATTGGTGACAGAGCGCAGCTTAAGGTCGCAGGCGGAGTAAGAGATCTGGATACACTTCTTAAGATGTACAAGCTGGGCGCAACCCGGTTCGGTATCGGCTGTGCGGCTGCAGAGCAGATTCTTGCAGAGGTAGACGCTATGGGAGGAGAGATCAATCTGGATACTGTTGTGATCGATGAGGCGGAATTGTAAGAACGGACGACGGCTGTTTATCATTTGAAAGAAACTAGGTGGCTGAAGGGCAGTATTTTTAATATGTCTGAAACTTCTTGCCTGAAACGTAAAAATATAGTAAGATAAGTAGAGTTTCATGAATGATAAAACTGCCGGCTGAATATGTATGGTCATTCGGCGGCGAATGTACAAAGGAGAGAAACATATGTTGTATTGGGTTATAATGGGGCTTTTAGTTGTGGTCGCATTAGGTCTGATTATTGCAATTGTGGTTACCCTGAGGAAGAACAATGAGCAGCAGGATGAGTATGATTACGATGGATATGATGTAGATGACGAGTATGAAGAATACGGCGATGAAGAGCCGGAGCCTGTAAGAGCGAGACAGAGACATCAGGAAGAGCCGGAGTCTGTAAGAGCAAGACAAAGCCGTCAGGAAGAGCCGGAGAGAAGGATTAGGGAGTCAGAGCCAAGAGGACAGGGCAGGAATACGGAAGCGGAGCAGCCGCAGGCGGCTTCACAGCCTCCAAAGAAAACGAAGAGACAGTGGAAAGTAATTCTGGAGAATCTGGACACATGGGAGAAGTTCAGCTATACGTTTTATGATAATATAGGAATTGGAAGAAGCAGAACAGACGGAGAGTTTGAAAAGTTCCTGACGATCAAGGAAGACCCGAGAATATCGAAGCTGCATTGTGCTATTCTGCGGCAGGAGGATCGGCTGTATCTGATGGATATGGGATCCAGAAATGGAACATATTTGAATGGAGAGAGGATTTACCAAGAGAAGGAAATCCAGCGGGATGATGTGATCCGAATAGGTGAAACCCAAATTGAAGTAAAGAAAGTACTCAGGGAGCGAGAATAATCGCTCCCCTTTGTTACTTTTCACACCTACGGTGCTCAAAGCAACTAGTGCACGGCCCGGGTGTGAAAAGTAACTCCCATTTTCTTTACAAGCACACTTCACCGTGATAAAATAAAACCCATAATGTAGAATAACAGGAGGATTCAGATGATTAAATTATATGATAACGGCGTGTATCTGCTGAATGGAATGGAGATTGTAGAAGATAACGGCAGTGTACAGGCGCCCCTGAGCAAAGAGGAAGCTGCAAAGAATACAATTGCGTACAGCATTTTGAGCGCACATAATACATCCGGCAACATGGACAACCTGCAGATTAAGTTTGACAAACTGACATCTCATGATATTACATTTGTCGGAATCATTCAGACTGCACGTGCGTCAGGACTTGAGAAGTTCCCGATTCCGTACGTGCTGACAAACTGTCATAACTCTCTGTGTGCGGTCGGCGGTACTATCAACGAAGATGACCATATGTTTGGACTGACTTGTGCGAAGAAGTATGGCGGTGTTTATGTTCCGCCTCATCAGGCAGTTATCCATCAGTATGCAAGGGAGATGCTCTCCGGAGGCGGGAAGATGATTCTTGGTTCTGACAGTCATACGCGTTACGGCGCCCTTGGTACGATGGCGATGGGCGAAGGCGGACCGGAGCTTGTAAAACAGCTTTTGAATAAGACATATGATATCAAGATGCCGGGAATTATCGGAATCTATCTGGACGGCGAACCTATGAAAGGGGTGGGACCGCAGGATGTCGCGCTGGCGATCATCGGCGCTACATTTGGCAATGGATATGTCAATAATAAAGTGATGGAGTTTGTCGGACCTGGCGTAGAAAAGCTGAGCGCGGATTTCCGTATCGGGGTTGACGTAATGACAACAGAGACTACTTGTCTGTCTTCTATCTGGAAAACAGATGAGAAGATTCAGGAATTCTATGAGATTCATGGAAGAAGCGGTGATTATAAGGAATTAAATCCGGGAGCATGTACATACTATGACGGTATGGTTTATGTGAACTTAAGCGAAATCAAGCCAATGATCGCTATGCCATTCCACCCGAGCAATGTGTATACTATTGATGAGGTAAATACAAATTTGAAGGATATCTTGCAAGATGTAGAGAAAAAAGCTCTTGTAAGTCTTGACGGTGCAGTAAATTATTCATTACAGGATAAGATCCGTGACGGAAAGCTGTATGTAGAGCAAGGAATTATTGCAGGATGCGCGGGCGGCGGATTTGAAAATATCTGTGCAGCCGCTGATATAATCAAGGGTAAAAACATCGGTTCTGACGCCTTTACATTCAGCGTGTATCCGGCAAGTACACCTGTTTATATGGAACTTGTGAAGAACGGTGCAGTTGCAGATTTGATGGCGGCGGGTACAATTGTGAAGACTGCATTCTGCGGACCATGTTTCGGTGCGGGAGATACTCCGGCAAATAATGCGTTCTCTATCAGACATTCTACGAGAAACTTCCCGAACCGTGAAGGTTCTAAGCTGCAGAGCGGGCAGATTTCTTCTGTTGCACTGATGGACGCACGCTCCATTGCGGCAACCGCGGCTAATAAGGGATTCCTGACTCCGGCGACAGCCATGGATGTGGAATATAAGGGACAGAAGTATTACTTTGATAAGAGTATATATGAGAATCGTGTTTTTGACAGCAAGGGCGAAGCAGACCCGTCTGTTGAGATTCAGTTCGGGCCCAATATTAAGGACTGGCCGGCGATGTCAGCATTGCCGCAGAATCTGGTTTTGAAGGTAGTTTCTGAGATTCATGATCCGGTTACGACTACAGATGAATTGATACCGTCCGGCGAGACTTCTTCTTATCGTTCCAATCCGCTGGGACTGGCAGAATTTGCTCTCTCCAGAAAAGACCCGGCTTATGTTGGACGTGCCAAGGAAGTACAGGTTGCCCAGAAAGCTATTGAAGCGGGAACGTGTCCGCTGGATGTGCTGGAAGAGCTGAAGCCAGTGATGGCAGTGATCCAGAAGGATTATCCAGAAGTGGGTGAAGGAAATATCGGAATCGGAAGTACTATTTTTGCAGTGAAACCGGGGGATGGTTCCGCCCGTGAGCAGGCAGCGTCCTGTCAGAAGGTGCTCGGCGGCTGGGCAAATATTGCCAATGAATATGCAACAAAGCGTTACCGCTCTAACCTGATCAACTGGGGTATGCTTCCGTTTTTGACAGATGTAGATCACGAGGCGCTTCCGTTTAAGAATGGAGATTATATTTTTGTACCGGACATTCGTAAGTGTATAGAAGAGAAAGACGCTGTAGTGAAAGCCTATGTTGTAGGCGATACCTTGAAAGAAATCGAATTGAAGCTGGGAGATATGACTGATGCAGAGCGTGAGATTATACTGAAAGGATGCCTGATTAATTACTACAGAGGTTAATTGTTACTGTTCACAGCCTGCTGCTGTGCACAGTAACCGCATTTGTGCATTTAAAATCGCCTGCGGCGAGACACAAATGCTTGTAAACTTCGCTGTATTAGGTCGTAAATGCGCAGTTTATGCGCATTTCGACTGTGAACAGTAACGGTTAATTTCATTACTAAAAAGGTAAGTATAATCTTATCAAAAGAAATGTATTTAAAGAAATAAGAAACGAAAAGATGTACAAAAGGATTTGCCGGATTCACTGGAGCCGACAAGTCCTTTTTCAAAATAGGTAATAGGAATTGTAGTAACAGAAAGTAAAAATAACGGGAATCTAAGTGATAAGAATCATAAAAAGCAAGGAGGAGACAGTGTGAGAAAAGAGCAGGAATTTCTGAAAAAGTTAGAACTGCTGAAGGAAAAAGCGATGGAACAGGGCAGCCGTATTTCACAGGAGGAAGTGAAAGAGTTTTTCTGTGATGAGACATTATCAGAGGAGCAGATCCTTCTGGTTTATGATTATCTGTTGTCTCAGCGGATTACTGTGACAGGTTATATGAAGAGCGGCAAAATTGCAGAAAGCGGCGGGAGTGCAGGGAATGGCGGCATGAGTGCGGAAGAAGAGGGGTATTTAAAAGAATATCAGGAGGATCTTGCAGCTCTTCGGACAGAAAGACCGGGAGAGCGTGAGCAGCTTTTGTCAGAGATTGCATCAGGGGATGCAAAGGCAAAGAGCCGTCTGGTGGAAATTTATCTGCCAGTCGTGTTGGAGATTGCATTGCAGATGAGATGTCAGGAAGTTTTTCTGGGAGATTTGGTACAAGAAGGAAATGTCAGTCTCATTCTTGCGGTTGATTTATTAAAAGCCGGGGGTGTGCAAGGAGAGACGGAAGCAGAATGGGATATGTGTCTTAGAAAAGAAGTCCGCCAGGGGATACAAATATTGATCGAGGAGCAGACTGAATTGAAACGCTGTGATAAAAGGATGGAACAGAAGGTGAATGATCTGGATACTGCACTGCATCATCTGGCGGATGAAAAAGGACGTGCAGTAACGATTGAAGAACTGGCAAAGTATATGGAGATTCCGGAGGAAGCAATTCTGGATATTATGAAACTGGCAGGCGAAGATTTGTATGATAAATATAAAGACAACGGAAAAGCTGATTTAATATAGTACTTATTGCTTAAAGTGATGGTTTTTAGTGAAGGTGACATTGTGAGGAAAGATAGAAGGCTCTTTAGAAAATTCGACGGATTGAAATATGGCTGGCTGAAGGATGCAGAGAAATTTCTTTTACTTCTTGTTATCGTTTTCCTTGTTTTTCGTTTTGTGATCGGCTGCTCTTTTGTCAAAGGAGAGTCTATGCTGCCCACGCTTAAAAATGGCGAGTTGGTGTTGTATGTGAGGTTTTGTCCAAAATACAAAGCGGGAGATGTGGTTTCCGTGAGGATTCCGTCGGAAGAATATTATGTAAAACGAATCATTGCTGCAGCCGGAGATACCATTGATATCCGGGACGGCAGCGTCTATGTCAATGGAGAGCAGATTGAGGAAGATTATATTCAAGGCAGGACAGAGCAGCAGGGAGCTGTGAAGTATCCGATGACGTTAAAGGAAGGGCAGATTTTTATCATGGGAGATAACCGTGAGGAATCCGCGGACTCCCGTACCTTTGGAGTCGTAGGCGAACGGCAGATCAAAGGGAAGCTGGTTTTGCAGATGGGCAGACAGAAGGGCAAATATTATATACGAAAAGTAGAGTAAAAATGTTACTGTTCACAGCCTGCTGTTGTGCACAGTAACCGCATTTGTGCATTTAAAATCGCCTGCGGCGAGGCACAAATGCTTGTAAACTTCGCTGTATTAGGTCGTAAATGCGCAGTTTATGCGCATTTCGACTGTGAACAGTAACGTAAAAATGTAACAGTTCAGCCTTTGAGTGATACCAGATGCTATAATGCCAATAGGCAAAAAGAAATCACAAGTCCATGCGGACAAAAAGTGAATCCCCAAACCGTGTTGCAGCACAGTTTGGGGATTCTTCTTTTCTTTTATAGTGGTAAAGTACCCACTAGGTTAGTTGTTGCTCTTATCGTCACTGTCTAACCATTTGATTATGTACAATTATCCACACATTATGAAAAAAATTAAAAAAATGTGGAAAACGTGAGCCTTTTTCTCAAGTAGAACGCTCTTATATTATATAGGAAGAGTTTCTAGGGTTTTTATAGAATGCTTTACCCTTTAATGCCTGCGGATTGTTCCGTGCTGTGCACGCCCACAATCTTGGCATCATATATAAAACAACAAAAAGAGTAGTAGTCAGACAAAATTGAGTGTGACAAGGATTTGAAAAAGGAGAGAGGGTTATGAAAAAGAATTTCAAACGATGGCTGGCATTGGTGCTTGCAGTGGCAATGGTCGCAGGAACATGCCTGTCACACGCAGATGGTTTTCTTTCGGCAACCGATGGAGAACCGGCGGTGACAGATGGTGCCCAAAGTACAGACACAACTGCAGAGAGCGACATCGCTGTCACTAATGTAACGGAAGGTGAGGGTGCGGAGATCCCATATCAGGGTGAGACCGAACCTACAGTAACAGTACAAGAGATAGAGCTTCCGCAGCAGGAAGAGCCCGGGGCAGAAAAACCGCTGACATTGGAGGCAGCAATAGTAGGAGAGTCACCAGTACAGGAACAGCAGCAGACAGAAGAGCAGCCAGTACAGGATTCGCCGGTACAGGAACAGCGTCAGACAGAAGAGCAGTCAGTACAGGATCTGCCGGTACAGGAACAGCGTCAGACAGAAGAACAGACAATACAAGAACCGCCAGTATTGGAGGAGCAAAATCAGACACAAGAGGAACCGGAAGTTTCGGCTGAAGCAACAGAGGAGAAATTCAGTGTTATATTTGAACAGCCGACAGCTAACGAAGGTATCATTCGTGTGTGGGCTGACGGGGAAGCAAAAACAGATGCTTCCTATACGAATGGACAGTATATTAAGGAAGTAAAAGATAATACTACTCTCTGCTTTGAAATACAAACAACAGGAAACTATAAAGTTGACCAGGTAAAAGATCAGTATGGTAACATTCTGAATCCAGAATCAGTAAATGGAAATGTTTCCACATATAAAATGGTAATCGCAGGAGATAAACAGATTACTACATTATACAGGGAAGAAATTTTGAAAGCAGATTCGATAGAAGAGCAGAAACCGGAAGATGATAAAAAGGCTCTGACAAAGGATAAGAAGTCAGAGGAAACTAATAACGAGGACAAAGATAAAGAAGAGGAAGATAAAAAAGAGTCTGACAGCGAAGCAGAGGAAAACAGAACAATGTTCCGGGCAGCAAAAGCTTCGGGAAAACTTGTAACGGTTCCATTAGATCCGATGCCGATTTTGAGAGATGGGCATGTAGGAAATGGTAATGGTGATCAAGGAGGAAATGGTGCACCTAAATCCGGCAGCATTACTGCGGAAGAGGGTTTTCCCTTTCAGCTAAATGCATCAAATCTTTCTTCTAATCTTTATGAGTTTGATGCCGATTTGAATTTGGCGCCGGATGGGGGTGTAAATTGGGGAACTGGACACTGGGTATACTCTTTTGCTGAGTTAAATGATTATAACCGTACCTATGTTTATGCATTTAAGATTGAAAATGGAAAGCTGTATTATACGACAGATGCAAATTGGGGAGAGACAACGAACTGGGCATCTTATGTAAACGAATATAAAATGACAGAAGTTACATTTAGATATAATGTTGACCGCAGTGAGGACTATGATATTTATATTGTTCAATATTTAGGAAATGGACATACAGCAGGTAAGCCGGAAGAGGATCGTGTAGAAGCTAAAAAAGACGAAGTAATCACATTGAGCGGACAGGGTTCTATGGTAAAAACCGGTTATGAATTTAAGGGTTGGACACGGGATGCAGAAGGTGAGGGAACTTTATATCAGCCAGGAACTGAATACAAAGTGACAGAGCCTATGGTATACTTTTACGCAAAATGGGAGAAGGAAGCAGAACCGGAACCTCAGAAAGTAATCATTAATGGAGAACATAAAACTGTAACTTATAACGGAAAAGAACAAAGTACATCAGAATATAGTGTAGAATATCCGGAGGGCATTCCAGAGGGAAGCATCGAGGTTCATTTAAAAAAGGATTTTAAAACAGGAGCAACTGGAACAAATGCCGGAACATATCCGATGGGATTAAGCAAAGATAGC
The DNA here is from genome assembly GCF_943193195.1 of Mediterraneibacter agrestimuris. Classification (GTDB taxonomy): domain Bacteria; phylum Bacillota; class Clostridia; order Lachnospirales; family Lachnospiraceae; genus Schaedlerella; species Schaedlerella agrestimuris. Next base: position 167,774 of record NZ_CALPDG010000001.1, on the reverse strand, counting down.
TTCGATGTTGTATCTGAAAAGTATTCGGATATAGAAGTAATTGTAAATGACGGTTCTTTGACAGTTGAGAAGGCTGACTTAGCAAAGGTAAAAATTACTGGTAAGACAAAGACAGTAACATATACTGGTGGGATACAAGAAGTAACAGGATATATCTATGATGCACCTAAAGGTGTATCGGTTAAGTTAGCAGAAGGTGCCGAAGCAAAAGCATCCGGAAAAGATGCCGGAACATATCTGATGAACCTAACAAAGAAAAACTTTGTAGCAACATCTGATAATTATGAGCACATTGATATAGAAGTAACAGATGGCAGGCTTAAGATTGATCCGACAGGCGAAGAACTGGTAGTAAATGTTAAAGGACGTACAGATACACAAGTTTACACTGGGAAACAGCACATTGTAGCAGGCTTTATATTTGATGCGCCGAGTGATGTAGCAGTTACCTGGAAGGGCGGGACAGGTCAGCCGACAGTCAGTGGTGTGGATGCCGGAACATATCCGATGAATTTAAGGGCAGAGGATTTTGAAGCCAAATCACCGAACTACACAAATATTAAAGTAAATGTAGAAGACGGCTGGCTTAAGATTGATCCGACAGACAAAGAACTGGTGGTAAACGTCAAAGGGAATACGAAGACAGTAGCTTACACCGGAGCGGAACAGTATGTAATTGGATATGAAAAACTGGATGCACCGGAAGACGTAAATGTAGAGTTAAAAACAGACAGGACAGCGAAAGCCGCCGGAACGGATGCCGGAACATATAAAATGAACTTAGCGGCAGATGACTTTACAGCGACATCGCCAAATTATAAGAACATTACAGTAAATGTAATAGACGGCTGGCTGCAGATTGAAAAGGCAGATACTTTAGTTATTAATATCACCGGAAATAGTGATGAAGTAGAATATACTGGAAAAGAACAAAGTGTAGAAGGCTATACATCAGATGCACCTAAAAACGCAAAGGTGGATTTAAGATTCTTAAAAAAAGCAGAAGCGAAGGGTACAGATGCAGGCGATTACTACATGAACTTAACGGCAGGTGACTTCAAAGCCTCCTCACCTAATTACAAAGATGTTACCGTTCATATTAAAGAAGACGGTAAGTTGACGATTATGCCAATTACTGTGGAAACAGTAGTAGAAGTAACCGGAAATCATGGGACTGTAACATATACAGGTGAAGAACAGAGTGTAACAGGATTTACATCCAATGCAGAGGAAATTGATAAAACAATCAATGTAGAGCTTGCAGCAGGTATGGAGGCAAAGGCGTCCGGTACAAATGCTCAGGAAAAACCATATATGATGGGACTGGAAGCAGAGTATTTTTTGGCAACATCGGAAAATTATACAAATCTGACAGTCAAAGTAGAAGACGGCTGGCTGAAGATTAATCCGACAGATGATAAACTGGAAGTTACAATTACCGGAAATAGCGATGAAGTGACCTATAATGGAAACGAACAGCAAATAACAGGATTTACATCTGATGCACCCGAGAGCGTAACAGTTGCGCTGGCTTCTGGAAGGTCAGCAGTTGTAAAGGGGATCAATGCCGATACTTACTATATGGGGCTTAAAGAGGACGATTTTGTAGTAACATCAGAAAACTACTGTAATATTACAAAGAAGGTTGTGGATGGTAAATTGACGATTAACCCGATCACTACCCCGACAACTGTAAAGATCAAAGGCAACACATCTACTGTAGAATATGACAAAAATCCACATACAGTAGTAGGATTTACATCTAATGCACCGAAGGGCATCCAGGTAGAACTGAAAAATGGTATAAAAGCAGAGGCAACAGGAATCAATGCTGATACTTACCAAATGGAACTTACAGAGGAGAGCTTTGAAGTAAGTAAGCAGAACTATACAAATGTTGCTGTAGAGGTGGAAGATGGTTGGCTTGAGATTACGCCAACTACTGCGGAAACAATAGTAACAGTAACAGGAAATCATGATAGCAAAACATATACCGGAAGTGAGCAGAGTGTAACAGGATTTGCATCTAATGCGAAAGAGGTTGATGAGACAATTCGTGTGGAACTTAAAGAGGAAGGAAAGGCTATTGCTAAGGGAACCGTAGCCGGACATTATGAAATGGGCCTTCAAGCAGAGGACTTCAAAGCAGTATCTGATAACTACAATAATCTTAAAGTAGAAGTAGTAGACGGTTATCTTGATATTACGAAGGATACAAATCCTCTTACCGTAACAATTACTGGACATCATGACAGTAAGATATATACCGGAAGCGAGCAGAGTATAACGGGATTTACATCTGATGCGCCAGCAAATGTAGATGTAATACTTAACACAACTGGGAAAGATACTGCAAAGGGAACTATAGTCGGACATTATTCGATGGGTCTGACAAAAGAAGACTTTACAGTTACATCTGATAACTATGAGACGATTAATGTAAAAGTAGTAGATGGTTATCTAGATATTTCACCAATTACAGAACCTCTTACCGTAACAATTACCGGAAATCATGACAGTAAGGTATATAACGGAAGTGAGCAGAGTGTAACAGGATTTACATCTGATGCGCCAGCAAATGTAGATGTAATACTTAACACAACTGGGAAAGATACTGCAACGGGAACCGTAGTCGGACAATATCGGATGGGACTGACAGAGGAAGACTTTACAGTTACATCTGATAACTATGAGACGATTAATGTAAAAGTAGTAGATGGTTATCTAGATATCACACCAATTACAGAACCTCTTACGGTAACAATCACTGGAAAAAATCGTACGGAGACTTACAATGGTAATGAGTGGACGATAGAAGGATTTACATCTGATGCACCAGCGAATGTAGCAGTTGTCCTGAACGTAAAAGGGAAAGACAGTATAACCGAAGCAGAAGCCGGTGAATACTATATGGGACTGGCAGAGGAAGATTTTACAGTTACATCTGATAATTACAGTGAAATTAATGTAGATGTTATAGACGGCTGGCTGAAGATTAACCCAGCAGATACCTTGACAATACATGTCAAAGGTACACAAGACTCTAAGGAATATAATAAAACTCCGCAGAGTGTGACAGGATTTACATCTGATGCACCGGCTGATGTAACAGTTACACTTTCACAAACCGGAAAAGACACTGCAACGGGAACAGAAGCTGACAAGTATCTGATGGAACTTGTACCGGAAGACTTTACAGCAGCATCCGATAATTATAATAACTTTGAATTTGTAGTTGAGGATGGCTGGCTTGAGATTACCCCGGTTCAAGAAGAGGTGGAAGTAGAAGTAACTGGAGCGAACAAAAGCGGAGTATACGATGGAAACGAGCAGAGTGTAACAGGCTTTACGTCTAATGCAGAAACAATTGATGCAACAATTACAGTAAGTCTTGAAGAGGGTCATACAGCGGAGGCAAAAGGAATTACTGCCGGAAAATATCCGATGGAACTTACAGAAGCTGACTTTAAGGCAGAATCAAGGAACTACAAAAATCTTAAAGTAAGGGTAGTAGACGGATTCTTAACGATCACACCGATTGCAACAGAGATTATTCTTACAGCAGCCAGTGATAATAAAGAATATGATGGAACAGCATTAACGAATTCCGGATTTACAGTTAATGACGAGCGTATTCTAGTAGAGGGAGACACTCTTACAGCAGATGTTTCCGGAAGCCAGACAGATGTAGGGGATTCATCAAATACAATTAAGGATTATAAGGTTGTCCGTACAATAGATGGTAACGAAGTCGATGTAACAGACAGCTATAATTCTGTAACATATAAAGGAGGAACATTGTCAGTATCAAAACGGCCGATTACTGTTAAAGCTGCATCAGGCACAAAGGTATATGACGGCGAAGCATTAGAAGCCGAGGGATATGAATTTATTAACGATTCTACTCTTGCAGCCGGTCAGAAAGCAAATATAACGGTTGAGGGAAGTCAGCCGTATGTTGGTTCTTCTGATAACGTAATTCAGGAAGTGAAAATATATACAGCAGGTGGTAAAGATACGACAGATAACTATGACGTTAAAAAAGAAAAAGGAACATTGACAGTTACAGATGAGATTACAGATCCAAGCGGACTTGGGATTATTACCAAGGCTCATGAGGACGGAGAATATGGTCTTGGTGATACTGTTGAATTTGAGATTACTGTAAAGAACATATACGCAACAGAACGTACTATCACGATTTCTGAAAAAGACGGTGTAACAATTACAGGTGAGTCTGTATTTGAAAATGTTCCGGCAGGGGAAAAAAGAACAACAAAAGCTGTTTATGATATTAAAGAAGAGGATATTCTTGCAGGACAGTTTGTCAATGAGGCAGCAGCATCTTTTTCAGGTGGTAAAACTTATACAGCAACAGATAGCGTTGATGTGGCTGATGCAAACGGAGAAATGCGGGTAACGAAGGTAACAACAAACAGTCCGGAAGATGGAACATTTGCATTAGACAGTGAGATTGAGTATCGGATTACTGTAAAAAATACTGGAAATCTTACAGTCAACAATATTAATGTAACAGATAGTCTTAGTCCTGAGGATGGAAAGTTACTCGGAGTTATTGACCAGCTGGTACCGGATGGAGAGCAAACATATGCTTTTAAACACAAAGTAACAGAAGAAGATATTCTTAAAGGCAGTATCCTTAATGAAGCAACAGCAGAAGGAACAGCATCTAACGGCAATGCTGTTACAGCAGCAGATGATGTAACAGATAACACGGATGATAAAAATGGTCACTTAACAGTAAGCAAGACAACATTGAGTACACCGGAAAATGGGGCAGTTTATGTACTTGGTGAAGTAATCAACTACCAGATTGCTGTGAAGAATGATGGAAACCTTACAATTACAAATATTACGGTAGAAGATGAGCTTACAGGTGATGAGTGGACGATAGAGACACTGGCACCGGGAGAAGACGAAACATTTGAAGCAGAGTATAAAGTAACAGAAAAAGATGTTATTGCCGGAATGGTTAAAAATGTAGCGACAGCAGAAGGAACAAGTCCTGATCCGGATGAAGAAAAACCGGATGTAACACCGGGGGAGAAGGATGAACCGATAGAAACGGCGGCGCCGAGTCTTTATGTAGATAAGGAGGCTGTTTTAGCGGATGGCAGAGCAGTTGGTCTTAATGAGGAGATTCCTTATGAGATTATAGTACTCAACAACGGAAATCTTACAGTAAAGGATATAGAAGTTGTAGATGAGCTTACAGGTGATAAGTGGACGATTGAAGAATTGGCACCGGGAGTAAGTGGAACGTTTGAAACTCAGTATGCTGTTACAGAAGAAGATTTGGTGGCAGGTGAAGTTAAAAATGTGGCGACAGCAGAAGGAACAGCAGAAAATCCGCAACGGCAGGCTGTAAGGGCTTCTGATGATGAAACAGTTGCAACAGTAGAAGCAAATGGTAACTTAACAATCACAAAAGACACAACAAGCACACCGGAAAACGGCGAGACATATGCATTGAATGAAGTAATCGAATATACGATTACGGCAACAAATAGTGGTAACCAGACTCTGGAGAATATCGTTGTAACAGATGAGCTTACAGGTGATGAGTGGACAATTGAGACACTGGCACCGGGAGCAAGTGAAACATTTACAACAGAGTATACAGTAACAGAAGAGGACATCAAGGCAGGCAGCGTAGTTAATGTAGCGGCAGGAACAGCTGATAAAGAGAATCCAGACGGACCGGAACCGGAGATTGATCCGGGAGAAAGAGAGGTTGAAACAGAGGAACAGAATCCGAACATGACTGTTGTGAAGACCGTAACATCTGTACCGGAAGAAGGGAATACTTACGAAATTGGTGAAGTAATCACATATGAAATTGAAGTTGTAAATACAGGAAACGTCACATTGAACAACGTAGTTATTATGGATAACCTGAATGCAGCAGGGCGGGTAACATGGGCAGATAATATTGAAGTAAATGATGACAACGAAGCTATCATTGATACTCTTGCACCAGGTGTGGAAGTTACACTGGAATGTTCTTATGAAGTAGTGAGAGCGGATGCAGGAAATGACCTTGTAAATGCAGCAATCGGGGACAGTGATGAAACAGAGCCTACAGAGCCGAGTACAACAGAGCCTACAGAAGTTGAAGATACTTATACATTGACAATCAATTATATATACTCTGATGGAACAACAGCAGCGCCGAGCGTAAATGCCCAGTATCTGGAAGGTGAAACATTTGGTTATACATCACCGATAATCAGCGGATATACAGCAGACTACGCATTCGTAAGAACGGGAGCGGAAGGCATGCCGGCAAGAGATGTTGTAATAACGGTTGTTTACACAGAAAATCCTGTAGTAGTACCGACACCGACTCCAACACCTGACGGGGATACAACACCAACCCCGGCACCGGGAGAAGACACAACCCCGACGCCAACACCGGGAGGAGACACAACCCCAACGCCAACACCGGGAGGAGACACAACACCAACGCCAACACCGGAAGGAGACGCAGCACCAACCCCAACACCGGAAGGAGACGCAGCACCAACGCCAACACCAGCACCGGGCGGAGACGCAGCGCCAGCAACACCGGCAGTGCCGACTCCGGCAGTAACACCGGCAGTACCGACGCCTGGAGACGGAACAACCGGCGGTGAGATTACAACAGACGATAACGGTGAAGTTGAAGTTGTTCCTGTAGTTGACGAAGAAGTACCGTTGGCTAATCGAGATCTTGATGATCATGAGTGCTGTGTATTACATTTCTTATTGATGCTGATCGCAATGATCGTATATGCAGCATATACAAGAAGCATGAAGAAACGGCAGGAAAGAATTGCTGAACTTGTAGAGGAGCTTGAGGCAGAGATGCTTAAGAGAAAACAGCAGGAATCGGCAGAGTAAAGAAACAGATGAAATATAGTTGTTTAAGAAGGAGGTAATCAGGATGTTGTATGATTTTTCATATTTTGTACACAACAGTTTAGGCTTACACTTCTGGGATCTGCCGGCGCTTCTGGTAGGAGCGGTTATGATTGTCATGCTGATCGTACACACTCATAATCAGAGGAAACGCGAGAAAGATTTCGATGAGGAAAGGCAAGAAAAGCTGGAAGCTATGCAGAAAGAGTTCGATGAACTGCATGGAGTGAATGAAGGATCCACAAACATATAATAACAAGAAAAGGAGGAATGGATATGTCATATATATTAGAACATACAACATTAGGTTTTTGTTGGTGGGATATACCTGCTCTGATCATATTGATCCTTGTTATTGTGGTGTTTGCGTGGAAACATCATGACATGAAAAAGCAGGAAAGAGACCTGGAAGATAAGATCGCCGAGTTGTATACGGATGATATAGCAAAGCTGGACAGCGAAGGTTAATTTGACAATTCAAAAGTCTTTTGTTAATATAATAAACAAGGCGCTGTTGATAGTTGGTTAATCCCAAATTAATAAGTCACAAAAAAAGTAACCGCAATCCTTTAGTCGAGGGGCGGTTACTTTTTAAATGCAACAAAATTCACTTAAAAAGACTCTAATAGGTAACAGTTCAGCTCAGGACTTTGCACTGGCTGCAAAGTCCGTGAAATAACGTACAGGTAGAGATGCATCAAGCCACCACGAAGTGGTTTTGCATGGCTTGATGCCTGTAACAGGAAGCCGAAAGGCTGAACTGTTACCTAATAGATGTAATAGCTTTGAAAGGAGGGGAACGGATGCAGGATTATGAGAAGTATTCGGAGCGGGCGCTGATCCGGAAATCCCGTCATGGGGATGTACAGGCATTTGGTACATTATATGGAAGGATATATAAAGATCTGTACCGCTTTGCGCTTTATACAATGAGACAGCCGCAAGATGCAGAGGATGTGGTCAGCGAAACAATTGTTGCTGCTTATGAAAATCTGCATAAGCTGAAAAAGGAAGAATCTTTCAGAAGCTGGATCTTCACGATTTTGTCGAATCAGTGTAAGAAGTGTTTCCGGCAGGAGGGCAGGACAGCGGAACTGACGGAGGAGATTGTAGCGCAGGAGACGGACCATGCGGTGAATTGCGATGTACGGGCAGCTTTTATGCAGCTTAATGAAGAGGACAGGATGATAGTAGCCTGTTCGGTCCTGGGCGGGTATCCCAGCGAGGAGATCGGGGGAATGATAGGGATGAATCCCGCCACTGTGCGTTCTCGCAAAGCCCGGGCATTGGAGAAGTTGCGTCAGGTGATAGAGTAAAAGAAGGGAGTTTTGGATCATGGAAGAAAAAGATTTGAAAAAATTAATCGAAGAACAGTCCGGCAAGATTCAGATTCCGGTTACCCTGGAACCGGATTGTGTGATGGATCAGTTAGAAGAGAGAGCAAAGAAACGGAAACTGGCATATTATCGGAAATTCATGGCGGCAGCAGCATGCTGTGTTGTTGTTGCAGGCATTGGAGCGGCGGGCGCGGGACTTTTGGGAGACCAGAATAAGGACGGTAAAGAAGGAGTTTCTGCAAAAGCGGACAGTGCATCAGAATCCACAGAAGAATCAACTGCTTCGGAAGGTGATGAGGGAGAGGTAACTCAAATCGCGTCTGCAAGGGACTATAATGAGATTTATTCTTATATAGAAGCGGAAAATAAACGGAGAAATCAGAGCAATAATGCCGGCACGATGGAAGCAAAGACGGAATTGGCGATGGACCAGGCAGCAGGTCAGGACGCAGGCGCCGCTGTTTATGCAGAAGGCGGGTATTCGGATACAAATACCCGTGAAGAGGGCGTTGGCGAGGGAGACATTGTTAAAACAGACGGCGAGAAGCTTTATGTGCTCAACGGTCACCGGATCAATATCGTAGATATTACAGACGAAGAACTGGAAGAACTGGGAGTAATCGATCTGGAAAGTAATATATATGTGTCAGAGATTTTTGTGAAAAATGACAGACTTATTGCAGTGTATACCCGTTCAGAATATACTGAGCCGGCGGGCGGCAGTGAGTATGGAAGTTATAGGGAATATTCTGTAGCAGAGACTTTTGATATCAGCGATCCAAAGGATGCGAAATCTATCGGAAAGATTACACAGAGCGGTAATTTCAACACCATGCGTATTGTGGGTGATCACGTCTATATGCTGAGTAATTATTATCCTGATATGGGCTGTGTGCCAAGAAATCTGGAAGACTATATTCCGATGGTACAGGGAAAGACAATCGAAAGTACAGATATCTTTCTTCCTTCATTTAATGCAGGAAGTCAGTATACAGTGATCACGTCCTTCTCATTAGATGATCCAAAAGAGCAGGTTGACAGCAAGGCAGTATTTGGAACAATGGGAATGTGTTATGTAAGCAGAGAGAATATCTACATCTGTGAGAGTGATTATGGATACGGAAAGAGCAGCACCGACATTACCCGGACATGGATCCGCAAGATTGGGTATAAAGACGGAAAGCTTAAAGCAGTCGGACAGGTAAAGATAGACGGCACGCTGAATGATTCTTTTAGTATTGATGAATATAAAGGCAATCTGCGGCTGGTGACGATAGTCAGCCCTGTGGGAAACAGCGGTATTATGCCGCTTACACTGTTCGGTGATACAGAAGAGGAAAGTGAAGCGCCAAAGACAGATACAAACGTGCTGTATATTTTGGATAAGAATTTAAAAGAATTATCTCGGATCGAAAATCTGGCAGAAGATGAAAGAGTATATTCAGCGAGATTTATGGGAGACGCCGGATATTTTGTGACATACAGGCAGATGGACCCACTGTTTTCTGTAGATTTATCGAATCCGAAAAATCCGAAGATACTGGGAGAATTGAAGATACCGGGATTTTCAGAGTATTTACATCCATTTGGAGAGGGAATGCTGCTGGGTGTCGGGATGGATGTGGATGAGACCGGAACAACGACTAACGGCGTAAAACTGTCTATGTTTGATATCAGCGATCCGAAGGATGTACAGGAGATCCAAAAATACGTGATAGAAGGCGCTTATTCTACAGATGTTGCATATAACTATAAGGCTGCATTTATTGATGCAGAGAAAGGTCTGATTGGATTCAGCGCATATGGAGAGTACCAGAAATATTATATTTTCTCTTATGATAAAGAAGACGGATTCGAAATTGTGTTTGAAAGAGAACTGACGGGAATGTCTTCAAATATCCGAGGTCTTTATGTGGGTGACACGTTCTATCTGGCAGCAGGAAATACAGTAGAGTCTTATCGTCTGGAGACATTTGAAAAAATAGACGATATTGTGTTATAATATGCTTCATATGCAGAGAACAAGGATGATATAACTATGATATTTGATACACACGCACATTACGATGATTCACAATTTGATACAGACAGGGAGGAACTTCTTGCATCCATGCCAGAGCATGGTATCGGAACGATCGTGAATGCAAGCGCCGCGGTGGATTCCTGGCAGCGTGTCCTGGAACTGACAGAGAAATATCCTTTTATGTATGGAATGATAGGGGTTCACCCGGATGAAGTCGGTATGCTGGACGAAGAGAAGTTTGCGGAAATGGAAGAACTTCTGAAGCGAGATAAGATTGCAGCAGTCGGGGAGATCGGTCTGGATTACTACTGGGATAATGAGAGTCATGATGTTCAGAAGCTCTGGTTTATCCGTCAACTGGAACTGGCACGTAAAATCGGGCTTCCGGTCAATATTCACAGTCGGGAGGCTGCTGCGGACACGATGGATATTTTGAAGCAATACGGACAGGGGATGAAGGCAATTATTCATTGTTATTCCTATTCAAAGGAGATGGCAGAAGAATATGTCCGTATGGGATATCTGATCGGTATCGGCGGAGTGGTGACATTTAAGAATGCCAGAAAGCTAAAAGAAGTGGTACAGGCAATTCCCATGACCCATATTGTATTGGAGACAGATTGTCCATATCTGGCGCCGGAGCCGAACCGGGGCAAACGTAATTCTTCTGTTAATCTGCATGATGTGGCTGCAGCAATCGCAGAACTTAAAGGTATATCAACAGAAGAGGTCATTCGGGTTACAGAGGAAAATGCACGCAGATTTTATGGATTGTGACTATGAAGCCGAAAGGCTGAATAGTTATCATACCGCAGGAAACAGAAAGAGGATATCTGTATGAAAAAACCGACACTTGGTAATCCGCAGAATACAATTGCGGTGCTTCAAAAATATGATTTTACATTTCAAAAGAAATTTGGTCAGAATTTCTTGATCGATACGCATGTACTGGATAAGATTATTCGTTCTGCGGAGATTACGAAGGATGACATGGTACTGGAGATTGGACCGGGGATCGGGACCATGACCCAGTATCTTGCCTGTGCGGCGGGAAAGGTTGTTGCCGTAGAGATTGATAAAGCGCTGATTCCGATTCTGGAAGACACACTGGATGGATATAACAACGTGCAGATCATCAACGAAGATGTGCTAAAGATAGATATTGCAAAGCTTGCAAAAGAGCAGAACAGCGGCAGACCGATCAAGGTAGTAGCCAATCTCCCATATTATATTACAACTCCGATTATTATGGGATTATTTGAAAATCATGTGCCGCTTAAGAGCATCACGGTCATGGTGCAGAAGGAAGTGGCAGACCGGATGCAGGTCGGACCGGGAACAAAGGACTATGGTGCATTGTCTCTTGCAGTGCAGTATTACGCAAGCCCGTATATCGTGGCAAATGTACCGCCGAACTGCTTTATGCCGAGACCAAAGGTCGGATCTGCGGTGATCCGTCTGGAACGGTATGAAAATCCTCCGGTACAGGTTGGTGATGAAAAGCTGATGTTCAAAATTATCAGAGCATCTTTTAACCAGAGAAGAAAAACTTTGGCGAATGGATTAAGGAATTCGCCGGAACTGGACTTTACAAAAGAGCAGATCGAACAGGCGATTGAGAAGATGGGCAAGGGGACAAGTGTCCGGGGAGAGACATTGTCTTTAGAAGAATTTGCAAAATTGAGTAATCTGCTGGGGGCGGATTTATGTAACAGTGCAGGGTAGGAGTTTGCACTTGTTGCAAACTCCGTAAAAATGCGTGATAGGAAAATAGAATCCGCCCTTTCACCGCAGGTGAATTTAAAATAGGGCGGAATAAGTAACAGTTCAGCCGAAAGGCTGAACTGTTACTTATTCATAAATATTTAATATTGTATTTATTGTATAAAAAGCACATCTTTAGTATAATAGAAAGGTATATGTAAAAAAGAGAAGGAGGATGACTGCATGCAGAAGGATATCAACAGTTTGATTTTTCAGAACACACCGAAGATCATGGAGCTTGCAAAAAGGTGTGAAGATAACAATGCAATTGAAAAGGACCTCTATACGAAGTTTGACGTTAAGAAGGGTCTTCGTGATTTAAACGGAAAAGGTGTGCTTGCCGGATTGACAAATGTATCTGATGTCTGTGCAAAGAAAATAGTAGATGGGGAAGAAGTACCGTGTGCAGGAAGCCTCTATTATCGTGGATATAATATTAAAGATATTGTAAAGGGATTTCTGGAAGCGGGGCATTCTGGATTTGAAGAAACCGCGTATCTGTTACTTTTTGGAGAATTGCCGTCAAACAGTGAGCTGAAAGAGTTTCAGGAAATGCTGGCTGAACGGAGAACGCTTCCGCCGAACTTTGTACGTGATGTGATTATGAAGGCGCCCAGCCGGGATATGATGAACGGAATTTCCAGATGTATTCTGCAGCTTTATACATATGATGCTAAGGCAGATGATACAACGATTCCGAATGTGCTGCGCCAGAGCCTGAATCTGATCAGTCAGTTTCCAATGCTGATGGTATACTGCTATCATGCATATAATTACCGCAGGGGTAAGGATTTATATATTTATGCACCAGATCCACAGTTATCAATGGCGGAAAATATACTGATGATGCTTCGTGAGGACAGACAGTATACAGCGCTTGAGGCGAAGATTCTTGATATGGCGCTTGTGCTCCATATGGATCACGGCGGCGGTAATAACTCTACATTTACAACTCATGTTGTTACTTCATCCGGAACGGATACATATTCGACAATAGCTGCTGCTATGGCATCTTTAAAGGGACCGAAGCATGGTGGTGCAAACATTAAAGTTACACAAATGTTTGAAGCTATGAAAGGTTCTCTGACTGACTGGAAAGACGAAGCACAGATACGTGCATATCTGGAAGCACTTTTGGATAAACGGGCATTTGACCATAAAGGTCTGATTTATGGAATGGGGCATGCGATTTATTCTATTTCTGATCCTCGTGCAGATATTTTCAAGAGCTTCGTGAAGGAACTTGCCAAAGAGAAGCGGCGAGAAGAGGAATATGCCCTTTATGAAAAGGTGGAGGAGCTTGCTCCGGTTATCATCGGGGAGAAGCGTAAGATTTACAAGGGTGTTAATGCCAACGTAGATTTTTACAGCGGACTGGTATACAGCATGCTGGATCTGCCGCCGGCGCTTTATACACCGATTTTTGCTGCGGCACGTATCGTCGGCTGGAGCGCACATCGCCTGGAAGAGCTGAAGAATGTAGACAAGATTATCCGTCCGGCATACAAAGCGCTTGCGCCGCATCGCGAATATATAAATTTGGATGATAGGTAGAGAGTGATATGAAAGACGAATTCTATTTTCCATCTAAAGATGGAAATACAGAGATTCATACAATTGTATGGAAACCGGAAGGAGAGGTAAAAGCAGTCCTCCAGATGGTGCATGGCATGGTAGAATACATTGACAGATATGATGAATTTGCCAACTATTTGTGTGAGCAGGGCTTTTATGTGGTAGGAAATGACCATCTGGGACATGGTAAATCTGTTCAGAGTAAGTCCGAGTATGGGTATTTTAATAAAAAGAACGGGAATGCCTGTCTGATTGCAGATATGCATACATTGCGGACCCGTATTGCGAAGAAATATCCAGACGTTCCGTATTTTATGCTGGGGCACAGTATGGGATCTATCCTGATGCGTCAGTATATGCAGGTTTATGGGAATGGTCTGGCAGGAGTTCTCTTACTGGGGGTGGTTGCAGAGCAGCCGCAGTCAGCTCTGCGCGTAGGAAAAATGCTGTGCAGGGGATTGGCAGCAGTTAAGGGAGGACATCACAGGAGCAGACTTGTAGATAAGATGATAACGGGATCTTTTAATAAAAGGTTCAAACCGGCGCTTACAAGAGCCGACTGGGTGACCAGTGATGCGGAGCATCTGGAGAAGTATGTCAACGACCCGCTTTGTTCTTTCGTATTTACTGTGAATGCATATTATCATATGCTTAGTGGACTGCAGCAGGTGAGCAAAAAGGAAAGTGCTTTTATGATTCCGAAGAGTCTTCCGGTATTGCTTGCAGCGGGGTCTGATGATCCTGTAGGTAACTGCGGCAAAGGTGTGCGGAAAATATATGAGAGATATAAAAAGGCAGGGATTGAAGATGTGACTTTACGGCTGTATGCCGGAGACAGACATGAGCTGCTTAATGAAACAGACCGTCAGCAGGTATATGTTGATTTATATGAGTGGATGAAGAGCCGGATCTGGTAGAAGTTCCGGATAAATACTGAAAAATGCGTGATGGGAAAATAGAATCCGCCCTTTCACCGCAGGTGAATTTAAAATAGGGCGGATTCAGTTGCCAAGCATGCGATAAAACAGTCCGGTGGACTGTTTTGAGTAACAGTTCAGCCTTTCGGCTGAACTGTTACTTTATAAAAATGATCAGAAGTGAGTTCAGTGGAATTTCACTTCTTTTTTATTATGGGAAAACAGGTTACTGTGAACAGTGTTACGGTTCACACCTTACGGGTGCCATGTAAACAGTAACAAAAATGGTTCTTATACATTGTTTATACTGTGGAAAAATGTTATAATTATGACAAGATTTTCGTATAAAATATACAATAAAATAAGATGCTGCGGTAAATGAATGTAACAGTGCATCCGTAAGGCTGAACTGTTATAAGTGAATCGGTATATTTTATTGCGGCAGGAAAAGGAGTTGAGTTATGAGCAGGAACACGAAGATTATTGCGCTGACAGGGAAGGGCGGCGTCGGAAAAACCTCCATTTCCGCGGCTCTGGTAAAGTTGCTTGTACAAGCGTTTCCGGACAAGAAAATTCTGGCGATCGATGCGGATCCGGCAATCGGACTGGCAACGGCGCTTGGAATTGAGCCGGAGCTGACCTTGGATAATATCCGCAATGAAATTGTCGAGAATGTGGAGGGAGGCAAAACACAGGAAGCGATGGAACTGTTGTCGGAATCCCGGTATAAGATTGCCGAGGCAGTTGTAGAGAAGGACGGATTTGCATTTCTGGCAATCGGAAGACCAGAGTCAGCGGGCTGTTATTGCCGGGTAAATTCCTATTTAAAAGATGTCATTACAATGATATCCGGGCAGTTTGATTATGTCGTGATTGACGGGGAAGCCGGAATTGAGCAGATCAACCGGCGTGTGATGGAAAAGGTTACGCATTTGCTGCTGGTTTCCGATACGAGCAAGAAAGGACTGGAGGTCATCAAGACGATTGAAAATGTTGCGATGGATCTGGTGCAGTATGATAAGATCGGACTGATCGTGAACCGGGTGGAAGAAAGTTCAATGATGGAGCGGCTGGACACAAAGGGGCTGGAACTTTTGGCAGCGGTTCCTTCAGATAAGACGCTGGCAATGTATGACTTTGAAGGACGGAGTATTACAGAACTGCCGGATGATTCTCTGGTTGTCGTATATATCCGTGAGGCAATGCAAAGGTTTGGAATTCTGTAAAGGAGAATCCTATGAAAGATTTAAAACACATGATATATTTTGAAAAGCTTCTGGATAGCGCTTATAACGATCTGGTACGGGAAGCCCAGGCGGAGAATAGGGTTGCGGTCGGTTATACATGCTTCCATATACCGGAAGTGCTTCTGAATCTGGACAACTGTTTTTCGGTCAGACTCCGCGCGCCGTACATGGGCTCCACGGAGATTGCGACATATTATCTGGCGAGCAGTTCCTGTGAGTTTTCCAGGGCGATCCTGGAACGTGCCATTGAAGGCGGCTTTCAATTTCTGGACGCGATTGCGGGAGTGGATATCTGCGAATGTATGAACCGCTGTTATGAGAATATGGAACTGTTGGATATCAAGGGTAAGAACAAGGATAAGTTCTTTATCAGCTATGTAGATGTACCGGGTAAGGATGAAGAAATTACTGTGGAGCACGTAGTTGAACAGCTTCAAAGAAAGGTACTGAATCCTCTGCATGAAAGATACGGAACTGATATCTCTGAGAAGGCAATTCGTGAAGCGGCAGAGAAACACAATGAGATCTGCCGTATCATTTCCGAGATGGGAGAAATGCGAAAAGCAGAGAACCCGGTGATTACGGGCGCTGAGTTCCACAAGATCGTGCTGGCGACGTATGTCTGTCCGAAAGATCTGATTCTGGATAAATTATATGAGACTCTGGAAGAACTGAAAACCCGGGAACCGGATAAGAAATCACCGTTCAGGGCACGTGTTGTCATTGTGGGCGGCGAGATTGACGATCCGGATATGATCGAGCTGGTAGAAGAAAGCGGAGCATATGTAGCTGCAGACCGCTTTTGCTATGGTTCTATTCCGGGCAGACAGGAAATTATTTTAAATGATGAGGAAGATGTGCTGACGCAGATTGTACGGTTCAATATTGAGCAGACTGCGTGTCCTCGTTATGTGACGCCGAATAAGATTCAGTTCCGTCAGGATCAGGCGGCGCAGCTCGTGGAAGAATATCACGCTGACGGTATCATTTATGAACAGATGAAATTCTGTTCCTACTGGTCTTTTGAACGTACATTGCAGAGTCATGTACTGGCGGAGGAATATCATATTCCGACACTATCTATTGACCGTCCGTATCAGGCGAAGTCCAGCGGACAGCTGCGGACGAGAGTGCAGGCATTTGTAGAAAGTCTTGAAATTAAAAAGATTAAGGCGCGCAGAGAGGAGGCCGGAAAATGAAAGCACAGAAGCTTCTGAAGAAGATCAAACAGGCTGCTCCAGATATTGTCAAGGATATCAGACATTACGCAAAACCGAGAGTGAAGTTACATAATGAAGGTCTTGGAGATTATTATACAGAAGGTTACCGGAGTTTGAATCAGAGAGAGTGGAAGGGCGTCAAGGATACGGCATACGATTTTGTCTCCTGGCTGAAGGTCTATGGTTACATGGCGGTGACTCTTGGAAAACATCCGGTTCCATTATTGAAGTCCTTTGAGCGTTATCCATGGATGGCGTCCTACCTGACTGTTGCAAATATGCTGGACCGCCACAAACTGGGACTGCGGGGCAATCAGCTTCGGTACACACAAGAACAATTCTATGGGGTAGTGCACAATTCGGTAGATGTTATCGCAAAGATTATCGAGCGGGATGAGAATCTGAATTCTCCAAAAAATAAACGGGCGGCGTCTCTTCGCGGGAAAACGGTTATGTTTGATGAGATGACCCCCTCAATTATCATGGCTGGATTTCCAATGCTGGACTGGATTGACATTGCTATGTCTCCGGTCTGCCTTCCGGGTGAGGTAGACCAGAACGCCAATGTGATGTATGTGGATGCGGCAGAGCGAATGGGACTGGCGGCAGATGTATGTCCGCTTCCATCGGCAGAAGTCGGTTGTGCGATCGTGGATGATTATCCACAGGTGGGAAGCTCCTTTATTACCAGTTCCATGCCATGCGATGGATCACTGGGGGCTGCGCTTTTCATGGACCGCTATATGAAGAAGCTGCCCACATTTACCCTGACGCCGCCGCAGCGGTTCAACGAGCCGGAGACGAATGCTTATGCGGTAAAGGATTTGAAGAACTGTATTAAGTTTATCGAAGATACATACAATGTCAAATGGGATTGGGATGCATTCTGGGAGAAGGCTAAAGAATATAACCGCACAACCCAGTGTATGCTGGATAAATGGGATGTTAACTGCACCCCGTATCCACAGGTGATCGGAAGCGCACTCTCCTTGCAGAGAGAGTATGAATTCCAGACTGCGGCATGTCTCGATCCATTTTTGACAAAGCAGGATGAAAAAGTCAATGAAATGATGCTCAAAGGCTACGAGGAAGATAAGGCGGCAGACAGAAGAGATTATAAGTACCGTGCGATCGTATGGTGCTGTCCGGCTCATTATTACACACATTTCACAACATGGGCGGAGCATACATGGGGCATCCGTACACTGGTGGATATGGAGAGTATGCTGAGCTACCACTTCTATCATATCGGAGATGAAGAGCAGGCTCTGACAGATATGGCAATGGCTTATGAGCGGATGATGATGCGTTCTCACAGTAACGGCGGCTATGTTAATGCGCTGGATGAATGCTGGAAAATGTGCGAGAAATTCAATGCCAACATTGTCATTATGTATGATCATGTATCCTGCAAGAACTTCGGCGGATTGCACGGTCTGTTTGAAGATCAGGCGAGAGAACGCGGTATTCATCTCATCTGGGTACAGCATGATCTGATGGATCCAAGAACGGTATCAAGGAAAGCAATGCGTGATGCTGTAAACAAATATATGTCAACGGTATTCCGTGAGACGCCGCTGGATGAGACGTATTTAGATTACAGTGACGAACTGACATGGTAGAGAAAGCAGGAGGTAAATGAGATGAAATATTTCGGTGGATGTGACGTAGGGTCTACATATACAAAAACAGTGATTTTGGATGAAGATGGAAGAATCGTATCAGCCAATACGATCAAAAGTAAGATCAATAGCGCAGAGAGCGCAAAAGCGGGACTGGAACTGGCGGTTCAGGAAGCGGGACTGAAAGAGATTTCTGATCTGACCTATCTGATTGGAACCGGATACGGACGTAACAAGGTGCCACAGGCAGCAGAAAATATTTCCGAGATTAGTTGTCATGCCATGGGCGTGCATGTGACGGATCCTTCTGTGCGGGCGATCATCGATATCGGCGGACAGGATGTCAAGGGAATTGCCGTTGATACTGACGGAACGGTCAAAACATTTGCCATGAATGACAAGTGCGCTGCCGGAACCGGACGGTTTTTTGAGTCCATGGCAAATGCATTCGAGCTGTCATTGGAAGAATTCTCCAACCTAAGCCTGACTGCGGAAAATGTAATACCGATCACAGCCCAGTGTACGGTATTCGCAGAGTCAGAGGTAATTACACTGGTGGGCGAAGGTAAGCCGAGAAATGAAATCGCGGCGGGCATTCAGCAGGCGGTGGCAAAACGATGCTTTGTTATGGCAAAAAAAGCAGGTGCAAAGGACGCCATTACCCTGACCGGAGGCTGTGCAAAGAATCAGGGGTTAAAGGCAGCCATTGAAAAGGTACTCCGCATGAAAGTCATTGACCTTAAGACAGACCCGCAGTTGATGGGCGCACTGGGCGCTGCAGAATATGCGAGACAAAAGGGACTGTAGAAGAATGGAGGAGCAATGCGGATGAAAAAATTATTGAAATTTATCCTAAAACTGTTTGCTGTTGTCACAGCAATTACGGGTATACTGTTTGTAATCTATATTACAAATTCAGACTCCAAGCTGATTGAGTTTATATATGACAAACTGTTAAAATATCATGAATCCAAGAAGGTTGAGGACCATATTTGACAATGCAGGTATATGATAAAGTAATCAAGACAACAGAAGAGATACTTGCGCCTTTTGAGGCAAGGAATCTGACCGGACAGCCTGTAAAACAGTGGTCTATGCTTACGGAAAATGAATTCCTTTTACGAAATGAAGTTGCGTTTGAGCTGGGAGACCGGGCGTATCTGTCTACTTGTTATCAGGCAGTAACTTCCTCTAAGGAACTCGTCGGCGAAGATAAGATTCTTCTCTACGGAAAAGATTTACAGGAAATCAAGGGCAACGTGCCGTTTACACGAATTACATGGATTCAGGCAGAGCCGGCTGAAGACCAGAATAAAGCATATCAGCAGATAAAGAAGATGGAGTTTGCACGGTTTAGAATAATTCCGAAAGGATATATGATGCTTTCTTCCAGTATGGAGCAAAGGGAGCAGGTGAAGGTCAGCAAACAGGCTGTGAAAGCGGGGCTGGATTTTGCGACCATTGGACATCTGATCATCGATAAATATAAGAAAGAGTTTGAGGCAAAGCATGTGCAGGTACTGTTTATCACGGAAGAACTTCCGGTGATAAAAGAGTTGATTGAGCAAGGGAAAAAGACAGAGGAAATCACTAATGCCTTTGACCATATCTTGAAAAATATTATTTTGGATTGTGATCTGTGTCCACTGCATCCGATTTGTGATGATGTAGAAGAACTGCGGAAGATACATTTTGGTAACAGTTCAGCGTAGGACTTTGCACTTGCTGTAAAGTCCGTAAGAAAGCGTGATGTAAAGGAAGAGTAATCGAGTATTACATATAATAGGCCACCCTGAATATAAGGAGTAAAACATAAAAATACCCCTTATATTTAGGGTGGCTTTATGTTATGCTGAAAAATAATGAAGATACTCTTTGATAAAATAAGAATATTTGTAAAAAATAAAGGAAGAAGGTTTTATAATGGATTCAGTATCGTCAAAAAGGAATAAATATGAAATAGACATGTGCAATGGTTCAATCATGGATAAGCTGGTATCATTCTCCATACCACTGATGTTGTCCAGCATTTTGCAGCTCTTGTTTAATGCAGTGGATATCATCGTGGTAGGAAGATTTACGGGAAGCCAGGCGCTTGCGGCTGTCGGTTCTACAACGGCTTTGATCAATATGTTTATTAATCTGTTTATTGGTATTTCACTTGGGACAAATGTGCTGGCAGCCCGTTTCTATGCTTCCGGCAAGGAGAGGGAGATGTCGGAAACAGTACATACGGCGATTACATTTGCACTTATCAGCGGGATTGTAATGGTATTTGTTGGTCTGTTCTTTTCCAAAGTGGCGCTTGGATTGATGGACACTCCGGAGGATGTGATTGACCAGTCAGCGCTTTACATGAGAATCTACTTTGCAGGGATGCCATTTTTCATGCTTTATAATTACGGAGCGGCGATCCTGCGCGCGGTTGGAGATACAAAACGACCGCTCTTCTTCCTGATTATATCAGGAATGGTAAACGCTGGTTTGAACTTGATTTTGATAGTCGTTTTTCATCTGGGTGTAGCGGGCGTTGCAATTGCTACAGTAATCGCGCAAATGCTTTCCTGCATTCTGGTGCTGCGTTGCCTGTATAAAACAGAAGCAAGTTATCAGCTTCGCTTTTCCAGTCTGATGTTGAAAGGTTCCTATCTGAAACAAATTTTTCAAGTAGGGATTCCAGCGGGAATACAGAGCACAGTGATTAATTTTTCCAATGTTCTGCTGCAGTCATCTGTAAATTCTTTTGGCTCTGTTGCGATGGCGGGGTATACGGCTGCCAATAATATTTTCGGGTTCTTATTTGCGTCTGTCAATTCGATCACGCAGGCATGTATGAGCTTTACCAGTCAGAATTACGGCGCAGGGAAATGGAAACGAATGGATAAGGTGCTTCAAAACTGTATCCTGCTATCAATTATTGTATCGGTGACTCTGGGCGGAGGCGCATATATTTTCGGTCCAAAGCTTTTGAAAATCTATACATCTGATGCGGCGGTGATCCAGTGCGGAATGGAAATCTTGTTGTATACAACAGTTACTTATTTTATGTGTGGACTGATGGATCTGTTTCCGGGAGCACTGCGTGGAATGGGATACTCGGCAGCGCCGATGGTTTTGTCTATTGTCGGCACAGTAGGAACCAGAATCGTGTGGATATTTTTTGTATTCCCAAAGCAACGTTCGCTGGATATCCTTTTCATATCTTATCCAGCATCATGGCTTGTCACGATCGTATTGCAGGTGATTTGTTATTATTTTGTGAGAAGAAGAGTGAAGAAAAAATAGAAAAATTAGGGTTAGGGCGTTACAAAGTTGCATATTTACAATGTGCTTAGTGAGTGGTATATTATAGATATAAATAAGGCACTACTGATAGTTGGTTAGTCCAAATTATTTTATTACTTAAAAAAGTAACCGTAATCCTTTGGTCGAGGGGCGGTTACTTTTTTGATTGATTTATGTACGCAATCAAAATCGTTACAACAATACTAAGTATCATTAGTACGATGGAGAGCATTTCAAAATCACTCATAAGTTAAGCCCTCCTTTAGAAAAATTTGACCCGAATTTGACCGAAAGGTAATTAGAGCAGATGTGGAAACAGCGAAAACCCGCTAACCTTCCGGCTAACGGGTTCCGTTGTTTTATAGTTATCTAAAGGAATGAGAGTAAAGTGCGACATCAGGGGTGTTTCCCCTGAATGTCAATACTTTATGAGGGGGGAGATAGTTGTTAATCAACTATCTGAATTTAGTATATCCAAGAAATGTGTCTAAACTATGTTGTAACAATAAAAGAAATCGAAAAAATATTATGAAAGTCTAAAAACTTTTTTTAAAATATAAAGTCTGTCTTTAACTGCTTGTAAAGCGGATCTGAAAATCAATGTTTTATATGTTTTATACATGCGAAAACCCGTCAACCATTCGGCTGACGGGTTTTCGTTTGTGTTTATAATTATACAAAGGAATGAGAGTTACGTGATGCTCCGGGGGTTCTTCCCCGGCGCGTTCACGTTTATGAGGGGGAGATAGTTGTTGTTTCAACTATCTGTAACATAGTATAACCACAAAATGTGTTCAAAGTATGTCGATTTTATTAAAGGAATTGAAAAAATCTTTGTATTTTCTAAAATCGCCCTATTAATTTTCAGGAATACGGAGTGTATTTCCATAGTAAATGAGATTTGGATTGGAAATTCCGTTTAATTCTGCAAGTATCTTCGTTGTCGTTCCATATCGCTGTGCGATTTCACTTAATGTATCTCCGGGTTGAATGACATAGGTAATATAATTTACCGGCGGAGGGGTTGGTGTACCGCCGCTTAAATGGTTGAGTCCAGCGCCGCGGATGACAGACGGATAGTCTACAAAACTAGTGTCTAAATCTACATTTCCTGCAATACCGGGAACATTTCCTTGAGAGGTGGATTGCCAGATGCCGCAGTCTGTACCGTCAAAGGTATTGTTATAATATGCGTACCAGAGTGCGTAGCGTTTTGACAGGTCTGCCGGAAAGTAAGTGTTTAGGAAATTGCGGTTGCTGTAATACATGGCAAAATATCCGCGTGCTTCAATCCGGTTACAGAAGGATTTGACGATATTTGTAGCAAGCGCCGGGGTTATGGTAACACCGTTTTCTGCTGCGTAGTTGATTGTTGCCTGTTCGATATCGTAGCAGACAGGATAATCCAGCCGATATTTTGAAACCGTATTTAGACAGCCGTCTGCTTCCTGTGCCGCAATTTCAGGATTTAGGGCATAGCAGAACCAGTATACACCGATAGGAATGCCGAGACGATTACACTCAGAAGCATTTCTGTGAAATTGCTCATCCACCGTACCATATCCGTAACCAGCACGGAGCATGGCAAACTGATATCCTGCATTTTTTACTTGTGACCAATCTATAACGCCTTGGAATTGGCTGACATCAAGTCCTTTTAAACTCATAATAACTCCTTTTTCTATATAATAAAAATAGAAAGTCTGGTTTCGATTATATTATATGCGGCGGGGAGCAAAAATGTGAAGGATAACTTGACAACTGATTTTCTCCTGTCTATAAATCGCGATAACAAGGGTAATTACAGCACAAAGCATAATTACAAACGTAAATAAATTACCATATGTAACCATAGCATCAGCCCCTTTCATAGCTTGCCTGAAAGGCTATAATGACCGTCATTGTCAGCTCTGTACATAAGGCTCGAATCTATAGGAATTTTAAAGAATTAATAATTTCATAAGAGGAAATATCCAAGAAATGCCGTAAATATGGGAAATTCCAGATTTCATGAAACTAACACTAATACTATTGGAAAAGCCATGAGTACAACGGTAAAAGCTGTATTCATGGCTTATTTTAAATTTTCTCAATCGTATCACGGAGCTGTTCAACGGTCAGGTGGGTATATATTTTTTCATTGATATCTTTCCCTGTATGCCCCATGATTCTATAACGTGCCACCCTGTCCACATCAGCGCGGTACAACAGGCTGTTGCATGTGTGCCGGCAGTCATGGGGAGTATGCTCTGTGGTAATGCCACAGGTTTTCAGCGCCGCCGTAAAATATTCCCTGTATTTTCCCTCGGAAATATTCTGGGTGCCATCGTGATAGATCAGGCTTTTGAATTTGGGATTGTACCGAACCTTAACCATGTCGTATATCTTTGAATGAATTGGAACGGTACGCTTACGGCTGTACCGGTTCTTTAAACCACCGGTGAATGTTCTGCTGTCTAAATCAATATCAGCAAGCGGCATTCTGGCCAGTTCGTTAATGCGCCAACCAGAGTAACAGTATATAAGGATGGTATCTACAAAAGGCACATCCTTGTTCTTCCAGAGCAATGCAATCTCATCCTTAGTGAAAGGCACGCCACTTTCTGTATCGTCCTCTTTTCCAATGCTTACAAATTCCGAACAGTTCTTTGATACAATTTCAAATTGCAGAGCAAAGCTGTACATCTGGTTGAATAAATTCTTAATATGCTCAAGCATGGAGTGGGACAGGTCTTCACGGTCAAGAATCTCCTGAAGCTCCACAGAGCGAATCTCAGACATAACACGGGTATGCAGCACGCTGCATTTTTTAAAGGCAGCAGTATAGCAATATTGTGAGCTGTTCTTCTTTTCAGATGAATCAACCGGCTGTTTATACTTCCATTGATACCACGCATCAAATACTTGAGCGAATGTCTTCTTGCGGTTTGCTGGATCAAAAGGATTCTTGTTAAATTCTGCCAGCTCAATACTTGCAGTCACACGATCCGGGTAATTCCCCAAAACGTCAAACTTTGGATATCCACGGGCATCAATCCGTGTATTCACCCGGACTTGGTACGGATTACGGTAGCTGCCTTTCCTGTAAACAATGGTGCCAGAGCCGTTAGGACGGCGCTTTGCGGTGCGTTTGACTACCGGTGGTACAAATACTTTGCCTTGCAGTGGATAGCCGCAATGAGGGCATGTATACGCTTTGTCGGATACAGTGCCGGAACATTCCGGGCAAGTTATCAGTGCCATATTATCTATCTCCCTTCATGAAACCGGGCAGGGTGTGAGGAAAGGGAAGATAGTTGACATATTTACTTGAATTGACTATAATATACTTAACAAGGGAGCCGATAGCTAGCTGACATCTAGCTGCCGGTAAATGAGTTTTACAAAATAGCGCTCAGTTTACCAGACAGGGGCGCTATTTTTTGTGTCTATAAATCGTGATAACAAGGGTAATCACAGCACAAAGCATAATTACAAACGTAAATAAATCGTTATATGTAACCATTGGCACCAGCTCCCTTCTTTAGTATCCGGCAACCAGTGCAGCACCTCATCAGCTCCCTAGGTAAGTATATTATTGTCAATGTACGGTTTCGCTAAGATATTAGCGAAACTATATTTTCCTTTCGTACGAAAAACGTACGAAGTATTTGAGGACTATCGAGCACAAAGCATAGTTGTGCGATTTCTAGGGCTGTTCCAGTTTCTTCCCAATATGGAAAAAAACTCATTTACCAGTGTACCTATTTGTACGGTGGTTCTGATTCAGATGTGACTAATAGTGACATCCGAAAACGAAACAATGCAGGCTCACATTTTTATGGGCGGTTCTTCATTATGAAGAGCTAATATTTTGGCTTGAGCTGTTTTCGTCCTGTGGTACGAATTGCGCTGGCGCAAATACTAAAATTTTAGTAAGCGTTCTTCAGTGACCACAGTCGGTCGGTGTGATGCCTCCGATCTGAGCGTTATTCGTCTCTTCGGTATTCTGGGATTTTAGTGAGCAGTTCTACTTGTTCTATGGCTTTGTCTTGCCCTAGTGAGTTGAGCTCATCTAATTTTTTAAGTATAGTGTTCTTTTTATCAATACTATTGTATAACTCTTGTTCTTTTCTGCATTCTTCAATATATTCCGGGAGAATTACATTTAAATAATCTTTTATGTTATTTCCTGATATATCGGGAATAGTCACTTCTATAACATCATCTCCGTCTTTTTCCGTCATAAACAAATGTGCTGGGGTAACGTGCAAAACATTAGCTAATTTTGCGATGGCATCTATTTTAGGTGTTCTAGTTCCTTTTTCCCATTGATATATAGCTGTCTGCGATACACCGATTTTTTGTGCAAGTTCTTGTTGGCTTATATTTTCTTTAATGCGTAATTTCTTTAAATTTTCTGGGAAGCTCATAATCGTGTACTCCTTTTCTAATATGATAACAGCGATAAAAATATAAGTCAACAAAATTTAAAACAAAAGTTGTTGACAAATAACAACAAAAGCTGTAATATTGGTAACAACAAAAGTTGTAAAGCGAGGTGAGAAAATGACAATCGACAACAGGAAATTTGAAATTGCTTTAGCGAACAGCGGCTTGACCATCGGACAGGCTGCGGAGCGTGCCGGAATCAGCCGCCAGCGTTACGCTATGATTCTGAACCAAAAAAATGTAACACCGGCATCAGTCGGTAAGATTGCTCGTAGTTTGGGAGTTAATGTAACGGAAATAATTTGAAAAAGCCAATTAAACACCCCGGGCAGGGTGTGAGGAAATGGAAGATTTGTACCGGTACAAAAGGAGGAGTGTAAACGGATGAAAACAGAACAGATCAGAGACTATACTGCGTTAGTACTAAGACGTTCGGAGATTGTATTGTGTTCTGGGAAGAGCTGGAAACCAGAATATGCAGATGAACTGATGGAAATCGATGCAGAGCTGGAGAAGTACAGGAGGTGATAGATTTGGTATGCGCTAAAGTGAATGTGATTATCTCAGCAATGGTAAAGAGTTGCATGACACCGCAGCAGATTGCTGACAAAGCCGGTGTAAGCGTCAGTATCGTGTACCGGATGAGACGCGGCTATTATGTCAAGATGGAGCGTTTCGGCAGAGTGTGCAAGGCTCTGTGCATTGATCCGGAAGATGTAATTGACTATGAACGGCTGGAAGGGAAGGAGTGAAAATGGCAGCAGAAAAAAGGTTGTTCTGGTTACAGCTAAAGAATACATACTTTAACCAACTATCTCAAAAGAAAATGCGTAAGCAATCACAAGGACTTGAAATGCAAGTTATCTATTTGCGGATGATGCTTTTAAGTCTGGACAACAAAGGCTACATTTTTTACCAAGGTGTATATGATTCCATTGAGGAGGAACTTGCAGAAGAATTTAATGAACCGCTTGAGCTTGTGAAACAAACCATTGATTTTCTTATTGAAAATAAAATGGTGACAACAGAGCATGAGAATGATAGTTTATTTATTCCAGAGGCTTTAGATTGTACTGGTAGTGAAAGCGCCTCAGCTAAAAGAGTGAGGGAATACAGAGAAAGAAAAATGTTACAATGTAACAGTGAAGTAACGGAGTATAACGGTAATGTAACAAAATGTAACTCTAAAGATAAAAGTAAGAATAAAGTAAGAGAAGAAAAAGAGTTAGAAAATACTCTTTTTAATTCTCTTACTCTTAAGGAAGGGGATACGCTTCCGCCTTCTGCTGACGCTGGCGGAGCATCCCCCTTTACTCTTATAGACTGTCAGGAGTGTGCGGACGAAGGTAAGGTTAATCTTTCGGAAGATGGCATACAGGCTTTTTATAACCGCATGGAAAAAGACGGATGGAAAATAAAAGGCGAACCAGTTACAAACTTATTGCTGGCTATGCGGGGATTTGCAAAGAACCATAAGCGATATCAAAAACAAAAATCAGAAAGCGCGGAATCAACACAACAGAGGCAGAAAACACAAAAAAAATCTAATCCCCAACTGGAAAGAAAAAAAATGACTAAAGATTATATGCGACAGTATGGACTTTTAGATGAGGATGAGGGGGAATAGTGATGAAGATATCTAGGGAAATTTGGAATAGATGGTTGGAGACTATGTGTGAATATTATGAACATACAGATCCATTCGACAAAGAGGGGTTAATGACAGATACAATGCGGATGATGAGTTTTCCTCTAAGAGTTTTTCGTGTTTTGTGTTCATGTGCCTATTTAGGTAGAGAAGATTTGTTTATAGGTGGAATACTTACAGAGGATATTTTAAAAATAACAGGTTGGGAAATGCCATGCAAGGCAAACGATGAACAAATTAAAAAAGATGAAATTATGTCAAAAAAAATTGAACAGAAGTGCGGAAAATACATAGATAAAAAATTAATCTCTAAATTAATTAAAGAGCAGAATCTTGCTCTTCCGGTTGAATGGAGGACGTTTTATATAATGTATGTTCCGAAAGCTGCCTTTACCACGGGAGAGCTTTCATTTATGGAAAATAATCCTTGCTGGTTACTTTCTCTGGTGGATAATCCGGATAAGCAGAAAACAAAAGCCCCGTAGATGAAAACATCCACAGGGCGCCGTATATGTCAACATACGCGCTTATGGGCGATGGTATGTGACAGGTACATAATAACATGAATTGAACACGAAAGGAAGAGTGTTATGAAAGATAGAGAAGAATTCAACAAGATAGTTGCTGAATCAGTAGAAGTGCTGTTGAAGATGGACGTTGATACATATAATATGACGAAAATTGTGCTTCTAATCTGCCGGAAGGAACATGATGCGTGTAGAGAGTATCTGCAGAAGTTGTTTGCCTTTACTGACCAGCGCAGACCGTTGTTGATCAGAATGAAATAAAACACGTGCTGCCCTCCCCGGGGAGCTGCGCCAACAGCAGAACCGGGGCGGCATGGACAAGAGAACGTTCGCAACGTTGCCGAACGGTTTACCAAAACAAACGAAAAGAGGTGGCATACATGAGCGTAAGGATCAGGGTTTCATATACAGACGATCAGGAGCTTGCCGGAATAACCCGGCTGCTGTCTCCATTAGTGAAGAAATGGAAGAGACAGCCGTCAAACGGGAAGTATAAGAGGGCATATGGTGTCAGTGAAACAGCGGCACCAAAACAGATCAGGAAACAGGGAGGATCTGGCATCGAACAGCGGGGGAACAGCGGGAAATGATGTGATTGTGATTGGAAAAGTAGTTGATTTGTTGGAGGTCAGTGTGATATAATTGTTTTAGAGCAAATAGAATAAATATAGAGTACCGCACACAGATGTTACCTCTCTGGTGTGTAAGCCTTTACAAGGGCGTGGGAATAACTAATAGTCAAAAATGACTAATAGCTGTTCTTGCGTCTTTTTTATTTGCTTGTCTTTCGTATTTAGGCAGTAACCAAAGAGCCGACCGGGCGTTAAACGGGGAAAGGACGTGGAAACATGGAAGGAAACACAAATACTGTAAATAATCAGGAACCGCAGCAGACCGTACAGACAGGCGAAAGGACTTTCACGCAGGACGAAGTGAACCGCATTGTCCAAGAGCGGCTTGCCAGGGCAAAGACAACGAATGAACCGGATCAGCGGGAACTCGACTTGCAGAAGCGAGAACGCGCGTTATATGTACGTGAAGCCGTCGCAAATGCCGGGCTTGACAAAGAGCTTGCTGATGAGTTCGCAGGATTGGATAAAGAAACCGTTGACAAATGTTTAAAGATTATAGCCCCGTATGCCCAGAAGATGAAAGAACCGATTTTAAACGCAGTCGGTCCTACTGGCGGAAATGGTTTTAAAGACGATGACATCCGAAGAGCTATGGGGTTAAAAGTATAGGAGTTGGGTAAATGGCAATAGAATTAGTAACGAAGTACCTGCCGTATGTTGATGAACTATTTAAGGCAGAGAGTAAGAAGTCTCTTCTTACAAATAATGATTTTGACTGGACAGGGGCGTATACGGTAAAGGTGTACAAGATTGGCACATCTGCAATGAATGATTATGACCGTGATGGCAGCGAGTCCGGGGCGACTGGGTCACGTTATGGGGCAATCGGAAATCTTACAGCGAACACGCAATCAATGACGATCACAAAAGATCGCTCTTTCACGTTTGTGATTGATAAGCTGGATAGTGACGAGACAGGAAGAACGCTTGAAGCAGCTTCGGCGCTGGCGCGTCAGCTGAGGGAGGTAGTTGTGCCCGAGGTTGATTCATATGTGTATGGTAACATGTGTAAAAATGCAGGAACTAAGCCGGAATCGGTAACTTTGACAGCGGATAACATTTACACGGAAATTATCAAGGCTACCACAGTTCTTGATGATGCAGAGGTGCATGAAACAGGACGGGTGCTTTTAGTAGTGCCGGAAGTGTATCAGCTGATGAAGCAGAGCAGAGAGATTGTATTGAATACGAATGTTGGGGAAGATATGCGATTAAAGGGTGTTATATCCAATCTGGACGGTATGAATGTGATTAAAGTATCATCTAAGCGTGTGCCGGAGGATTTCGGCTTCATGGTAGCCCATCCGTGCGCTACAGTCTGCCCCACCAAGTTAGCAGATTACAAAACACACCAGGATCCGCCGGGAATCAGCGGAACATTGATTGAGGGACGTATTGTATATGACGCGCATGTGCTGGATAACAAGAAAAAGGCGATCTACTACCAGCAGAACAAACCTGCAGCATAAGACATGACCTAATAATTTGATAAAGGTGCCCCGGACGATTTTTCCTCGCGTCTGGGGTATTTTTGAAAGGTGGCGCACTATGACGAATGAACAGTTGGTAGCTCTGATCAGAGCGCATGAGAACGAAGCTGAGCGTATGCTTGCCCTGTGGGAGCAGAATAAAGGCTTTATATCAAAGATTGCCTTGAAGTATTCCGGTCATGCAGAGATGGACGATCTGAGACAGGAAGGGTATCTGGGGTTGTGTGAAGCGGTGCGGCATTATGATTCAGAAAAGGGCATCCCATTTATCAACTACGCTGCTTTCTGGATCCGGCAGGGCATGATCCGTTATATTGATAACTGCGGTAATGTTGTCCGGATTCCGAGCCATGCAAGACAGGACATCCAGAAATACAAGCGGATATCAGGGGAATACCTCAAGTATTATGGCTCTGAACCATCTGAGCGTGAGCTGTGCGCCCTTTTGGGGGTGAGCCGCAAGAAACTGCGCAGGCTGCAGGAAGATGCCGGAATGGAGCGGATACAGAGCCTGAGCGCACCGATAGGAGAAGAGGGCGAGGACTTGACTCTTGGGGATACTGTTGCATCTGGTGAGGACCTTGAAGATGAATGCGTCCGGCGGCTCGACCGGGAAGCCATGAAGCGTGAATTGTGGATTGCAATAGATTCTCTTCCGGCTGATCAGGCGCATGTTATCCGGCGGCGGTATATGGACGGGCTGACATTGAGGGAGACCGGGGAGCGTCAGGGGGTATCTGCTGAATATGTACGGAATATAAGCGATAAGGCAATGCGGACATTGAGGTTACCGAGACGCAGCCGGAAGTACCGGGCATATTATGAGCAGTACCTGGCTGCTGCACCGGTGCATCATGTAGGTGTTGCAGACTTCCAACGGACATGGACAAGTGAAGTAGAGCTACAGGCTATCAAGACATTTTAGACACCTTAAAAAAGGAATGTTTATAAATGTGATGCTGTAAAACGTACTGCTGCCAATTCGGAGAAGCAGCATTCGATCGGCAAGCAGTAACACTAGTAGAGTAGCACTAGTAGCTTAAGGGGGAGTAACACTAGTAAAGCACTAGTTGAGTAAATAAAGACCATTTTCTTAATGTATCAAATATCGAAAAATCCCATAAAACCGCCATTGTCAGCTCTGTACATAAGGCTCGAATCTATAGGAATTTTAAAGAATTAATAATTTCATAAGATTTTCCCCAATACTCCTTAAATTTTCACTGATATCATGTATACTGTAAGGGAGGTGATGAGAAATGTACAATATATTAGTATGTGATGATGACAAAGCAATCGTAGAAGCAATTGAAATATATTTGAGTCAGGAGGGGTATCACATTCTGAAGGCATACGATGGAGAGCAGGCGCTTAAAGTGCTGGAGACGGAGGAGGTTCATCTGTTGATTTTAGATGTGATGATGCCGCGTTTGGACGGTATCCGGGCAACATTGAAAATCCGGGAGAAGCACAGCATTCCGATTATCATATTGTCGGCAAAATCTGAGGATGTGGATAAGATTCTTGGATTAAATGTAGGAGCCGATGATTATGTGACGAAGCCTTTTAATCCACTGGAGCTTGTGGCACGGGCGAAATCTCAGTTGAGGAGATACACAAAATTCGGCGGTACAAAGCAGGAGAACGCAGAGAAGGTGTATGAAGTAGGCGGTCTGCGGATCAACGATGATTTAAAAGAAGTGACCGTGGACGGCGATGCAGTGAAACTGACGCCGATCGAATACAATATTTTATTATTATTGATGAAGAATCAAGGGAGAGTATTTTCGATAAATCAGATATACGAATCAATCTGGAATGAAGATGCGATCGGGGCAGACAACACGGTGGCGGTACATATCCGTCATATCCGGGAGAAGATAGAGATCAACCCAAAGGATCCGAGATATTTGAAGGTGGTCTGGGGAGTGGGATACAAGATTGAGAAAATGTAAAGGAGTATATTATGAAGAAATGGTATAGAAGCATACCGGTAAAAGCGGGGCTTATAGGAGCAGCGGTTGTGTCTGCCATTGTTGTAAGCCTGAGTTCGGTGCTGATTTTGGGAAATCAGGGAGAGGGAATCGTGAATTCCGACAATCTGATGGGATTTCAGGAGAATGCGTATGAGGAGTCTTCTGCATTTGAAGAACGTATGCGGGATGTTTCATACAATGTGATGGACGGCATCGTGTCCAAACGGTCTCTTGAGATAATGGACGGTAAATATGATCCGGGTCGTGTTGTGGATATAATGGAATATTATAAAAATGGGAAGATCAGCGGCGAAAATGTGTCCGGGCTGAGTTATAAACTGGGTGAACTGGTTGAATGGGAATCGGGCAAGAACTATGCTGATACAACTATCGTGGTTTGTAAGAAGCGGGACGGAGCATATTACTATTATTATCTTGATGAATTTGAAGATTTATTACAAAAAGGTGATCTGAAGCTTAACGCTGCTTTTGCAGAAGAGAGTGAAAGTTATTATGAAGAAGATCTGGTTCAAAATGTAATTCAGGCGCTGGAGGGCGGGTATTCACCGATGGGTTATTATGGAGAAAGAATACAGATACTGAATCCAGACGGAGAGATGCTTTACGGGGACTTTTGGCCTTTCCAGCCGGGAATTGTCGAGACAGTGAAGCCTGTAGGTGCAGAAAATGTTCTGGAGGTGGTAAATAAAACGCCGGAGTTGAATGGAGAACTGGAAAATGTATTTGTTGCATTGGAAAGCGCGGTTTCAAATATTCCATGGGATTTCGAGCAGTATGAAGTATTTGATGAGATGTGGGCTGAGGGCAATACAAACTTCCAATATCTTTTCGTGGATAAAGAACACAAGATCGTTTATACAAATAACGGCGCGTATGAGAAATTTGAACAGGTGGAAGCAAGTATTGAGAAAATAAAGAAAGCGGGGAAATATGTAGTCGTGAAGCCGAAGCTGGCGGATTTTGAAAGCAACATGCATGCGGATGCGTCCGAGTGGCGGGGAGTGCCGGCAGCCTATGGAGCAGACGGAGAATATATATTTGCCGCGGCAGTGGATACAGAATATCCGGTACAGGATATTTTCTATGTAAGCGCAAAGGAATATGGGAAATATGCGCCATATCTGCGCAATGCGGGAATATTTATCATTCTTGGCGGAATTCTGCTGATGGTTTCTCTGGTCTGGCTGACTGTGATTGCCGGACGGCGTATGAACGATGAAGAACTGCATCTCAATGGATTCGACCGATGGAAGACTGGGCTTGGCGCAGCGGCAGTTATCATACCGTGGATTGGGATAACATGGTTTCTGGGAGCGAACTGGACAGGGCTCGGTTATACATCGATGCCTTATAAGATGAATCAGTACCATGCGGGATATGTTTATTATACATTTTCTATGACGGCTGCGGACGCACTGGTGATCGTGGGCTATGTAGGCAGTACGATGATACTTTTTCTGACCGGTTACCTGAGTCTGGTGCGCAGGATCAAGGGAAAAACAATCTGGAAAAATAGTGTGATAGTTTGGGTGTACCGAATCTTTAGTAAGCTCTGGAGACATCGGAGTGTGTGCCTGCGGTCGCTTCTTCTGATCGGCGGATTTGTTCTGATTCACTGGCTGGCGATATTGGCAGGTGGGAATGGATTTATTATGCTGCTGATGTTTGCGGCAGAACTCGGAGCATTGTATCTTACTATCCGAAGCGCTATTGATAAGGATCGGATACGCAAGGGAATTCAGGAAATTGCTTCTGGGAATGTGAATTATCAGATCCCGCTTGAGAAGGTACATGGGGAAAGCCGTGAGATGGCAGAACTGGTCAATGGTATCGGAGATGGACTGAACAATGCGGTGGGGGCGGCAATGAAGAGCGAGCGGCTGAAAACGGATTTGATCACGAATGTATCCCACGACATCAAGACTCCTCTTACATCGATCATTAATTATGTGGATCTGCTGAAACGGGAGAATCTGGACGATCCAAAGATTCAAGGGTATCTGGAGGTTCTGGAGGCAAAGGCACAAAGACTGAAGACGTTGACCGAAGACGTGGTGGAAGCATCTAAGGTAAGCAGCGGAAATATCACGCTGGAGATGATGGATGTCAATCTGGTAGAGATGGTAAACCAGACGATCGGAGAATTTTCCGAGAAGATGGAAGCAAAGAATCTGACGGTAGTCGCATCTCTTCCGGAGGAGCCGGCGATCGTCCATGTGGACGGCAGACGGATGTGGAGAGTACTGGAAAATATTTTCAACAATGCGGCAAAGTATGCCATGACGGGAACCCGCGTTTATGCGGATTTGAGGGTCAAAGAAAACGGAGTGGAATTCTCTTTGAAAAATATTTCTGAGAATCCTCTTAATATCAATGCAGAGGAACTGACTGAACGATTTATCCGCGGCGATGTGTCACGAAGTACGGAGGGCAGCGGACTGGGACTGTCTATTGCAAGAGATCTGACCGAGATGCAGGGCGGAACATTCAAGCTCTATTTGGACGGAGATTTGTTCAAAGTGATAATAGAATTTTAAATAAAAAGCTTATTGATTCAATAAAACAGGAGTTCACAAAGTGGATTTTATGTGTGGTGGATCAATAAGCTTTTTCTGGTTACTGTGCACAGTAACGTTACAGTTCAGCATAGGAGTTTGCACTTGCTGCAAACTCCGTAAAAATGTGTGATGGGAAAACCTGGAGGGTGAAACTTAGGTGATGGTCCATTTACAGGAAGTAGAAAAGGTGGTAAAATAGAAACCAAAGAAAATAGGAAGACTGTTTGAGACGTACCGTGAGATAAAAGGGAGAAGATTTGCATGGAACAGCATTATCAGATGTTACAAAAACAAAAACAGATACTTACACATCAGCAGATCCAGTCGCTGGAAATTCTGACAATGGATAATGTTGAACTGGAGGCATTTCTTCAATCTGAATATTTGGAAAATCCTATGCTGGAGCATACAGATGGTACAGGAGAAAGCGCATTGTTCTCCAATGCCGTACAACCATCGAGTGAAGATGGGAAATGGAATCAGAAGATAGAAGAATCGGTAGATTTACGGGAGTATCTTAAAAGTCAGCTTAAGATTGGAATTGATGATAAAAACACAATCAGAATAAAAACATATCTGATAGAATGTATCGAAGACAGCGGATATTTTACGATGCCTGTAGAAGAGATGGCGGTGCAGTGCGGAGCTTCTGTTGGAGAAATCAGAAAATGTCTGGAGGAGTTAAAGCAATTGGAACCAATCGGCGTTTTTAGCGCCGATTTGGAAGAATGTCTGTTGTATCAGGTAAAATCTATGAAAATAGAACTTCCGGAATTAGAGAATATTATTGCGCACCATCTGGAAGATCTGGCAGATGGGAATATAGGGAAGATTTCAAGGCTTCTGCATATTTCAACGGCGCAGGTGCGAAAATGTGCACTACTGATCTCAACATTGAATCCCAGACCGGCAAGAGGCTTTGGAACCAGGGACACAGAATATATAGTTCCGGATATTATCGTCAGAAAAGAAGAGAAGTGGGAGATTATACTGAATGATTCATGGATTGGAAATTATCAGATTTGTGACTATTATCTGCGGATGATGGAGGAAACACAGGACAAGGAGCTGAAGAGATACTTTCAGGAAAAAGCTCAAAGAGTAAGATACATTATGAAAAATGTCGAACAGCGGAGAGAGACGCTGCTCAACCTGGCGAACCTGATTGTGGATTTCCAAAATGATTATCTGGAAGATTGCGGAAATTTAAAACCAATGACGATGGCAGATGCTGCTGAAAAAATGGAAGTGCATCCGTCTACGATTTCAAGGGCGGTTAAGGGGAAATATATACAATTTCCGAAGAAGACAGTTTTATTAAAAGATATGTTTTCGGCTGCTGTAGTAAAAAATGGAACGAAGGAGGAAATGAACGCGCAGGAAATTAAAGATATGATCTGCAAATGGATTGAAAATGAAAACAAAGCAAAACCCTACAGTGACCAGAAATTAAAAGAAATGCTTGATGAAAAGGGGATACCGATATCCAGAAGGGCGGTGGCAAAATATCGGGAAGCACTTGGTATCAGGGGGAGCTTTGAACGGAAAGAAATGAAAGAATCGCTATAAAATATTATTTACAGCAAAAGGCTCATGTCCGATCAGGACATGAGCCTTTTGCTGTAAAGTATGTGATAAAACATCCGCTGGCAGGAAAACATGTCTATAGGGGAAATTTTTGGATGTATATTTAAATAGTGGTGCTGCCCCATAAATCATCGTGCTCACGGATGCAGTTTTTCAGGTTTTGCTGAAAGGGAGAAGAGCCGTCAATGACCAACTGTTCATTTTTTAAAATAGGATCCAGGATCTTGCTGCTTTCTGTAGGTATGATATAAAGTCCATTGTGTACCTGCTCGGTCAGATGTCTGAGATGCACAAGCATGGAAGGACTTACTGCGGATAAATAATCAAAATAAGCGTTGGCGCAGGCTAATTTTATATCAGAAGAAAGCTGACCGATATTTGCGCTGCACTCATAGGAGCAGAGTGCATTAATTACAGCGGAATGGGTTGAAATACGCAGATGGATATTTTGAGATTCCTTCCAGAGGAAGAAAATAACCAGCTGCAGACGTTCATGAATGGTGCGCTCTCTTAAGGCGGGAAGTGATATCTGTGCAGGCATTCGGCGTAAAAATGTATGTAACATGACCTCAGATGGATTTTCGGTGGTTGCTCCGATAATAAGCACGTTGGCACGGTGTTCCTGTTCTGTTTGTCCAAGACGGCTGTATACACCTTGATCCATAAGGAGGAAAAGTTTTTCCTGACCTTCGGGACTGAGCCGATGAATTTCGTCCAGAAAGAGAATACTGTCATTAGCCTGGTCGATCAGCCCTTTTCGTTCACGTTCGGCGCCGGTGAAAGCTCCCTTTACATAACCAAATAAGAGTGACATAAGCAACTGCGGGTTATCCGCGTAGTTTGCACAGTTCAGAGTGATCAAGGATTTTCCAGCCTGAATTCGTCCGCTTCTGGAAGCGAAATCATACATAGCCCGTGCAAACATACTTTTACCTGCTCCAGTAGGACCGGTAAGCAGGGCATGCAGACCGTGGGGCGGATAGAGCATAGCAGCCTTTGCCTGTTTAATGGGAGTGGAAAGGCTTTCTCTGCACCCGATGATATGCTCAAAGGAGGAGTCGGAAAAAGATTCTGTTAAATGAAGACCTGACTGTGTATGATAAGTCTCTTGGTTTGGCAGACAATATTGGATAAAGCTGTCAACACTGGGGAAGAATCGTGTTTCTACGGTGCGGCCCAGAAGATTTTCTATATGAACAAGTGAAGCGTAGGCTACAGGGCGGTTTCCAATCCGTATCAGACACCCGGATTCATAGAGTTTTTTACTTTCCAGACTTACATTGTTCGGTGTAATGCCTGTCTCCCGCGCAATATTCTGAATTTGAAGAAACACAAGTCCTGTTTCTAGATATGAAAGTTCTAAGTTCTGGGAATGCTTTGAAATTATTTGATATATTTTATCTGCTCTTTTTTCTTTTTTATTTTCCATAAATTCTCCAATAATAAGAATATAAAAATAGTATTAATATTAAAGTTGTAATATTAATTATAATACATATGGTATAGATTGTCAATATGTACAAAAATAGTGCTAAAATCTCGGAAAAATGCGGAAAGATATTGGCATAAATACACAAAAAAATTGATAGAAAAAAGTTGGCACACTAGTTGCTTATATTAAAATTATAAAAAGTAAAGCATTAGGGTTCCCGCAATGATTGTGATACAATGTAGAAGGTTAATTATATTATTCAAGGAGGGAACCATATGTTACAGCAGAAAAAAACAGCATTGATTGGTCTTATTGTAATGGGAGCGAGCGCTTCCATAGAAAAAGAATTTCATAAAAATGTACCGGATCAGGTTCAGATTACCACGACCCGGGTACCTTTTGGAGAAGTGTCTTATAATGGTTTTTTGGAGGTAACCAGAAAATGTCCGGATGCAGCAAAGCTTTTGATGGAGGCACAGCCGGATGTTATTGCAATAACAAGTTTCCTTGGAGGTTGTATCAGAGGAAATGAGTTAGTTAACACGTTGCAGCAGATGACGGGAATTCCGGCTTTAATGCCATCATCTGAAATGGTCAGAGTGCTGCGGCAGATTAAAGCCAGACGGATTGCAATTGTATCGATTTTTTCTAATGAATTCTGTCTGTTAGAAAGAATGTTTTTTGAAAATATGGATATTAGTGTAGTTCAGAGTATTAATATGTCGGAGACTATGGAAACGAACCCCTATACTGTGGTTAATATTTGCTATGAAGATATGATGGAGCATTTGAAAGCGGCAGATTTTTCGGATGTGGATGCAGTGGTTTTTGACCATCCGATGTTAGATTTAAATTCAGGCATCGGAAAAGAACTGGAAAAGATGATTCCGGTTCCATTCTTTTCAACGACGCAGGTTTTACTCTATTCCGCGTTGAAACGAGTAGGAGAGCACACTGGTCATTTGTTCCTGTCAAAATTTTTAGACTGATAAGAGCTCTGGTATACGTTTGAAGAAGTAGCTTTGAATTCTCCAATTTGAAAAATGTCTGTTTGAGGCACGTTATAAACATGAAATAGTCGTAGTAATTTATGAGAGTACTATGATTATAATATAAAAAAAGGAGAGTAAGGCAATGGGAAAGGCAACAAAAGTAACAGTGATAGGAGGCGGCGGTACAGCTATTTTCATGGCTACCTACCTGACGATTCAAGGTCATGAGGTCACTATCTGTGACGAGGAATGGCATGGTACACGTCTGAAAGCTATTCAGAAAGCCGGAAATGAAATGAATCTGATTGGAAATTGCGGGACAGGGCACGCAGTAATCCATGAGATTACATTTGATGTAGAGAAAGCGCTGAAGAATGCAGAGGTTGTATTGATTTCGGCTATGGCAAAACGCCATGAGTCAATCTCAGACTGGATTGCGCCTTATCTGAGAGAGGGGCAGACGGTCTGCTTCTCAGCAGGAAACTGTGCGTCCATCACGTTGAAGAAGAAATTAGGGGATAAGAAGGTTGTTGTAGGTGAAATGCAGGGGAATATTGGTCCTTGCCGTCTGGTTGATACGACAACAGTAACCTGTGCGTTCCCGTATGCTGAGAAACCAGTAGCGGCATTCCCGGCTTG
Organism: Mediterraneibacter agrestimuris; assembly: GCF_943193195.1. Classification (GTDB taxonomy): domain Bacteria; phylum Bacillota; class Clostridia; order Lachnospirales; family Lachnospiraceae; genus Schaedlerella; species Schaedlerella agrestimuris. The sequence goes on along the minus strand of NZ_CALPDG010000001.1, from coordinate 127,930 downwards.
TGATAATGATGCGCTTGTTGCCGGACTTTCCAAGGTATATCCATGTCATGCAATTAAAAACGTATTTCAGGCAACATTAAGTTCCCCGAATGTATCGATTCATCTTGCAGGAACATTGATGAATACGTCCAAAATGGAGACAATGAATGATTTCCGCCTGTATCAGGACGGTATGTCTCCATCAGTAGCAACGGTTATTGATGCAGTAGAAAATGAACGCGAAAGCGTGATGGATAAAATGGGATATCAGAGAACACGTGCTGTAGGTCAGATTTACTCTCTGTTAGAGTATCCAAAACATCCGGAGCTGGCTCAGTTCCGTGTTCTGTCGGGACCGGTAAAGGGTGTCCATGACCGCTATGTAATAGAGGACGCACATGCCGGAAACAGCCTTCTGCTTTCTATTGCCAAGAATTTTGGCATTAAGACACCTGTAGTAGAAGCACTGTTGACATTGGCTTCCGTGCTCAATGACAATGAAGATTTCTATGCCGGCGGTCTTACCCTGGAAAACCTGGGACTGGCAGAAAAGTCTGTGGAAGAGATAAATAATTATCTGGAAACAGGGAACTAAATTTTGGGAATACAAAGGAGGATAAAAATGAATACTGCAGCAAAAGCAAATAAAAAAGACCTTAAGTATTGGATATATACGTTGATCGGACTATTCTTCATGTTTGGTTTTGGTATGCTTACACCAATTGAGCCGCTGACTCCGGTTGGTATGAAGGTTCTCGGAATCTTTATTTCAGTACTGTTTTTGTGGTCAACAGTGGGTCTTGCATGGCCGGCCCTGATGGGAATCGTAGCTCTGGGTATGAGTGGTTACTGTACAGTAAATGAAGCAATAGCTTTAAGTTTGGGTAGTTCTGTGGTATGGCAGGTGTTGATGTTCATGCTTTTAGCAGGTGGTGTTACAGCCTGCGGACTTGGCGAGTATATTGCAAGATGGATTATCAGCCGTCCATTCCTGAAAGGAAGACCGATTCTGTTTACATTTATGTTTTTCGTGGGCTTCTTTGTTTCTTCTATTATGACAATTTCCATCGGCGTTATCTTGCTGGCGTGGAATGTTATTCAGAATCTGGCAGAGATTGTAGGGTATGATGAGAATTCATCCTTTATAAAAGCTTTAAAAATTTACATGGCTATGGCTTGCGGACTTGGTGAATTTTGTGTTCCGTTTAAGGGTTGGCAGCTTGCCTTGTGTAATGCATATACAGCAGCAGTTGGAGCACCGGCTAATTATCCGCTGTTCATCTTCTCAGCACTGCTGATTGGAATTATTATCATTTTCCTGTGTGTACTGGCAATGAAGTATATTTTTAAACATGATTTCTCCAAACTGGCTGATTTTGACGCAAGCGTACTGGCATCCAGCCAGAAGAGTATGACCAAGGTACAGGGAATCTACTTAGGAACTTTCATTTTCATTATGGTGATTACTTTGATAGCTTCTGTATTGCCGGCAGAAATGGCAATTGTACAGATTATCAACCAGAAATTTACAACAGCAGGTATTTATGCATTGATCATTGCTGTATTATGTCTCGTGAAAATGGATGGAGAGCCTCTGATGGACTTTGCTAAGGTATCTCAGGTAGGTGTTCGTTGGGAGCCGATCCTGATCTGTGCAGCGGCTATTCCAATTGCAAATGCGTTGACTTCTGACGCTACCGGAATTCTGGAGCTGTTTGCAAATATCCTGAACCCGCTTTTTGCAAACGCAAGTATCCCGATATTGATTTCCTTTATCCTGATCGTAACTCTGGTTTTGACAAATTTGGGAAGCAACACAGGAGTTGCATTGTTCCTGATAGCGATCACAGTTCCGCTTGGAAAACAGATGGGAGCAGATATGGGGCTTTTAGGTATCGTTATTATTTACAGTGCCAGCCTTGGACTGATGTTCCCGGGTGCATCTGCACTCTCCGCATTGTGCTATGGACAAAAAGAATTGGATGCAAAAATGATCATATCACATACGGGTGTTGCCTGCCTGATATATATTATTTTGGGTATTCCATACTTCTGTCTGATAAACGCTATTTTTTAAATGCTAACTAATAGTTGGGACAGAAAAATCCTTGTAAGAAATGAAACGGTCAGATATGGAAAATTATGAACATAGTTCATAAAAAGATAATTTAAGAGGAGGTATATTGTTATGAGTTATTTTAAGAACAATGGAACGAATTACACAGAGGTTTTAGCCGAGTATGCGGCAAACCTGACCTACGACAAGATTCCTGCCGAAGTAATTGAGCGGGCAAAGCTGATGACACTGCATACCCTTGGTGTAACGCTGGCAGCTAAGAATGATGAACTGGCGCAGAATGCAGTAAAAGTCGGAAGTGAGTTGAACAACGGAATTGGCGGAAGCGCAACTGTATGGACAACAGGAGAAAAACTTTCACCGGCGAATGCGGTGTTTGTAAATGGAACAATTTCAGATATTCTGGACTGGGAAGATTGCTCATGGACGGGGCATCCTTCTGCAAGCGCTGTTCCAGTAGCGGTTGCGGTAGCAGAGGATCAGCATTCAACAGGTAAGGAATATCTGGCGGCGCTTATTGCTTGTTTTGAAGTATGTATGAGGGTTTCTATGGCAGTACAGCCAGGTCCCGACTTTGACCACAGCCAGGGATGGGCGATCGCCAACTGGAATATTTGGGCTGCTACAACTGCCGCTGCCAAGCTGATGGGATTGGATGCAACACAGATTGATAAAGCATTTGGTTTATCCTGTCATTTCGCAGAAATGCCGTCTAATATGCAGCAGGCAACTATGTCCAATGCATATCACTATCAATGGGGACAGGTATCGCAGAGCGGACTCGAGGCTGCACTGTGCGCAAAATATGGTATTGCTAATATGCAGGGATGTTTTGACATTCCGTATGGTTACTGCGAGCAGCTGACCGATGTGGTAGACCGCAGCTGGCTGAACAAGGATATGGATCAGTTTATGATTATGGAAATCCTGATCAAGCACTGGCCTGCAAACATGTGGGTGCAGAATCCGGTAGAGCTTGTTGCAAATATGACAAAGAAATATGGTATTAAGCCGGAGGATATCGAGGAAATTGTAATCAATCCGCCGATCCAGTACCGTATGCATTGCCCGGAAAACGGATATTCTTCTCTGATGGAAGCACAGTTCAGCACACCATTTGTTATTGCAAGTTACCTGTTAGACCCGACTCCGAATCCGAACTGGTTTACACCGGATAAATTCAAAGATCCGCGTATCATGGAGCTGGCAAAACGTGTGAAAGGCGGCAAGGATCCAGAGGACACTCTGACTCATTCTTTCAATGTATTCCAGAGCGGAAGTCATCCTGAGAAGACAGTTACTATCACAACAAAAGACGGCAAGGTGTATGAGGAGAGTATGCGTTACCATAAGGGACATCCGAAGAATATGTTGTCTCGCGAGGAATTTATAGAGCTGTTCCGCATGAACGCAGGACGGTATTACAGTGATGAAACCATTGAAAAGCTGATTGATTTTGTACTGAACATTGAGAATGTTGAAAATATGGCAGCATTTGGAGAATTGCTGAAATAATTTATAATATTTTCAGACAGAAAGGAGAATAAACGATGTATTATGGTTGGCGCGGAAAAGTAGGACTTGTATTTCCTCATACAGGGTCGGCACCGGAACACGAATATCATAAGTATTTGCCGGAAGGTGTAACAATCAATACGACTCGTATTCTGTTTGAACGGGTTGATCCGGATGGATTATATGAAATGAGTCAGCGTGTGACGGAGGGAGCTGCTCTGTTGGGAAAAGCCGGACAGGATATTATTGTGTTCCCATGTACGACGGGAAGTTTGATCAGAGGGTATGGCTATGATCTGGAATTATGCGAACAGATCAAAGCAGCTTCTGGTGTCAAAAAGGCAATGACAACGTCCACGGCTCTTGTTCGGGCATTGAAGGCAGTCGGAGCAAAGAAACTGGTTGTTACCACTCCCTACTCAGAAGAAGTGGACCAAGTAGAAAAAAAGTTCCTGGAGGACAATGGATTTAAAGTGTTAGCAATTAAAGGGCTTGGTTATAAGGATCCGCTGTTGATGCCGAAGGTTACTCCGGATATGATGTATAATCTTACTAAAGAGATAGATGTGCCGGAAGCAGATACTATTTTTGTTAGCTGTACGGGACTGGGGATTATAGATGCGGTGCCTATGATGGAACAGGATTTCGGAAAAACGGTGATTACAAGCAATCAGGCAACCTGGTGGGCAACACTTCGAGAGCTTGGCATCAAGGATGATATGGGACTTGGAAGATTGTTTAAGCTGTAGGAGAGAACGATTATGCCGCACATTACAGTAAAATTGTTTGAAGGCCGGGATGAGGATACTAAGCGGAGACTTGCAAAAGCATTGCAGGCAGAACTGGGACGGGTATTAGATTGCGGAACAGAGCATGTAACTGTTGCCGTAGAGGATCAGACACTTGAGGACTGGGGCTATGTATATGATCATGATATTCAGAATAATCCCAATCTTCTTCTGCCGCCTTCCTATGACTGGGATGCAGAGTATCTGAGAATGACAGGAAAAAAACGAAAAAAGACCTGACAGCAAGTACAGGCTGATAATATTTTATGATAGCAAACCCTCGCTGTTTGGAGTGATGATCCGGATGGCGGGGGTTTGGTGGTTAAGGATCAAGAATAAAAGGAAATACCAGAAAAGGAGAATAGATAAATGGAAAAGAAAGAATTATTATATTTAAGTTCAGCCGATGTAGAGTCAGTGCTCAGCAGAAGAGATGTCATAGATACAGTTGAGAAGATTTTCCGCCAGGCGGGAGAAGAGAGCGTTGTGCTTGGGCAGAATAGCTTCTTGTCAACAGGAGACGGCAAACCAAACCGCTTTATCGCAATGCCCGTCAGCATACCGCAGGAGAAGGTATTAGGTTTGAAATGGATCAATATCTACAACCAGCCGGCAGAAGGATACCCGTTTAGTCACGGAAATTTAGTACTGGTTAATGACACAGAAACCGGCTCGCCTTTGGCGGTAGTCAGTGCGACGAATATTACTACTATGCGCACAGCAGGCGGTCATGGTGTAATTGGTGCACGTTGTCTGGTGAAAAAGGATCCGAAGATACTGTCGGTGATAGGCTGCGGGGGTCAGGGGTGTAACGGTGTAGGTGGTTTCCTGGAAGAGTTTAAGAGTTTGGAGGAAATTCGTTTATACGATGCTTATCCGGCAGCCTGTGAAGTGATCGCTCAGATGTACAGCGAAAGTGGAGTGGAATTTAAAGTATGTTCCACTGTAAAAGAAGCAGTGGAGGGCTGCGATATTCTTATGACCTGCAGCAGCAGTTGTGAAATTTTAGTAGAGAAGGATTGGGTTAAGCCGGGAATGACGGTGATTGCTATTAATGGCTTTCAGGATATAGATCCGGAAGTTGTCAGACTGGCTGATAAGTGGGTAATAGGGATGTGGCAGGAGGACTTACTGCACTATACTACAAGTTCTGACTTGACCCATGGCATCAAGTTGGACGAAAGCATGGTATATTCGGATATTCCGGAGCTTTTAAGTGGAAAAAAGGCAGGACGTGAGAATGATGAAGAAATTCTGATCTACTCTCACATGGGTATGGGAGCATTCGACGTTGCATGTGCCAATATCGCTTATACAAGAGCTAAGGAAAAAGGAATCGGCACGATTCTGGAGATTTAATATTACGATTAAGGGAGAAGTTCATTTGCAAAGGGGAATCGTATTATGAAACGGATTAATAAGGTACTGCAGGCAGTGGAATCGGCTACAAAAGAATTTGATTTGTCTCGATTTGAAGAATCAATACAAAGGGTGACGATAGCTTCATTTTCCTCTATGACAGGGATTTCTCTCAATAATCTGAGCACGGAGCTTAAGACGTTGTTTAAGCAAGGGCTTCTGGTGCGGGTCTCTGGTCGGCCGGTGCTTTACCTTTCGCTCCCTTTACTGGAGGAAAAGCTGGGACGGACACTTATGGTTAATGAGTTTTCGGGAAAGGAAGAATTAAAGAAATATCTGATTCCTGAAATTGAAAATAAAAAAATATCACTTCAAGAGGTGGGAAAAGAGAAGGAGAAAGAAGCATCCTGGACAGAAATAGGACGGGCGGATACAGATTCTCTGTTTGATTCCCTGGTAGGAGCGGAAGGCAGTCTGGTTTCTTCTATTAGAAACAGCCAAGGCGGCAATTATCTACCCGCCCAACGGGCTTCATGTATTGATTACAGGGCCTACCGGAGTAGGGAAAAGTCAATTTGCATACTGCATGCATGACTATGCCAGAAAATGCGGCATTTTAAAAAAGGATGCACCAATGGTAACGTTTAACTGTGCCAACTATGCGGATAATCCTCAACTTTTAATGTCTCAGCTCTTTGGTTATGTAAAAGGCGCTTATACAGGAGCTGATAAGGATATGCCGGGGCTTGTGGAGCTGGCGGACGAGGGAATCCTCTTCTTAGATGAAATTCACAGACTTTCGCCGGAAGGACAGGAAAAATTATTTTTCCTGATTGACAAAGGGGAATTCAAGCGAATGGGAGAGACAGGGAAGGAGCGCAGAGTGAATCTGCGGCTCATCGGTGCAACCACAGAGACATTGGAGGACTGCATGCTCAATACATTCCTCCGGCGTGTGTCGGTTCACATTTTGCTGCCATCGTTAGCAGAGAGGTCTGTGAAGGAGCGGCTGATCCTGGTATTTTATTTTTTATGGAAAGAAGCCCAGAAGATAAAGCAGAGGATACATTTGAGCAGGGATATTATTGATATACTTGTTCATTATAAGTGTGTTGCTAATATAGGACAATTGGAGTCTGATATCCGGCTTACCTGCGCTAAGGTTTATTTTAATTATATTTCAGAAAAAGAGGATATGATTCGTATCAAGTTTCATCATATCAGCAGTGGTATTCAGCAGGGTATTTTTGTGAAATACGAAGGAAAAAGCCGTGTGCTGGATGAGATTATGGTGAATCCCGATGAGAATCATTTTATAGTGGACGGACACCAGTCTTTCGATGAGACTCTGGAACGATATATAAAGCAGGAGGCGAAATAATTATGAAGGACAAGATTAAGCCGGTAATCGGACTGATTACACATTCCAGCTTTGTTACAGAAAAAGAATTTCACGAATGTCTGCCAAATGATGTGCATATTGTGACAACAAGGCTGGCGATAAAGAATGTCACCTATGACGGAGTTCAGGAAATGATTTCCCGTCTTCCGGAAGCGGTGGAGACAATTATGGTAAGTAATCCCAGTGTAATAACCATTACCAGTATGTCGGGAAGCTGTATCAAGGGGGAACGAATGACAAACCCATTAGAGCAGCAGAGTGGAGTTCCAGTGCTGTCTCCGGCAGTGGAGGCGATAAAACTGTTAAAAAAGCTGGGATGCCGGGAGATTATCATGGTCTGCCTGTTGGGAACTGAGTTTGGGCTTCTTGAACGATATTTTTTCGGGAAAAACGACATTAATATTATAAAGATTGTCAATATTGTTGACAATTTTGAGGGAAGAACAAATCAGGTGGATATGATAGACACCGAGGCTGTTTTGGAAAAAATAAGCCAGATTGATTTTTCGGGTGCACAGGCAGTGATTTTAGACAGTCCGGCTGTACAGTTTTTTAAACTGACAGAAAAGTTAGAGCAGATGACGGACGTTCCCATTCTGCCGTCCAATCAGATTTTGATGTATGCCGCATTGAAACGTATCGGCATATCTACAGAAGAACTGTATATTCACAAGTTTTTTGCTGAGAAGTGATATAGAATCTTGATGTTGTTGAGAATAATCTTGATAAATTGATTTGATAACGGCGGTTTATCCTTAAAATTAAGGAAAATCGCCTGTTTTTTTAGAGAAATATAAGTTGGCACAAGAATTGCTAATAAGAGTATAAATAAAAAATAAAACCTGAAAAATGTATTAGAAGTAATAAGGTTTAAGAAAGGAGGAGTAATACATGTATTATGGTTGGCGCGGCAAAATCGGGTTGATTTCTCCGGCTACATCCCCCTCGATTGAAAATGATTTCAATCGGTTTGCGCCAGAGGGGGTAGCAACATTAACAACAAGGATTTTACTGGAAAGTGTGGATGAAAAAGGTCTGGGAGCTATGGAAGAGCGGGTTACTGAGGCGGCTAAGGTGCTGGCGACTGCGAAGCCGGATCTGATTGTTTTTGGCTGTACATCCGGAAGCCTTATAAAAGGGCATGGGTATGATCAAAAGTTGATTCACCAGATGGAAGAAGTGTCGGGGGTTCCATGCATCACAACTACGACTGCTGTGACTGCCGCACTTGAGGCGATGAATGCAAAAAAAGTTGCAATTTCAACGCCGTATTGTGATGCAGTCAATGAAATTGAGAAGAAATTCTTAGAGGACAGCGGCTATGAGGTGACAGAAATTCAGGGACTTGGAATCACAGACTCATGCAGGATTCCAACGGTAAATGTGGATGATATTTACCGTATTACCAGAAGCCTTGAACGGTCAAAGGCAGATACCGTATTTGTAAGCTGTACAGGATTGTGCTTTTTGAAGGATGTTCCTTTGATTGAGCGGGATATGAAAAAACAGACGATCACAAGTGTTCAGGCAACGCTGTGGTACGCACTTAGAAGAATGGGCATTCAGGACGATTTGGGACTGGGACAGCTCTTTGAAAAATAAAAAGGAGGAATTTTCACATGGGATTTAGAGTAAACAAAGTTGACACAAACTACACACAGGTATTATCTGAGTATTTGGAGAAGATTACATATGATCAGATACCAGACGAGGTACTTGAGCGTGCGAAGATGATCGCACTGCAGACTATTGCGGTTTCATTGGCGGCAAAAGAATCCCCGATTGCTGAGAATGTTTTAAAACTTGCAAAAGCATTAAATGGCGGAGAGGGCGGAAAGGCAACTTCCTGGATCAGCGGAACAAAACTCAGCCCATCTAATGCGGTTCTTGTAAACGGTACAATTGCAGATGTTTTAGACTGGGAGGACTGCTCTTGGACAGGGCATCCGTCTGCAAGTATTATTCCTACCGCTTGGGCAATTGCACAGGCTGAAGGAAAGAGCGGAAAAGACTTCCTAACAGCAATTGTAGCCGGATTTGAAGTATACCAGAGAATTGCTATGGCTGTTCAACCACCTGCAGACTGGGATGTGTTTAAGGGCTGGGGGCTTACCAGCTGGCAGATTTATGGAGCAACAGTTCCTGCATGTAAGCTCTTAGGACTGAATAGCGAGCAGATTAATCAGGCACTCGGCATTTCAGCAGCATGTACACCGATTACGTGTGTATTGGCGCACAGCACGATGTCCAGTCTCTATCACTATGAACATGGTATCCGCTCTAAAGATGGTGTGGCAGCAGCAGAGCTTGCACAGATTGGTATTGATAAGGCAATGGACTGCTTTGATGATCAATATTCCTTCGGCTTCCATCTTACAGAAGAACAGCGTCCGGAATGGTACACCAAAGATTTGGGTAAGAAATACCTGACAATGGAAACTCTGATGAAGCACTGGCCTGCAAATATGTGGCTGCAGACGCCATTGGAAATTACTTACAACTTGATTACAAAGTATAACATAACTGCAGAGGATGTAGAAGAAGTCATTCTTGATCCGCCGACAAATGGAAGAATGGCTTTGTCTGAAAATGGTTATGATTCCATGATGCTGGCACAGTTTAGTGTTCCATTTGCGCTGGCAGCAATGATTTGTGATCCGGATCCAAGCGCAAACTGGTATTCAGAGGATAATCTGGTAAATCCAAGAGTATTGGAACTGGCTAAAAAGGTTCACGGAAGTGATTCTAAACCTCATGAGCTCATGAAATCCTTCGATATGTTCAGACATGGAACTTTCCCGATGAAGACTGTGATCATCCGTACAAAGGACGGTAAGGTATATCAGGAGTCTTTGGATTGCCCGCTGGGACATCCGGCAAACATGATGGACAGAGAGCAGTTTGTTGAACGATTTAAAATTCAGGTATCCCACGTGATGAGTCCGGAAAAGGCTCAGGAGTGGATTGATATTTTATGTAATATTGAAAAATACGATAATATTGCAGAAATAGCAGACAAACTATTTGTATAAGTCGTAAAGAATTTGAGGGTGTTTTAGAATTCTAGTACAGAAGGGGGTGGTCACGTTTTGACGTGGCCACCCCCTTCTGCGTGGTGCGCCTGACGGCGCATATTTTTAAAGTGCTAAAATTTAAAATCTATCCTGTGGTGCGGGTGCGAAAGGAGACGGTTAGTTACTGTCTCCTGTTTTGGCTTATTTATTTCGTCAATACTTCAATACCGTCTTCTTTAACAAGTACCATATACTCAATCTGGGCGGAAAGTCCGTCATCAATAGTGTAAACAGTCCAGTCATTATCTTCGTCTACGAAGAAGTCCGGGCTGCCTTCGTTGATCATCGGCTCTATGGTGAACATCATACCCGGTACAAGGAGCATCTCACTTCCTTTTGGCGTGACATAGCTGACAAACGGTTCTTCATGGAAATCAAGACCGATACCATGTCCTCCGATGTCTTCTACAACAGAATAGCCATTTGCCTGTGCATGGGAGTTGATGGCGTCTGCAATATCACCCAAGTGTCCCCATGGTTTTGCCGCAGCAAGTCCGCGTTGCACACATTCTTCGGTTACTTTGATAATGCGCTGTGCACGTTCGGAAATTTTACCCATCGTGAACATGCGGGAGGCGTCGGAGTAAAACCCGTCCAGAATGGTAGATACGTCAACGTTAACGATATCCCCTTCCTGTAAAATGATATTTTCATCTGGAATTCCGTGGCAGACTTCATTGTTAAGAGAAGTACATACACTTTTCGGGAAACCTTGATAGTTCAGGGGAGCCGGAATTCCGCCATGCTTTGTTGTGTAGTCATATACGATACGGTCAATTTCTGCCGTACTCATGCCGATACAGATTTTTTCTGCGACTGCATCAAGAACAGCGGTGTTGAGCGCCGCGCTTTTTTTGATCATTTCAATCTGATAAGGTGTTTTTAGGATTTTCCTGGGGGGAACTATTTCACCGTTGGCTTTATGCAGCTGGATTTTCTCTTCAATCTGCATATGACATTTTTTATATTTTTTTCCGCTTCCACACCAGCAAAGGGCATTACGTTCCATGTTGTTACATCTCCTTTTATCAATTATATCAATTTAAACACGGGAATCCTTTTCTGTCAATGTCTGTCGTTATATTCATCAGCAAATGTGTGAATAAACAGTCCGCTCCGCAGTTTTGGTTCAAACCATGTGGACTTTGGCGGCATAAGTCTGCCGGCATCTGCAACGGCAAGTAATTCGTCCATGGAAGTCGGATACATGGCAAATGCGATCCGTCCCGGTTTCGCGTCTGCAAGGTGTACCAATTCTTTTAACCCCCGGATTCCACCGACAAAACGGATACGGGAATCTGTTTTGGGATCTTTGATACCGAGCAGAGGGCAGAGAATCGTGTTTTGCAGAATGGATACATCCAAGCTGTCTACAGGGTCTTTTTTATATAGATGTGGTTTTGCTGTCAATTTATACCATGTTCCTTCGCAGTACATGGAGAATTCACCTTTGGCAGAAGGGCGGCAGAGACTGTATGTGCTGGCAGAAGAGTCATTAAAGCCTGTGGTCTCTTGTATCATATTTACATGGAAATCTTTCAGCAGCGACTCTGATAATTCATCTGCTGTATACCCGTTCATATCTTCTATAACCCGGTTATAGTCAAAGATTTTTAATTCATCTGCAGGGAAAAGTACCGACAGGAAATAGTTAAATTCTTCACTTCCATCATAGTCTGGATGAGATTCTCGGCGTTTTAAACCAACTTTTACCGCAGAGGCTGCGCGGTGATGTCCGTCTGCGATATATACATGACCGATGTTTTCAAAAAGCTGAGTGATTTCCCGGCAAGTTTTGGAATCTGATATTTTCCAGACCTGATGGCGGATGCCATCTTCGCTTATAAAGTCATAAATTGGTGTACCAGATTTTAATTGCTCAGTTAAGGTGTGTAATGCCGGATTTTGGCGATAGGCAAGAAATATTGGTCCTGTCTGGGCGTCTAAGGTGTCTATGTGGCGGATCCGGTCCGTTTCTTTTTCCGCACGGGTGTTTTCATGCCTGCGGATCGTACCGTCCAGATAATCGTCAATGGCTGCGCAGCCGACAATTCCTGTCTGTGTGCGTCCGTTCATCGTCAAGGCATAGAGATAAAAGCAGTTTGATTCATCACGGACAAAAGATCCATCTTTTTGCATATTCAGAAATGTATCGCGTGCGCGTGCATAGACTTCCTCGGAATACATATCGAATTCGCCGGGAAACTGGGTCTCTGCCCGGTCGATCTTTAAAAATGAGAACGAATTGTTCTGAACCACTTCTTTTGCTTCTGCGCGGTTGTATACGTCATAAGGAAGCGCGGCGATTGCGGCGGCAAGTTCGTCTTCCGGCCGGATCCCGCGGAAAGGGCGGATTACAGTCATGGGGCAACACTCCTTTTTATTTATCATGTCTTGAGTGTACCATAAAGGGAGCAGATTTGCCAGTATCTATATGCTTTCATCACTTCATATGTAAGTATTTACATAAACAAATAAAGAAAGAAATGATAATGGAAAAAAGGTACTTAAAACTGGAAAATTGCACAAAAAATAAGCTGGTTTGGTGAGAAAAAGGGGGCGTAAATTGTATAAGATTCCGAAGTTTTTTTCGGCTGTTGACTTTCTGATAATGCCTGTCTATAATACGGTTTGTAAGTGCTTACATTACCAGGAGAAATGGTAATGCTGATATTAAAAAAGAGGAAAGGAAGGAGTAACATGAAGAAAGTGAAACAACTGTTATCAGTCGCTTTTTGCATCTGCATGGTGTTTGGGATGGCAGGATGCTCTTCATCAGGCGGCGGTATAACCGGGGGGAGGCGGATTGTTCGTATTTCCCATGCCCAGTCGGAAACACATCCCGAGCATTTGGGGCTGCTTGCGTTTAAAGCGTATGTAGAAGAGAATCTTGGCGATAAATATGAAGTGCAGATTTTTCCGAATGAGGTTCTCGGTGCGGCACAGAGAGCGATTGAGCTGACACAGACAGGTGCGATTGATTTTGTAGTGGCGGGCACTGCCAATCTTGAGACATTTGCGGACATATATGAAATATTTAGTATGCCGTATTTGTTTGATTCGGAAGACGCTTATCACGCGGCTATGGAAGATACAGATTATATGGAAAAGATTTATGAATCCACGGATGCGGCGGGGTTCCGTGTTATGACGTGGTACAATGCGGGAACGAGAAGTTTCTATGCAAAAGATCCGATCTATACACCGGAGGATTTGAAGGGCAAAAAGATTCGTGTACAGCAGTCTCCGGCAAGTGTAGCGATGATGCAGGCATTTGGCGCGGCGGCATCGCCGATGAGCTTTGGCGAAGTATATACGGCGATCCAGCAGGGGGTCATTGAAGGCGCGGAGAATAATGAATTGGCATTGACTAATAATAAGCACGGAGAAGTTGCTAAATATTATTCTTATAACAAACACCAGATGGTCCCGGATATGTTGATTGCAAACCTGAAATTTCTGGAGAGTCTGTCTGATGAGGAGCTTGGAATATTTAAAGAGGCGGCAAGAATTTCCACGGAGAAGGAGATGGCTGAGTGGGATGATCAAGCGGCAGAAGCAAAACGAATCGCCCAGGAAGATATGGGCGTAGAGTTTATCGATGTAGATTTAGAAGCATTTAAAGAGAAGGTACTGCCTTTACATGCAGAAATGTTAAAAGAGAATCCGAGGATTCAGGATTTTTATGAGCATATTCAGGAAATTAATGCGGAATATCCCGCGGTACAGACAAATGTAAAGGGGGAAGAGTAAACAATGAAGGTATTAAAGGGACTTCGTAAAGGAATTGATATGGTACTCAGCACCGCATGTTTTGTTATTTTTGCATTCATGGTATGTCTCGGTACATATCAGATTATTGTTCGGTATTTCTTCGGTACACCAAGTACTGTGTCCGAAGAACTCTTGACATATAGCTTTACATGGATGGCATTGCTTGCATCTGCTTACGTGTTTGGAAAAAGAGATCATATGCGTATGGGATTTATAGCGGACAAGCTGACCGGAAAGGCACGTATGATATTGGAAACAGTTATTGAACTTCTTATTATCGCATTTGCGGTCGTTGTGTTGATTTTCGGCGGTGTAAGTATTATGGACCTGACTATGACACAGGTAACGGCGTCGCTTGGAATCCAGATGGGAATTGTATATACTGTTGTTCCGCTGTCAGGAATTTTGATTGTTGTGTATGGTGTGTTAAATGTAATTGATCTGGTTCGGGGGGAAGAGGATCAGACGCACAGAGAAGCAAAGGAATAGGCATGGCCGGAGAGGAGAAAACATATGGATATCGCAGTATTATCTGGATTGATTATATTAGTATTACTGGTAATCATGCTTGTTGCCGGAGTTCCGATCGCAGTTGCGCTCGGTGTATCCTCAATTTGCGCGATTCTGCCGGTATTAAATTTTGAGGCAACAGTTGTCACCGGAGCGCAACGTATCTTTTCCGGTATTTCGATTTTTTCATTGCTGGCAATTCCGTTCTTTATTCTTGCGGGAAATATTATGAACAAGGGTGGTATCGCAGTTCGTCTGATTAATCTGGCGAAGCTGGTAACAGGGCGTACACCAGGGGCTCTTGCCCAGACAAATGTAGTGGCAAATATGCTGTTCGGAGCTATTTCCGGTTCTGGTACGGCAGCAGCTTCTGCAATGGGGTCTATCATAGGACCAATTGAGAAAGAAGAGGGGTATGATCCCAACTTCTCCGCTGCTGCAAACATTGCGACAGCTCCGACGGGACTTTTGGTTCCGCCGAGTAATGTAATGATCACATTTTCACTGGTTAGCGGAGGAACATCTGTAGCAGCGCTTTTCATGGCAGGATATATCCCGGGAATTCTTTGGGGGCTGGCATGTATGGCAGTTATTTATTTTATGGCAAAGAAGAGAGACTATCGAAGTACGGCAAGATTTACTTTTAAAGAAGCGATTCAGGTACTGCTTCAGGCAATACCGTGTCTGTTTTTGATCATCATAGTGATCGGCGGAATTATCTTTGGCGTATTTACGGCGACAGAGGGATCTGTTGTAGCAGTTGTATACAGTTTGATTCTGTCACTATTCTTCTATAAATCAATTAAATTAAAGGAACTTCCGCAGATATTCAAAGAGAGTGCGGAAATGACGGGGATCATCATTTTCCTGATCGGTGTATCCAGTATCATGTCATGGATAATGGCATTTACCGGAATCCCCACAGCAATTTCAAACGGATTGCTCGGACTGACAGATAACAAGATTATTATTTTGCTGATTATAAATGTTCTTCTTTTGTTTGTGGGGACATTTATGGATATGACACCGGCATGTCTGATCTTTACACCGATTTTTCTTCCGGTATGCACCGCACTGGGAATGAATACAATACATTTCGGTATTATGATGATTTTTAATCTTTGTATCGGAACGATCACACCTCCGGTGGGAACAACATTATTTGTTGGTGTACGGGTAGGAAATGTCAAGATTGAGACTGTATTTAAACAATTGCTTGTATATTTTGCGGCAATTTTCATCGTACTGCTGCTGGTAACTTATATTCCGGCATTGTCTTTGTGGCTGCCGAGTCTGATGAGATATGTATAAAATATATAAAAGGTCCGGGAAACGGACCTTTTAAACACTCTGAATGGTAAAAGAAAAGGAGATGGAAGTAATGAAAAAATTTATGGATAAAGATTTCTTGCTTAGCACGGAAACTGCACAGAAACTATTTCATGAGCATGCAGAACAGACACCGATTCTGGACTATCACTGCCATATCAATCCGGAAGAGATTGCGAAGGACAGAAAATTTGAAAATATTACACAGGTATGGCTGGGAGGCGATCATTACAAATGGCGGCAGATGCGCTCCAATGGTGTAGATGAAAAATATATTACAGGGGACGCGTCTGACCGTGAGAAATTTCAGAAATGGGCAGAGACATTGGAAAAGGCGATTGGCAACCCGCTCTATCACTGGAGTCATTTGGAACTACAGAGATATTTTGGATATGAGGGTTATTTGAACGGAGATACAGCGGAAGAAGTATGGAATCTGTGCAATGCACAATTGCAGATGCCAGAGATGAGTGTGCGTAATATTATTAAACGTTCCGGCGTTACGTTGCTGTGTACAACAGACGATCCGGCAGATTCTCTGGAATGGCACAAGGTATTGGCGGAGGATGAAAGTTTCGGTGTACAGGTGCTTCCGGCATGGAGACCTGACAAGGCAATGAATATTGAGAAACCGGATTATGTAGATTATCTGAAAAAACTCGGTGCAGCAGCGGAAATGGAAATCCGCACATTTGAAGAATTAAAGGAAGCGCTGAGAAAGAGAATGGTATTTTTTGACAGTATGGGGTGCCGCGCATCCGACCATGCACTAGAATATGTGATGTATGCACCGGCTTCTCATGAAAATGTGGAAGCAGTGTTCGTAAAACGTCTGAGCGGGGCAGCAATTACAAGGGAGGAGGAATTACAATTTAAGACAGCCTTTATGATGTTTGCAGGAAAAGAATATGCACGCCTTGGCTGGGCAATGCAGCTTCATTATGGATGTAAGCGTGACAATAATGTATTTCGTTACGGGCAGTTAGGACCAGATACCGGGTATGATTGTATTGACAACTATGCACCGTCAGGACAGATGGCAGACTTTTTGAATGCTTTGAATGAAACAGATGAGCTTCCGAAGACAATTATTTACAGTTTGAATCCGAACGACAATGCGGCAATCGGAACCATTATCGGATGTTTCCAGGATTCTTCTGCAGTCGGTAAGATTCAGCAAGGAAGCGCATGGTGGTTTAATGATCACAAGGCGGGTATGACAGAGCAGATGGTATCTCTTGCGAACCTGGGGCTGCTCGGCAACTTTATCGGAATGTTGACGGATTCCAGAAGCTTTCTGTCTTATACAAGACATGAATATTTCCGCAGAATTCTCTGCGAGCTGATAGGCGGCTGGGTAGAGAATGGAGAATATCCGGAAGATATGAAAGCACTTGGCAGGATGGTGGAAGATATTTCGTACAATAATGCAGTGAGATATTTTGGGTTTAAATTGTAGTATGATTTTAAGAGTATAAAAAATACAGCGGACAGATTCTAGTGTGGTTCTGTCTGCTGTATTTTTATTTGCATTTGGTTATCTCTGTGATTGTAAATTACAAGAGCCCCTTCATTACTTCATAGGCGCCTTTTTCCTCCATTGTTTTCAGATACCCTGTTACTGCTTCCTCGAATCCCGGAAGAAGGCTTAAGTCTTCGCCCCAGAACTCTTTGTTGGCGCAGATAGCATGTACCAGTGCAGCAGTGCCATCATTCTTATGGGCATCAAAAAATTCCAGTACAAAACGGTCGTCTCTAATTATATAAGTATCAGCGCCGCGGATTGCCTTCATGCCTTCCTCGGTCAGATCCTGTCCTCTGTAGAAAGCGATATAAAATGCAAATGAAGCTGTAATACATGCCGGAAGAGAGCCTGTTTTCTTCAGATAACCTTTTAGTGACGGCATGACACGTGCTTTCCACTTGGAGGTGGAATTTAAAGAAATTGCAAGCAAAGCATGATCGATAAATGGGTTTTTAAAACGTTCGGTTACGGACGCGGCAAAGTTCTCCAGTTCTTCCTGCGGAAGTGCCAGCGTTGGAATGATTTCATTATAAATGGTTTTGTTCATAAATCCGCAGATGATTTCATTATCCATACAGTCACGGACGATATTTTCTCCTGCCAGATAAGCACCCAATACGAAAGAGGTGTGTGCACCGTTCAGAATACGAACTTTACGTTGTTTGTATGGCTTGTGATCGTCGGTGATCAGTACCGGAAGTCCGGCTTTCTCAAAGGGCAATTCTTCTTTTAAGGATTCTGGCCCTTCAATGACCCAGAAACCGAAGATTTCTCCGGTATCGATCAGATTGTCGATGTATCCGTTTTCTTCGCTGATAGAAGCTGCTTCGCTGCGTGGGTAACCTGTTACGATACGGTCTACTAATGTGGAACAAAAGATATTTTCTTCCTGAATCCATGTGATAAAGTCCTCGCCCAAGTTCCACTGTTCTGCATATTGAAGGACGCATTTCTTAAGTTCTGCCCCATTGTTGTCGATCAGCTCGCATGAGAGAATGACGAATCCTTTTCCTTTCTCTGCACCAAAGGTCTGGAAACGGCGGTACATAAATTGGGTCAGTTTCCCGGGATAACTGTCTGCTGGGATATCTGTAAATAGACATTCAGGATTATAGGTAATTCCCGCCTCTGTTGTATTGCAGGTGATGTAACGCAAATCTGGATTCTCCGCACATTTCAACAGAGCTTCAAAATCCTGATATGGATTCAGGCATCTGCTTACACAGGAAATGATTCTTTTGCTGTTGACTTTCTGCCCGCCCTGAAAGCCGCGCAGATATAAGGTGTAGAGACCTTCCTGCTCGTTGATCATATCGGCAAGTCCCGAAGCAATCGGCTGGCAGAGGACTACTTTGGAATTGAATCCGGTCTTTTCATTTAACATATCAATAAAGTAATCAACAAATGCACGGAGAAAATTACCTTCTCCGAATTGGAGCACACGCTCCGGGGCATTTTTGAGAAGATATCCGTCATAGTGCATTTCTTCTAGTGTCTGGTAGCATAATTTTTTCATGATTTACTGAGTCCTTTCTGCAAATAATCAATATTGATATCATATATCAAGCGTTTGTTTATAGCGTTACCCCTTGTTTGAAGATTGCCATATCATGGAAGCCTGCGGCTTCGGATCTGACCTTTTCACCGGAAGCGATGCGAAGTACGTAGTCAAACAGTTCATCGGAGAGTGTATCCAATGTCTTGCCCTCTACCATTGTTCCGCAGTTGAAGTCAATCCAGTTAGACTTCTTTTCTGCAAGATCCGTGTTGGTTGAAATCTTCAGTGTCGGTACAGGACTGGCAAAAGGTGTTCCCCGGCCGGTTGTAAAGAGGACAATGTGCGCGCCGGAAGCAGCCAGTGCTGTGGAAGCGACCAAATCATTTCCCGGAGCGCTCAGCAGGTTCAGTCCTCTGGTATGAACCTGCTCGCCATAAACGAGCACGCCTTTTACCGCTGCGCTTCCAGACTTTTGTGTACAGCCCAGGGACTTATCCTCCAGTGTTGAAATACCGCCTTTTTTGTTGCCTGGGGACGGGTTTTCATAGATGGTCTGGTTATAGCTTTTGAAGTACTTTTTAAAATCATTGATCAATGAAACGGTCTGATTGAACAGCTCTTCGTTTTCACAGCGATTCATTAATTGTGTTTCTGCACCGAACATTTCTGGAACCTCTGTCAAAATCGTTGTTCCGCCGCAAGCGATCAGCCTGTCGGAGAATCCGCCTACGACGGGGTTGGCTGTAATACCGGAGAGACCGTCACTTCCGCCGCATTTCATACCGATGATCAGTTCACTGCAGCTAATTGGCTCCCGATGAAATTGTCCTGCATAAGCCGCCAGATCTTCGATGATATTCAGGGCTTCGGCAATCTCATCTTCACATTCCTGTGCAACGAGGAAACGGACGCGCTGCGGATCATAATCACCAATATATTTTTTTAATTCTTCAATGTTACTGTTTTCACAGCCAAGCCCAAGAACGAGGACGGCACCTGCGTTCGGGTGATTAATCAGATCTGCCAGAATCTGACGGGTGTGTTCCTGGTCACTGCCCATCTGAGAACAGCCATAAGGATGCGGAAATGCTGCAATTTCTTCAATATTTTCTGAGACATATTTCTGTGCCTGACGCTCGATAGCTGTGGCAACGTTGTTGATACAGCCTACGGTTGGGATAATCCAGATACCGTTGCGGATGCCGGTTTTGCCATTGGCTCTTTTGTATCCCTGAAAATATTTTGTTTCGGTGGGGGCAAGTTCGGGAAGCTGGGGTTCATAAGTATAAGTAAGCAAATCACCGAGTCCGGTTTTCAGATTGTGGGTGTGTATCCATGCTCCCGGCTTTGCAGGCTCCGTCAGAATACCAATAGGACACCCATACTTGATGATCTGCTCGCCCTTGTTAAGAGAACGGAGTGCAAATTTATGTCCCTGTGGAATATCCTCAAATAGTGTAATTGTTTCTCCTAAGAGGTGTTCTTCTTTTCCTGCCGGTAAAGAACGAAGAGCAACTGCCACGTTGTCATTTGGATGGATTTTAATAAATTCCTTCATGCTGATTCCTTTCTTTATTTGTCTTTTACAAAATTATGTAAGCGCTTACATAAACAATAATCTATTTTTCAGAAACCGTCAAGAATAAAAAGAAAAAACAGATATTTTCGTAAAAGTAAACAAAAAGGAAAGAGGAAAATTGGTGAAAAAGACGAGTAAAAGGATTGGAAAAAGTAAGAACTTACATTATAATAAAAAATAATAAATATGAGACAAAAAAGAAGGAGTTGACAAAAGTACAATGAATATTTATGATATTGCAGAAATCGCAGGAGTTTCCATTGCAACGGTATCACGGGTTGTAAATGGGAGTCCGAATGTGAGTGAAAAGACAAGGCAGAAAGTGATGGCGGTGATTGAAAAATCTAATTATACACCCAATATATTTGCGAGGGGGTTGGGATTGGATTCTATGAAGACCATAGGAATCCTCTGTCCGGATATTTCGGATGCATATATGTCAGAGGCGGTGTCGATTCTGGAAAAGGGACTGCATAACCATGGATATGACTGTATTCTGGGTTGCAGTGGTGATGAGAGGGAGATGAAGGTGTATCATACAGAGTTGCTTTTGTCAAAACGGATTGACGCACTGATTATGGTCGGATCTGCATATGCGGAAAAAGGAGAGGGGTGCCTGGAGGCAGAGTATGTACGGCAGGCGGCAGAGAAAGTTCCTGTATTTTTGATTAATGGTTATGTAGAGGGAGAAAATATTTACTGTTTTTACGGAGATGACAGACAAGGGGCCTATGATGTGACGGCGGCTTTAATTCGCAGGGGGAAGAGGCGGATATTGTTTCTTTCAGATTCACATACGTTCAGTGCAAGACAGAAGATGGAAGGGTATGAAGCGGCGCTTTCAGAAGCGGGATATCCGATTCTTGGTGATTTGAAATTTTATGCGAGGAAGCAGGTTCAGTACGTGAAGGAAATGCTTCTGATGCACAAAACACTGGAGTTTGACAGTGTATTTGCCTGTAATGACACGCTGGCGGTAGGTGTGCTCAAATATGCAAAGGCAAAAGGGATAAAAATCCCTGAAGATTTGAGTGTAACCGGTTATAATAATTCTAAAATGGCAGTTTGCTGTGAGCCTGAGCTGACTTCAGTGGACAATAAGGTAGAGATTCTTTGTAATAAGGCGGTGGATGGTTTGATTCGTGTGTTGGAGGGAGAGAAGGATGTCCGTCAGGACAATAAGATTGTCTGCGAAATTGTGAAGCGGTGTACAACAGATTTTTAAAAGGAGACAGATATGGGGACTTATGAAAAAGTTATGACAAAGAAATATTTTTCCAGGATTGGTTATATCTATGTTCTGGGGGCAGCAGCTATATTTGCAGTACAATACCTGGCAGTATGGATTGTGCAGATGTTTTTTCCTAAAATTATGACAGGATATGATGCAGTGCTGATAATATCGTCATTGTCCATGTATCTGCTTGCCATGCCGTTTCTGGTGGTTTTAGTCAGGCGGATTCCAGGAACGACGCTTCAAAGGCATAAGATGAGTATCGGGAAATGGTTCATCGCGTTTTTAATGAGTTATGCGGCGATGTATCTTTCAAATCTTATCGGATTAATGATCACACAGGGTATTGGACTGGTAAAAGGTGACATAGTCAACAACCCGCTGGGGGAGATCGTTACGGAGATTTCACCGCTGACGGCATTTGTGTTGATGGTGCTCTGTGCTCCTATTGTAGAGGAATATACCTTTCGGAAGCTGCTTGTTGACAGGACGGCAAAGTACGGTGAGCGGACCGCTATTGTACTGTCAGGTTTGATGTTCGGATTGTTCCATGGGAATCTGAATCAGTTTGTTTATGCATTTACACTGGGAACTTTTTTTGGATTTATTTATGTGAAGACAGGAAAGTTGATTTATACAATTACATTGCATGCTGCAATCAATTTCATGGGGTCGGTTCCGGGGATTCTGATGTTGAGATCGAGAGTATTTACTGAATTTGCAAATATGTCCGGCGATATAGATGAAATGATGAATCTGTTTGTGAATTATGCGCAGGAAATTCTGATTTATATTCTATATTTGATATTCATTATTGTGCTGGTGACAGTCGGAGTGATATGCTGGGCGCTGAGCTTTAAGAAAATGAAATGTGCGCCGGGAGAGGTTACGATTCTGAAAGGACAGTGGTTTAGAACAGTAATTCTCAATGGGGGAATGGTTTTGTACAGTCTGTTTTGGATCTGGCAGATCATAAAGCAGCTGCTGGAGTAAGAGTTTGGCATAGGACTTTGCAGTTTTATTTCTTGTAAAAATATGTTAAGATACATGGTGGAAGCAGAGCGTAACAGTACAGCCGATAGGCTGAACTGTTACAGCAGAGCAGCCGGAGGAAATCTATCGGTAGATTTTCCGGCTGTAAAGGGTTGAACTGAACGGAACAGGAGGACAAGGAAATGTTACGAATCGGTATGTTGACAAGCGGCGGAGACTGCCAGGCGCTCAATGCGGCAATGCGCGGCGTAGTGAAGGGTGTATGTTCTAAGAGGAATGATGTGGAGATTTTTGGATTTGAAGATGGTTATAAGGGTCTGATATATGGGAACTTTAAAATGCTTACATCGAAGGACTTCTCTGGAATTCTGACCCGGGGTGGTACCATTCTGGGAACTTCCAGGCAGCCATTTAAGCTGATGCGTGTACCGGATCAGAATGGACTGGATAAAGTATCGGCTATGACACATACATATCACAAACTTAGTCTGAACTGTCTTGTGATTTTAGGCGGCAACGGAACGCATAAGACAGCCAACCTGCTTCGGGAGGAAGGGCTGAATGTGATCACACTTCCAAAGACAATTGATAATGATCTGTGGGGAACAGATATGACTTTTGGTTTTCAGAGCGCAGTGGATATTGCAACGGATACCATTGACCGGATTCATACAACGGCAACTTCCCACAGCCGTGTATTTATTATAGAGGTAATGGGGCACAAGGTGGGGCATGTGACACTGCATGCGGGAATTGCGGGCGGTGCGGATATTATCCTGCTTCCGGAAATTCCATACGATATTAACGTGATTGCGGACGAGATTCAGAAACGGAGTGCGGCGGGCAAGTCATTTACGATTTTAGCAGTAGCAGAAGGCGCAATTTCAAAGGAAGATGCAAAGCTGAAGAAAAAAGAGTATAAAGAGAAGCTGGCAAAGAGAAAATATCCATCAATTGCTTATGAGCTGGCAGAACAGATTCAGGCAAAGACTGACAAAGAAGTACGCATTACTGTTCCGGGACATACACAGAGGGGCGGTTCGCCATGTCCTTATGACAGGGTATTTTCTTCCAGAGTGGGAGCAAAGGCGGCTGAACTGATCTTGAAAGAGCAATACGGCTGCATGGTTGCAATGATCAACAATGAGACAACAGCAGTACCGCTGGGAGACGTGGCAGGTAAGTTGAAATATGTAGATCCGAACTGCAGTCTGATCAAAGAAGCGAAGCTTTTGGGGATCAGTTTTGGAGAACCAGCGGGAAAGACCGGAAAGAAGGAGAAAGCTGACAAAGCAAAATAAAACGAGAAGTAAGAGGAACAGTTCATGTCATATACGGCATTATATAGAAAGTTCCGCCCGACGGCATTTGAAGATGTAAAAGGGCAGGACCATATTATTACAACTTTGCAGAACCAGATTAAGGCAAATCGTATTGGTCATGCCTATCTGTTCTGCGGAACAAGGGGAACAGGTAAAACAACCGTGGCGAAAATATTTGCCAAGGCGGTCAACTGTGAACACCCGGCAGACGGAAGCCCTTGCGGAGTCTGCGCTATGTGCAGATCTATTGCGGCAGGCACGTCTATGAATGTAATTGAGATTGATGCGGCGTCCAACAACGGTGTAGATAATATTCGTGAGATTCGTGAGGAAGTGACTTACCGTCCGACAGAAGGCAATTATAAAGTGTACATCATCGATGAGGTGCATATGTTATCTATAGGCGCGTTTAACGCATTGCTCAAAACACTGGAGGAGCCGCCGGAGTATGTAATCTTTATTCTGGCAACAACGGAGGTGCACAAGATTCCGATCACGATATTGTCCCGGTGTCAGCATTATGATTTTAAACGGATTACAATTGATACGATTGCGGACAGGATGAAGGAGCTGATGGAGGCAGAGCGGGTTAATGTGGAAGACAAAGCTATCCGCTACATTGCCAAGGCTGCAGACGGTTCTATGCGAGACGCGCTGAGTCTGCTGGATCAGTGTATTGCATTTTATCTGGGTCAGACATTGACGTATGATAATGTACTGGAAGTGCTTGGTGCTGTGGACACGGATGTGTTTAGCAGACTACTGAGAAATATTATCGTCCGTGATGTACCGAAGGTGCTGGATACGGTTGAAGATCTGGTCATGCAGGGAAGGGAGCTGACGCAGTTGGCAGTAGATTTTACATGGTATCTGCGGAACTTGCTTTTGGTTAAAACGTCTGATAGTATAGAAGATGTTCTCGATGTATCCAGTGAGAATCTGGCGCAGCTCAGGGAAGAAGCGCAGATGATAGAGACAGATATGCTGCTGCGTTATATCCGCATTTTTTCCGAACTGTCAGGGCAGTTAAAATATGCCGTTCAGAAGAGGGTTCTTTTGGAAGTAGCGCTGATCAAGCTATGCACTCCGGCAATGGAAGTGACACAGGATACGCTCTTAGACCGAATCCGCGCAATAGAAGAAAAAGTGGAAAATGGTCTGGCAGCGGCGCCACAGACCGGGTGTGGTCCCGATATGGGGAATGCTATGCAGACCGGATATCAGGGGTGGGCGCCAGCAGGGATGACGGGCAGTGCGCTGAAGAAAAAACCTGAAATTCCGGCGGCAATTCCAGAAGATGTACAAGAAGTAGTGAAGAATTTCCGCTCTATTGCGGATGAGACTTCCGGACCGGTGCGGACTTACTTGAAGAAAGCACGTTTGAGTCTGGGCGGTGATAATCGTTTGATGGTGGTTCTGCCGGACGCAATGGGTGCATCTATTGTAGGAAGAGAGGATCACAAGGAAGAGCTGGAGAACTTGATCGAGCAGCGGATCGGCAAAAAGGTTGAAGTGGAGATACGGCAGGTAGAAGACGGACGGCGCTTCGAGGATACATTTGCAGATTTGGAACGGCACATGGAGAGTGTCATTAATATGGAAATCACAGTGGAGGGTTAATTATGGCAAAGCGTGGAGGATTCCCGGGAGGCGGTATGCCGGGAAATATGGCAAATCTGATGAAGCAGGCACAGAAGATGCAGCGTCAGATGGAAGAACAGGCAAAGGAAATGGAAACAAAGGAATTTACCGCAGCAGCGGGCGGAGGTGCTGTAGAAGTGACGGTATCTGGCAAGCGTGAAGTGCTGAAGGTAAAGCTGGATGAAGAAGTGGTAGATCCGGATGATATTGAAATGTTGGAAGACCTGATCGT
The DNA here is from genome assembly GCF_943193195.1 of Mediterraneibacter agrestimuris. Lineage (GTDB taxonomy): Bacteria > Bacillota > Clostridia > Lachnospirales > Lachnospiraceae > Schaedlerella > Schaedlerella agrestimuris. The sequence continues at coordinate 102,099 of NZ_CALPDG010000001.1, read as the reverse complement.
GGCAGCAACTAATGAGGCGCTCCGTAAGGTAGAGGAAGAGTCCGGCGCAGCAATGTCTAAGCTGACAGGCGGCATGGGAGGATTCGGCTTTTAATGGAATACTATAGTAATCAGATCAGCCGGCTGATCGAGGAATTCTCAAGACTGCCGGGGATTGGAACAAAGTCCGCCCAGCGTCTGGCATTTCATGTGATCAATATGCCGAAAGAGCAGGTAGAGCATCTGGCACAGACAATGGTGGACGCACGCAATAATGTGTGCTACTGTGCACAGTGCTGTACGCTGACAGATCAGGAGTTATGCCCGATCTGCAAGAATCCAGAGCGGGATCAGAAGACGATTATGGTGGTGGAGACACCAAGAGATCTGGCGGCGTATGAGAAGACGGGTAAGTATAACGGCGTATATCATGTACTGCACGGTGCCATTTCCCCGATGGTGGGAATCGGTCCCGGGGATATCCGCTTGAAAGAACTGATGGAACGTCTGCAGGGAGATGTGGACGAGGTGATCATCGCAACCAATTCCAGTTTGGAAGGAGAGACAACGGCGATGTATGTCAGCAAGTTGATCAAGCCCGCAGGAATCAAAGTAAGCCGGATCGCCAGCGGGGTACCGGTAGGCGGAGATTTGGAATACATTGACGAGGTAACGTTGTTACGTGCGCTGGAGGGACGTACAGAGTTATAAAAGAGGAAATAACATGAGCAGACATAAAGTGACTTCTTCTGATGTTGCAGAGCGGGCGGGAGTTTCACAGGCAACGGTGTCGATGGTGCTGAACAAAAAATATAATGTATCCTTTTCTAAAGAAGTGATCGAGAGGGTAGAACATGCAGCAAAAGAACTTGGCTATGAACTGCCCAGGCGGCGCGTTCAGCGGGAGAGCAGGAAAGAAAAACTGCTCGTTGCATTTTGTCCGAATCTGACGAATCCTTATTATGTTATGCTTTTGCAGGGGATTGAATCCCGTGCGAAGGAACAGGGATACGGGTTGTTTGTGTGTAATACACAGCGGAATCTGGAACTGGAGGAACGATATTTGAAAATGCTTCCGTCCCTGAATCCGCGCGGGGCAATTTATATGTGCAATCCAACCCGGAGTTTTCTGCCGTTGATAGAGGAAATGTCACAGAGGATTCCTTTTGCTGTGATAAATAATCAGAATGAACGGCTGGATGTGGATGCAGTGGAGCTGGATAATTCTAAGCTGGGCCGGATTATGGCGCGCCATCTGCTGGAATTGGGACACCGGGATGTGGCATATATCGCACCGCCGCTGACTGTGAGACAGAAACAGCGGTCCAAGCGTGTAGAGGGATTTTTAAAGGAATTTAAAGAAGCCGGAATTGGGGAACATGTCGTCATTAAAGCGGCGAATGAATCCATTGACGAGGATGTAACCGGAATTGATTCAGAATATCGGATTGGGTATGATCTGACGAAAGAACTGCTTGCGGAGTATGATAATCTGACGGCGATCGTAGGACTCAATGACATGATCGCCTTTGGAATTCTGGACGCGCTCTATGATGCGAAGTATAAAGTACCGGGAGATATATCTGTGATGGGGTGCGATAATACACTGTTTGCAAAAATGCATAAAGTGTCATTGACAACGATAGAACATTTTGTCATCTATAAGGGCAGGGATGCCTGCGATATTATCATGAAGAAGATAAAAACCCATGACCGCAGATATGCAGATATGGAACCAGTTAGTATTTACCATGTGGAATATGAGCCCAGAATTGTGAAGCGGGGAACAACTTCAAGTCCGAAAATAAGAGGGGGAAACAGACCACATTTGACAAAATAGCTAAGTGACCGCAGAACATACAAGAAAAAAGTTAAATTAACTAAAATCCAAGTTTTATTAATAATAAATTCGAGGAAATGCTTTTTGTAATATTTTTAAAGGAATAAAAATATGCAGGTACAGTGCGCAATTCATGAAATTAATAGTAGAAGGAAAGTTCTTATTTTTAATAAAGACATTTGATTTTATTAATAATTTTTGAATATTAATTGCTGAAAATAATTAATAAAAATGACACCCATTGACCGCTGCATTTTTGTTGATTATAATCAAAATCAGAATAGACAACGCACATATAAAAAGGAGAAAAGCTATGAAATTTTTTATCGACACAGCAAAAGTTGAGGACATCAAAAAAGCAAATGACATGGGAGTAATCTGCGGGGTAACAACAAATCCGTCTCTGATCGCAAAAGAAGGACGTGTATTTGAAGAAGTAATTGCAGAAATCGCATCCATTGTTGATGGCCCGATCAGCGGAGAGGTTAAGGCAACAACAGTTGATGCAGAAGGGATGATCGCAGAAGGACGTGAAATTGCTAAGATTCACCCGAACATGGTAGTAAAGATTCCAATGACGGCAGAAGGTCTGAAGGCTTGTAAAGCGCTGACAGCCGAGGGGATCAAGACAAATGTAACACTGGTCTTTACCGCAAACCAGGCACTTCTTGCAGCAAGAGCAGGAGCTACATATGTATCTCCGTTCCTTGGAAGACTGGATGATATTTCCGTACGCGGAACAGACTTGATCGCAGAGATTGCTCAGATTTTTGAAGTTGCAGGAATTGAGACAGAGATTATCGCGGCAAGTGTGCGTAATCCGATTCACGTAACAGACTGCGCTTTGGCAGGTGCTGATATCGCAACAGTTCCGTACAATGTAATCGAGCAGATGACACATCATCCGTTGACTGATGCAGGAATTGAAAAATTCCAGGCTGATTACAGAGCTGTATTTGGAAATTAGTTCAGTTACTATAACAATATATTTTCAGGAGGAACTTATGGACAAATTAGAATTGATGAAAACTGCGAATGAAGTCCGCAAAGGCATTGTAACTGCAACACACAGCGCAAAATCCGGACATCCAGGCGGTTCTATGTCTGCGGCAGACATTTACACATATTTGTATTTTAAAGAAATGAATATTGATCCGGCAGATCCGAAGAAGAAAGACCGTGACCGTTTTGTATTATCTAAGGGACACACTGCACCGGGTTTATATTCCACTTTGGCAAACAGGGGATTTTTTCCGACAGAAGATCTGACTACATTGCGTCACACAGGTTCGTACTTGCAGGGGCACCCGGATATGAAGCATATTCCGGGGGTGGACATGTCTTCTGGCTCTCTGGGACAGGGGATTTCTGCGGCAGTTGGTATGGCAATCGCAGGAAAGCTGGATAGCGCTGACTACAGAGTATATACGCTGTTAGGCGACGGTGAGATTCAGGAAGGTCAGGTCTGGGAGGCTGCTATGCTGGCAGGGTTCCGTAAGCTGGACAATCTTGTAGTGATCGTGGATAATAACAATCTTCAGATTGACGGAGCAATTACAGAGGTTAACTCCCCATATCCGATAGACAAGAAGTTTGAGGCATTTAATTTCCATGTGATCAATATTGACGGAAATGATTTTGACCAGATTGAAGCTGCTTTCAAAGAAGCAAGAGAGACAAAGGGAATGCCGACGGCAATTGTTGCCAAGACTGTCAAAGGAAAAGGCGTGTCCTTTATGGAGAACCAGGTGAGCTGGCATGGCGTGGCCCCGAATGATGAGCAATATGCAGAGGCAATGAAAGAATTAGAAGAGGCAGGTGAAGCATTATGTCAGATGTAAAGAAAATCGCAACAAGAGAGAGTTATGGTAATGCTTTGGCTGAACTTGGCAAAGAGCATGAGGATGTAGTTGTTCTGGATGCTGACCTTGCGGCAGCAACGAAGACAGGTGTGTTTAAAAAAGTATTTCCAAAGAGACATATCGACTGTGGCATTGCAGAGTCTAATATGATCGGCGTGGCAGCAGGACTTGCTGCGGCAGGGAAAGTACCGTTTGCAAGTTCATTTGCTATGTTTGCAGCAGGACGTGCCTTTGAGCAGGTGCGTAACTCTGTCGGATATCCGAAGCTGAATGTTAAGATTGGCGCGACTCATGCAGGAATCTCCGTTGGAGAAGACGGTGCGACTCACCAGTGTAATGAAGATATCGCGCTGATGAGAACAATACCAGGAATGGTTGTTATTAATCCATCTGATGATGTGGAAGCACGTGCTGCGGTGAAAGCAGCTTACGAGCATCAGGGTCCGGTATATCTGCGTTTTGGAAGATTGGCAGTGCCGGTTATCAATGACAAAGAGGATTATAAATTTGAGATTGGAAAAGGTGTTGTGCTTCGGGAAGGTAAGGACGTGGCAATTATCGCAAGCGGACTGCCTGTAGCAAACTGTCTGGAAGCAGCACAGAAGCTGGCAGCAGACGGTATTGATGCGAAGGTGATCAATATTCACACGATCAAGCCGTTAGATGAGCAGCTGGTTGTGGCAGCCGCAAAAGAAACAGGAAAAGTTGTGACTGTAGAGGAGCATTCGGTAATTGGCGGTCTTGGAAGCGCTGTATGTGATGTGCTGAGCGAGCAGGCACCGACCAGAACACTGAAGATCGGAATCAATGATACATTTGGCGAATCCGGCCCGGCAGTAGAGCTGGTTAAGAAGTATGGTCTGGATGCAGATAGTATTTATGAACGTATAAAGGCATTTGTATAAGACTTGGCTTTTTGAGAGTACAATAATATAAAATAGGGCGGATTCAGTTGCCATGCATACGACAAAAAGAGAGAGGTGTACCGAGGAGGGTATGCCTCTTTTATACGTAGGGAATATTAGTATCACTGTTCACAGTAACGTGCAAAAATCCATACTTATTGAACATTAGTGGTTCAATAAGAATACAAAATAATATGTGGCAAAAAACAATTAAATTTTCAGAAAATTCATAATAAAACAAACAATTATAAATTTATATTTAAAATATATTAAAAGAGGTTGACAATTAAAAACTGCTGTGCTATTATAAAGTCAATCCAAAAACAAATATCCTAAAACATAAAGAATACAATTTTCGTATTTCAAAATGATATCTCAAGAGAGATTTTAAGAGGATATTTTCAAAAGAGTACAGCACTCTTTAGCGGATATAGATTATAGAAAAGGAGGTAAAGGTCCCATGGACAGTATTTCAATATTTTCTATTCAATATGTCAGTGGTACGGTGAATGGAAGTTCCTGTGATGCAGAGACTTTTACCTGTACAAGATAAAGAATATTCGGTAAAGTTAGAATGAGAAAACTGACGGATCGGAGAGTAAGGAAGACCGAATAAAAAGTAATTAGTTAAGATTTTACATTCGCAGACATATTGAAGTATAGTTACCACATTCAATGAAAGTTCCAGTGATGTGTGAAGAAACATCTAAGGAATATGATCTCATAAGAAAGTATACATGAGTTATAGAAAGAATAATTTAGTAAGGTGTTGGGGTATTAAGAGTAATGATATTGCGGCGGTTGAACAATTATAGATGAAATAACCTAAGGATATACTTCAGAATATGATGATGGTACCGTAAGGATTTTGTTGTAAATAAATATAAAAATGATGTATTCACTCGGACATCAATTCTGTGGCAAGGGTTACATGAGAATGCAGGTGAATAGGTATAAAGTAATTTATATATCATAACAAAAGGTAAAGTCTACAGGAATTAAATCGTGAGATTCCTCCGGTTTTATAAATAAAAAGAAAGAATAATTAAATAAAAATAAAAAGTACATCCGGGTGTCAGCCAGGGATGTACTTTTTTTTGACAACATGGTTTCAGTATGGTAAACTATTGAAAGAATATCGGTAAGTATACCCACCCGGGCATCCCATAATTCATGCCTGCGGCGGGCTTTGTCCGATAAAATATGAATTACTAAAATAAAGATTAACAGAAAGAGACTAAGAAGAGAATAAGTTGATGAGGTGAGTGCAGTGGATAAGTATGAGTATAAGTTAAAGACAGAACAGATGCTTGAACTTATGAACGACGGTGCATACAACAGAGCCGCAGAGATTGCGGATACCATTGACTGGAAGCGGGTACGTAATTCGACGATGCTGGGAACGGTCAGCGAGATTTATGAGAAGAACAGAGATTATCAAAAGAGCTACGAGGTTCTGCGTGTTGCGTACAATCGGGCGGAGGGCAGCCGTAAGATTATTTCCCGTCTATGCACACTTGCACTAAGGACAGGGAATGTTGATGAAGCAATAGATTATTATGATGACTTTATGGAGCTTGCACCAAAAGACCCGAATCAGTTTATTTTAAAATATCGGATTCTGCGGGCTCAGAGGGCACCGATCGAGCAGCAGATACATGCACTTGAAGCTTTTAAGAAAGCGGAGTATATTGAAGAATGGGCATATGAGCTGGCAAAGTTATATCAGGAAGCCGGCATGACAAGAGAGTGCCTGGAGGAATGTGACGACTTGATTCTTTGGTTCAGCGAGGGGCAGTATGTATACCAGACAATGGAATTGAAGATGCAGTATAAGCCTTTGACACCGTCGCAGCAGGAGAAATACGACCGGAGATATGAAAAGATGTCTGTGTCCAATGAGACAGAAGAGATACCGGATCTGACGCAGTATCAGAAGACGGAAGCAGCGGGGGAGAAACCGGACGTTCAGATATCAGATGAGCCGCAGGGAATGAAGGAAGATAATACCGACAGTGAGGTCAGTAAGGAAAATGATCTGGCAGCACAGCAGTCGGGCAAGAAAAAAATCGGTAATACAATGAAGCTGGACGAAGCGCTGAAGAGTTTGTTGAATATCGTGATTAAAGCAGAGGATGAGCCAGCGGGCGAACCAGAGCCGGCAGAAGAGACGGACGAGGATCTGACGGAGCTGGAGAGTAAGATTGAGGCAATAGAATCTGTTGCAGATTTGGGATTTGCAGAAAAGGTGGCAGGTATAAGAAAACGAGAAGCTACTAAAGTCGATCCGGATCTGGAGGAGCTTAAGCCGTTGCCGGAAGAAGAATTAGAAGTAGATGATGAGGCACAAGAGCAGAAGGATGTCAAAATACAGAAAGCAGCTGAGTCTAATGGAGATCAGATTCAAGGTCAGATGAGCTTTATGGATATTCTTGAAGGATGGGGAGAACCGGAAGCGGAAGTGTCAGAAGAGACTGCGGAGGACTTTGCAGAAGAGGAAGCAGAAGTATTAGAAGAAACTGCGGAAGACTTTGTGGAAGAGGAAGCAGAAGTATTAGAAGAGACTGCGGAGGACTTTGTGGAAGAGGAAGCAGAAGTATTAGAAGAGACTGCGGAGGACTTTGTAGAAGAGGAAGCAGAAGTATTAGAAGAGACTGCGGAAGAGTTTGTGGAAGAGGAAGCAGAAGTATTAGGAGAGGCTGCGGAAGACTTTGTAGAAGAGGAAACAGAAGTATTAGAAGAGGCTGTAGAGGACTTTGTAGAAGAGGAAGCAGAAGTATTAGAAGAGGCTGTAGAGGACTTTGTAGAAGGGGAACCAGAATCTGTTGAAGAAATTGCAGAGGATGCAGATAATACAGTTATAATAGAACAAGAAGGGGAGACTATGGAGAATAAGAAGAACGATACACCTATTTTATCGCCGGATATTCAACGGCTGATTGATGAAATCGAAGGGAATATTCCGCCGCAGGAGGATGCAGATCAAAAGCCCCCTATGGAGGAAGGGGAAACAGAAGAGGCAGAGGATATTACAGCAGAAGAGAATTACGAGGAAGAAGCCTTTAAATGGGGCACGGAAGATGCTTTAGATGAAGAAGAAGCAGCAGGAGTGTTTTCAGGAGTATTTGATGGGGATGAAGAATCCGGTGAATTTAATGATGAAGAGTACGATGAAGAACTTGCAGACGAGTATGAAGAATACGATGAAGAACTCGCAGATGAGTATGACGAGTTCGATGAGATGGATGATGATTACGAAGAAGATGATGAGTATGACCTTGATTTAGAGGAGGAAGAGTCTGCCGAGGTTAATCTTGAAGAAGAGTTCCGCCTCCGTGAGTATGCAGATGGCATTGACGATCGTGAGGTTCCGGATGACGATGAGGAAGAAATGGATCTCTTGTCTGCAACAACACCGCTTAGCAGGAAAGAAACGGCAAAATTGATCGCAACCGGAAAGACAGCGCCGTTGCCATTAGATGAGATTTCGGATGCACTGTCTATGTCGGACACAGGATTTATTGTACATGGAAGATATGACTTGAAGACACAGAGTGGAATTGGCACGCGTGCAGGTCTGACAGAAGAGCAGAAGAAGCTGTTTTCTTACTTTGTACCGGTTCGAGGTATGAGTGAACAGTTGGTCGATGTGTTAGAGCAGGATAAGAATTGTACAAACCGCCAGGGAACATCCTGTACAGGTAATCTTTTGATTATTGGTAACAAGGGAAATGGTAAAACAGTTCTCGCCGTTGATGTTGTTAAGGCAATTCAGAAACAGCGAAAAATTCATAGAGGCAAGGTTGCTATTGTAACAGGGGAGTCTCTGAATAAGAAGAAAATCAGTGATATTGTGGGCAAGCTGTATGGGGGAGCTCTGATCATCGAAAAGGCCGGCAAAATGAATGAGAAGACAGTTTCAAGGCTGAATAAAGCAATGGAGCAGGACACAGGAGAATTGTTTATTGTACTGGAAGATCAGAGAAAACCGCTTGACAGACTGTTAAGTTCTAACAGAGAGTTTAGAAGGAAGTTTACAAGTCGATTGGAAGTGCCGGTATTTATCAATGATGAACTGGTAACATTTGGTCAGACCTATGCACAGGAGAATGGATACCGTATTGATGAAATGAGCATTCTGGCGCTTTACAGCCGAATTGATTCTCTTCAGAGAGAAGATCATGCTGTAACTATTGCAGAAGTGAAAGAGATTATGGATGAAGCGATGGCACATTCACAGAAAGCATCTGCAAAGAAACTGGTGAAGAGAGTATTTGGTAAGAATACGGATGATTCTGACAGGATTATCTTAACAGAGAAAGATTTTAATGTTTGATCCGGGTGCGGCATCTGCAGCAAAATAAGAAGAAAACACAAAAAGAACAGGGGATAGTTTACCTGTTCTTTTTTGTGTTTTCTCTTTTATTTTTTACTGATATCAAGTATAATGAGTATATCATTATGAGCGGCGAGGTATATTTATGAAAAAGAAAGAAACCTTAAAGAAGAATCTGCAGCCGTACGAGATCGGGGAACTTGATCAGTATCTGTTCGGCCAGGGAAGACATTATGAGATTTATAAGAAGCTGGGGGCACATACGGTTACACAGAATGGTGTGAAGGGCGTGTATTTTGCCGTATGGGCGCCAAATGCAAAGCGGGTATCAGTTATCGGAGAATTTAATGACTGGGACTTTGATCTGGATTATATGGAGCGTCAGGAACCTTTAGGAATCTACACCAAGTTTGTTCCGGAGGCAAAGGACGGGGATTTATATAAGTTCTGTATTGAGACACAGCAAGGCAAGCGCCTGTTTAAGGCAGATCCGTTTGCGAACTATGCGGAAGTGCGTCCGGGAACGGCTTCCCGCGTGACAGATATCGAACATTTGAAGTGGACGGACAAGGCATGGCTGGAGGAACGTAAGGAGTGGGATAACAAGATCAGTCCAATGTCCATTTATGAGGTCCATATGGGATCTTGGATGCGTCATCCCGGGCGTGAGGATGAAGGCTTTTACACATACCGGGAGTTTGCTGTTGCAATTGCAGATTATGTTAAGAAGATGGGATATACTCATGTAGAATTGATGGGTATGGCGGAGCATCCGTTTGACGGCTCTTGGGGATATCAGGTGACCGGGTATTATGCACCGACATCACGTTATGGTACGCCGGAAGATTTTGCATACATGATCGATTATCTGCATAAAAACAAGATTGGTGTCATTCTGGACTGGGTACCGGCGCATTTCCCTAGGGATGCACACGGACTGGCTGATTTTGACGGCACACCGACTTTTGAGTATGCAGATCCAAGAAAGGGAGAGCATCCGGACTGGGGGACGAAGATTTTTGATTTTGAGAAGCCGGAGGTACAGAATTTCCTCATAGGGAATGCGCTTTTCTGGATTGAGCATTATCATGTAGACGGGCTGCGTGTGGATGCGGTTGCATCGATGTTGTATCTTGATTACGGTAAGCAGGATGGTCAGTGGGTTGCCAATAAAAATGGCGGCAACGAGAATCTGGAAGCAATCGAGTTTTTTAAGCATTTAAATTCTGTTGTACTGGGGCGTAATCCAGGAAGTATGATGATCGCAGAGGAGTCTACGGCATGGCCAAAGGTGACCGGAGATCCGGAAGATGACGGGCTGGGATTCAGCCTGAAGTGGAATATGGGCTGGATGCATGATTTTACCGAATATATGAAGCTGGATCCGTTATTTAGGAAGAACGCGCATTATATGATGTCATTTTCTATGGAATACGCATATAGTGAGAATTATATTCTTGTGCTTTCACATGACGAGGTAGTGCATCTGAAGTGTTCTATGCTCAATAAGATGCCGGGACTGGGATTTGACAAGTTTGCCAATTTAAAAGCAGGATATGCCTTTATGATGGGTCATCCGGGCAAAAAGCTGTTGTTCATGGGACAGGAGTTTGCACAGCTTCGTGAATGGAGCGAGGAGCGTGAGCTTGACTGGTATCTGTTGGCGGAGAAACCGCATCAGTATATTCAGAACTGGATGCAGGATCTGCTCCAACTGTATAAGAAGAACAAGGCTATGTATGAATTGGATACAGATCCGGAAGGATTTAACTGGATCAATAAGGACGATCTGTTCAGAAGTATTTTCAGTTTTACACGCCATTCTAAGGATAAGAAAAAGAATTTGCTGTTTGTATGTAACTTTACACCGATGGAACGTCCTGACTACCGTGTAGGCGTGCCGAGGGGGAAGCAGTACAAGCTAGTATTGAACAGTGATGATGTAAGATATGGCGGAACGGGAGAGGAAAGACCGCTGGCATACAGGGCAAAGAAGGGTGAGTGTGACGGACAGCCATATTCATTTGCATATCCGCTGCAGCCATATGGAGTTGCAGTATTTGAGTTTTAAAATTTCAAAATAGAAATCTCCCATAGAAATCAGTATTTTGAATATCTGATATTCTATGGGAGTATTTGCGTTATAGGATATTGTCCGAAGTGCTCAGAAAACTCTTTTCAAACCGTGAACATAATTTCAAAGTAGAGTAATTTGTGAAGGCTAATCCATCTATAACAGCACTCTGCTTATATCAAATGCTGTTCGGTTAAAAGGGAAAAAACTTGTTTTGCAAGAAATAGACGAAGCACCACATTCGGGGAAGTCAGGTCTGCACCGGTCAGTTCTAAAATTCTGTTGATCCGGTGCTTTAATGTGTTGTAATGTATATATAAAGCTTCAGCAGTCTGCGTCATGTTAAGATTATGTTCTATGTAGGTGAATAGAGTGTGTACAAATCCGTAGTTTTTCTCTTTATCCATCGCATGCAGTTTCCAAATATAATCAGGTACCAGTTTTTCCAGATTGATAATCTCCCCATAGTTCAGAAGCATATGGTCTATCATTATATTTTCATAAAAAACAATCCGTCGCTCATCTTTTTTTTGTTGGAGTACAGACATGCCAGCGAGTGTTTGACCGCAGCTGGCGGCAAACTCATCAAGAGAGGAAAAGGGCAGACTTATGACTGCTCTGAAATCTGTTTCTTCCAGAAACTGTTGCAGATGCTCTTGCTGTATGTGAGTGAAAGGGTCTTTTTCTTTTTTATCATACAGAATCAAAAGTCGGCCGTTTTTTGTAATCCAGTAATAAGGACCCAAGATTGAATTCAGGCGGAAATGCAGCAGGTGAAGCTGATCATCGGTACTGCTGCCATCCCGGTGTTCCAGTGCGATTACAAAAAGAAAATCATAGAAGCGCAGACCGAGACGCTCCTGATGTCTGGCGATTCTGTCAGGATCATTGTATTTTCCACATATGATACCATGTAGGAAGGCATTTCCCGAAGAATATAAGTCGGGGCGGTACATAATATCATTCTGCATCCGGAGTTCAAGGAAATTGCATAATATTTGAAACAACTTACGAATCCGGTCATTGATCCTGTTTCCGTTGATTAGTCCGATCAGATATGCAGACGGAGAAGAGTCTCTCATAATTCTTCCTGCAATAAAATATCCTGAGTCAGTGGACATTTCATAATTGATATATTCTTTGGATGAAATTGTAGGTATCTGGTTATCTTTTTCAAAAAGTTTATGAAGAAAAGAAACTGAAAGTTCAGCATGTTCGAAGTCGGTACAGGCAAGTATATTAAAAGAGCGGTCTATCAGGACCAACGGTATTTGCAGTACCTCATAACCCTGTAAAAGAATCACGTCCAGTTCCGCCTTTTTCTTGACAGATCCTAGCAGATCTGCAGATAACAGACCGACCATTACTTGATTCTCAAAGATACCGGATGACAGGGCAAATAAATCCAAATTACGATATTCTTTTGAAAGCAGGAGATAAGTGTTCTGAACAGAAACTTTGTAACAATCAGGCAGCATGCAATCTTCAACCAGCATATAGCAGCAAGGAACATCTGGCGGAATCTCCGGAAGTTGGGACATTAATCCAATATATAGATTTTCAGTGGAGAAACCATTTTCAATGCCGTGATAAATCGGACGGAAATATTGTATGGTTTTTACCTGTCCTTGTATCAGTTCCGGCTGATATTCATTCAATTCTTCGTAAAAAGTGGAAACAGAAACGATCATTTTATTCCTCCTGTTGTTTTTTGCATGTTCAGGCAAATATGTGATTTAATGCTTGTACTTCCATATCTTTTTTTAATATACCATGTATTGTAAAATTTTGCAAAAATAATGAAATATATTGTCGAAAGTTATCATAAATAATTATAAAAATTTACTAACTATACTTGTTCTTTTCTGAAACTGCGATGTTGTATTAAATAGATGTTTATCTTATTATAACATATAAGAACTGCAGCGCTGTCAGAATAAAAACAATAAAAACGAATAGGAAGGGAACAATCTATGGATATGAAAAACAATTTTGGGAAAGACAACATTATTATGCCAAATCCATTCCGAGCGTCAGATGAGGCATGCAGAATCGTAGCGAACAATAAAGGAGTAACTTATCAAATACAAAGTATTGCGGCTCGTTTTCAGACGGATAGGGATTTTGTACATTCTATTATGCCGCCATGCTATAAGGTTCCGGAGGTTCCCATGGCAACGATTACACTGGGAAAGGTCAAAACCTATGGTACACAGCCTATTGATTTGGGATATACTTATTGCGACCTTGCAATTATAGGATTTGACTGCTGGTACGAAGATTTGCCTGAACGGGCTGAATATACGCCACTGGTATATTTTAATCAGGAAGCTGTGATTTATTCCGGCAGAGAATTTCTGGGGGAGCCGAAACGTTTTGGAGAAACAGAACTATTTCTGTTTGATGACCATGTCAGTGCCTCTCTTGTCAGATTTGGACAATCAATTGCAAGTATTGAGGCGGATTTGGGTTCGGACCTTGGAAAGCAGGAGCCGGATATCACCTACGGTGCACATTTGAAATGTTGTCTGACCCATCAGCAGAATGAAATGATGTATGATCCGATTGCTGCTGTAAGCCGGCGGATATCCAAACCACTTCACAAAAGAGTAGGGACTGGAACATTGAAATTATCAGGAGGCTATAAAGACGCGTTGGATGATATTCCAGTAGTTGGAGAATGTTCATTTGAATATCTGGAAACGCTGCTGAGTTATGTAAATGATATTCCGACAAAGAGCTGGCCGAATCGTGAGGATTTTATGCCATTTTATCTGGGAACATGTCAGAATTATGTGCGTCATATTTAGACATATAGTCAGGAGGCGATATTTTGAATTTATTAGATAATAAATCCGCAAACCGACTGAGTAATCTGGAAGTGTTTTCGTTTGGATGTGGAGAAATTTCCACAAATGTACTTTTTTCCATTACTACAGTGCTTCTGGTTTTCTTTTACACAGATGTAGTCGGTGTCAGTGCAGCCGCGGTAGGTGCGATCATAGGTGTATCGCAGATTTTCAATGGTGCTTCAGATATTGTTGCGGGAGTTCTGATTGACCGGACGGAGACAAAGTATGGGCGGGCGCGTCCGTGGCTGCTTCGTATGGCTATACCTTACGGTATTTCTTTTGTGCTGCTTATGACAGTTCCGGCAGTGGGGGAATTTGCACAGCTGATTTACATTTTTATTACGTATAATCTATTGATGACAGTTGTTTATACAATGCTTGTTATAGCATTTTCTACCTTAATGACTTATATTACATGGGATCAGAAAGAGCGCTCACGTTTGGGCGTTGTGCGTATGGCGATGTCTCCTCTGGCAAATATCGCAGTGACACTGACTTTTTTGAAAGTTGTTAATGCAATGGGCGGAGACCAGTCGGCATGGGTGAAGGTTACTGCCATATATGCATTGATTGCAATGGCGCTGATGTTGTGGTGCTTTTTCCAGACAAAAGAACGCGTTGCTGTAAAAGATAATCTGGATGGGGAAAAATTGCCGGTATCAATGGCATTAAAGATTCTGTTTCAGAACAAATACTTTTGGATTATTACACTGTATTTTATTTTTACAGCGTTGTATATGACATTTAACGGAACTATGCTGACGTATTACTGTAAATATCTTCTCAATAATGAAGAAATGATGGGTACAATTAATATGGCAGGGCAGATAGTGATGCTGGTCGGGGTTCCTCTGACAGGAGTTCTGCTAGCAAAATTCAGTAAAAAGACTCTCTGTATTTTAGGCAATATATTGATTATTGGAGGGAGCTTGATGCTTCCGGCGGCACCGGATAATATGTATGTAGTAATGTTATCTTCGTTTATACGCGGTTTTGGATTCTCAGCTACTTATGCATTAATCTATATAATGATAGCGGATGTTATTGAATATGGACATTGGAAGACAGGAATCCGTTCCCCCGGCGTGATTTTAAGTTCTGCATCCTGCGGACAGAAGATAGGTTCTGGTGTGGGGAGTGTACTGATTGGAACGATTATGGAAGCCAGCGGTTATATTGGAACAGCTATGGTACAGACAGAAGGCGCTGTGAAGACGATATACAGGTTGTATGTATTCGGTGTGGCGGGGATTGCATTGGCAATGATTGTTATTATGCTGTTTTATCATCTGGATAAAGAATATCCCGCTATTATAGCAGAATTGCAGAGTCGTGAATAAAATTATATATAGATGCAGATACATTGACCAACCCTCCTTTCTTTCGTCCGGAGGGTTGGTTCCTCTGATAAAAGAGGATATTATTAAGATGCGTTTTGCTTCATCTTCTTTATTACCTTCAACCTCGTGAATTCTTCACGTTCCTTCTCCTCCAGTGCATTTGTAATAGTATACACCAGATTTGTATACATCGGAATGGTGATATTTTGAAGTGCGTTGGCACGCTTCTGTGTCTTCTTGATATTGCTCGCAAGACGGTAGGCAGCATTTTCTACCATGGAGAGCTTTACCGTTAAATCTTTTACTTTTTGGAATGCCCTTGTCGCAGCGTCAATGGATTCATGTGTCGTACTGAAAGAATAGGTCGGCATTTCATTTGCCGGAGTGTACTTCACGTGGGGAATCTCGGTTCCCATAATACTTCTCGTCTGAATCGTAACCGAATGCTCAATCGGTACAGTATAGGCAAGCTGGGAAACCATGTTGATTCCGTGCTCGATATTGGCGCGCTGCAGACATGCATAAGCATAGGTAAAGGTGGAATCAATTTCATTCTGAATGTCGCGTGCTTCATCGATCAGATCCATCAGCTCGCGGATCAGGATGTTCCGCTTTTTGTCCATCAAATCATAGCCCTGTTTTGCAAGAACCAGTGAATTTTTGGCGAGCATAAGATTTCCTTTTGTGGGAAATGTACGCGGGTCCATAGAATCCCTCCTTTAATTAGTCTTCTTTTACAGTTGGTTTGTAGTATTTCTCCAAAATCTTGGTATCTACACGGTCCAGCTCTTCCCTCGGAAGGAGTCCCAGCAATTCCCATCCCAGATCTAATGTCTCTTCAATGGTACGGTTCTCTGCCGGTCCCTGACCAATGTATCGTGCCTCGAAGTCTTTTCCAAATTCCAGATATTTCTTATCGATAGGAGAAAGTTCGTCTTCACCGATAACGGAAGCAAGGTTCCGGGCTTCTCCAACCTTTGCATAAGCGGCAAAGAGCTGGTTGGCAAGATCCTGATGATCTTCTCTTGTATATCCGGCGCCGATGCCATCCTTCATAAGTCGTGACAGTGACGGCAGGATGTTGATCGGCGGGTAAACAGACTGTCCGTGAAGTCCTCGGTCCAGTACGATCTGACCTTCGGTAATATATCCTGTCAGATCCGGGATCGGATGTGTGATATCGTCATTCGGCATGGTAAGGATCGGAAGCTGCGTCACAGATCCGTTGACACCCTGTACAATACCTGCACGTTCATAAATCGTAGCAAGCTCACTGTACAGATAACCTGGGAAACCTTTACGACTGGGGATTTCTCCTTTAGAGGAGGAAACCTCACGCATCGCCTCGGCAAAGGAAGTCATGTCCGTTAAGATAACGAGGATATGCATGTTTAATTCAAACGCAAGGTATTCAGCGGTAGTCAGCGCTACCTTTGGTGTGATCAGACGTTCTACAACAGGGTCATTTGCCAGGTTCAGGAACATGGCAACGTGGTCGGATACACCGCTTTCCTCGAAGGTACGGCGGAAGAACTCGGCAACGTCATGTTTTACGCCCATAGCGGCAAATACAATCGCAAATTGTTCTCCGGAATTATCGCCGAGAGAAGCCTGCTTTACGATCTGCGCTGCCAATTGGTCGTGGGGAAGTCCGTTTCCCGAGAAAATCGGGAGCTTCTGTCCGCGGATCAGTGTGGTGAGTCCGTCAATAGCGGAAATACCGGTGCGGATATAGTTACGCGGGTATTCCCGGCGGATCGGGTTCAGCGGGAGCCCGTTGACGTCACGCTTTAAAGTAGAAGTCAGCGGTCCGAGATCGTCGATGGGCTGACCGATACCGTTAAAAGTACGTCCCAGCATATCCGGGGAAAGTGCGATCTCCATTGGATGACCGGTCAGCTTGGTATGTGTGTTAACAAGGGACATATTATCGGAACCTTCAAAAACCTGAATCACGGCTTTGTCTTCATAAATCTCTACAATACGTCCTATTTTGCGTTCTGTGCCGTCTACGACAAATTCTACGATTTCATCAAAAAACGCGTCCTGAACGCCCTCCAGCGCAATCAGAGGACCATTGATACTGCTTAAACCTAAATATTCTATTGACATGGTATCATTCCCTCCTTAGGCATTCTTTTCCAGCACACGCTGGTAAAATTCGTCAATGTCGTTCTTATATTGTGCAAACATTTCCAGACGGTCATTCGGGACATCATACTTAATAGCGATAACCTTTTCAAAAATGTTCTCGGATTTAAGTACGGACATCGGGTGTCCCATAGTTACGAGTGCACGCGCCTGTTTGTACAGGTATAAAATGGTGTCCATCATGAGAAACTGCTTCTCCATGGAAACACAGGTATCATCCTTGTGGAATGCATTCTGCTGTAAGAAACCAAGCCGGATGACACGGGCGATCTCAAGGATCAGCTTCTGATCGTCCGGAAGCACATCGCTTCCGATCAGCTTGACGATTTCAAGCAGGCTGCTTTCCTGATTCAGAAGCGCCATGAGACGGTTTCGGTAATCCACGAACTTCGTTGATACATGTTCCTGATACCAGGGCGCTAAATCCCCCAGATATTCGCTGTAACTGGTCAGCCAGTGAATCGCGGGGAAATGTCTGGAATATGCCAGACTTTTATCCAGTCCCCAGAAGCAGCGTACAAAACGCTTGGTATTCTGTGTAACCGGCTCGGAGAAGTCGCCGCCTTGCGGAGATACCGCTCCGATAATGGATACGGAACCGTCTGTTCCGTTTAAATTGTGCATCATGCCCGCTCTCTCATAGAAGGCAGACAGACGGGAAGCCAGATAAGCCGGGAAACCTTCTTCAGCAGGCATTTCCTCCAGGCGTCCGGAAAGCTCTCTAAGAGCCTCTGCCCACCGGGATGTGGAGTCTGCCATGATTGCGACATCGTAACCCATGTCACGGTAATATTCTGCCAGTGTCAGACCGGTGTAAATGGACGCTTCACGGGCAGCAACCGGCATGTTGGAAGTATTTGCGATCAAGGTTGTTCTGTCCATCAGCGGATTGCCGCTCTTTGGGTCGGTCAGCTCGCTGAACTCTTCCAAAACCTGTGTCATTTCGTTTCCACGTTCGCCGCATCCGATATAAATGATGATGTCAGCGTCGGACCATTTTGCAATCTGATGCTGGGTCATTGTCTTGCCAGTTCCGAATCCACCCGGAATCGCCGCAGTACCGCCCTTTGCGATGGGGAACATGGTATCAATGATACGCTGTCCTGTTACAAGCGGAACGGAAGCCGGGAAACGGTGGTGTGTCGGACGGGCGACACGAATCGGCCATTGCTGCATCATAGGCAGCTCCTTTTGCGTGCCGTCAGTTAGTTCCAGTGTAATAAGCGGTTCCAGAATGGTGTATTCACCGTCCGGAACGACATTTACAACGGTTCCTTCCACATCCGGCGGAACCATACATTTGTGTACGATTGCGCGGGTTTCAGGAACTTCGGCAATGATGTCTCCGCTGTGCAGGTAGTCACCTACAGATACCGTCATGTGTGCCTGCCATCTTTTGTTGATGTCCAGCGAATCTACGCTGACACCACGTGTGATAAATGCGCCGCCGGTATCGGCAATCCGCTCCAGCGGGCGTTCGATTCCATCAAAAATGTTGTTCAGGATTCCTGGTGCAAGCGTAACAGATACCGCATTTCCTGTGGCAGTTACGGTTTCGCCTGGTTTCAGACCTGATGTTTCCTCGTATACCTGAACGGTAGTCATGTCTTTGTCCAGCGAAATGACTTCACCGACCAGCTTTTCGCGACCTACATAGACCATTTCTGACATACGAAATCCTGTATTGCCTTTCAAATAGATGACGGGACCGTTGATTCCGTAAATTTGTGCAGTTTTAAGCAATGCCGTCACCTCCCGAGAATAAGAATCTGTCGTATTCATTACGCAGTTGTGTTTTAAATGAGTTATCGATCAAAATATTACGTCCGCGGATCACGGCGCGGACTCCGCCGATAAAGTCTTCGGCGCTGACGGTCAGTTTTGCGCCCGAAGCTTTTTCTAAGTCAGACTGCTTCTGCCCGTCGGACGGATTGATGTAGATCGTCATCTCTTCACCGTCGGCAAAAGTAACTGCCTTACGGATACATCTGACAAGGAAATCTTCGTATTCTTCCGTCTTCATATAATCAGAAACCAGTGTCATGGTTTCTTCAAATATTTTATCTTTTAATTCTTGCTGGATTTTGCCCTGTTTTCGTTTCAGCTCCAACTGTGCCTTAGCGGTAGCCTGGTTCAACTGCTGTCTCGCATTGACCGTCTCGCCTTTGATACGGGTCTGAGACTGCAGAATTGCCTCATCTTTATGGTCTTCCAATACCTTTTCCAACGCTGCGCGGTAGTTGTCGATGATCGCGTTGCCTTCCGCGCGTGCCTCCTCCATGGAGACTGCCTGTAGGTGTTCCATCTTTTCTTCCAGAGTCAAGAGGAGTCCCTCCTTTCTACAATTTAACGTGTAACAGTTCAGCCTTCCGGCTGCACTGTTACTGGATCCGCCCTATTTTAAATTCACCTGCGGTGAAAGGGCGGATTATATTTTTCCATCACGCATTCTTACGGACTTTGCAGCAAGTGCAAAGTCCTATGGTGAACAGCTACAATTTAACTCCGATAGCTTCGGTTACATAGGATGTGATAAAGTCTTCTTTACGGCCGGTTCCGTGTCTGTCAGGAATCTCTACAAGTAAAGGGAGCCTGCGCTCCAGACGGAACTGGTCCAGAATATCGGGAAATTCCTGTCCGAACTTTTCCGTCAAAAGAACGATGCCGATTGTTTTGTCTTTGAGAACCTTTTCCAGCGATTCCTTCAGTTCGCTGCGTTCATGCACGACAACACCATCTACACCTGCAAGGCGCATTCCTGTATAGGTATCAACATTATCACTGATCAAATACATTTTCATAATTACAGCTTACCAAGGATCATGAAGGAGATGATCAGTCCGTACAGACATACACCTTCTGCAAGTCCTACGAAGATCAGGGACTTTCCAAGTACGCTGGAATCTTCGCTGATTGCACCGAGGGCAGCGCTTGCAGCGCTTGCTACTGCGATACCGCCGCCGACACAGGATAAACCGGTAACCAATGCGGCTGCAATGTAACCAAGACCTGTAGACAGAGCTGCTCCGCCGTCAGCAGACGCAGCCTGTACCTCCGGTCCGCCAAGAAGCATGATGGACGCAATGGCAAATGCTCCGAAGAAGAAGAACGCATTTACGCCGATTGTTTTTTTATAACGCTTTTTGCTCTTTTCACCGATCAGATAATATCCGAAAGGTACAATAATGCTCAAAATTAATGTTGCAATGAAAATAAGTTTTGTTGCCATAGTCATGATTAGAATCCTCCTTTAAATAATCACGGTTTATTAAATATTTTTTTTCGTTTTGTTCACTGCTTTCTTTGTATACGGGTTAAATGCACGGCCGGAACCTCTATAGAAACGGCTGAACATTTCATAATATTCCAGACGCAGTACCTGAATACCAACAATCAGTCCTTCCATACCACATACGAACAGGTTGCCGAGGATGACGATGATCCAGTTTGGATTTCCTTCTTCCACACCTGCCAGCATGAGTACAACTTCCATCATTGCCGCATGGCTGACAGCGAATGCACCGATACGAACGAATGAAAGAGTGTTGGAGAAGTAACTCAGCAGTGTTTCAAATAGTTCAAAAAATCCCTGGACAAGGAACATGGCTTTACTTTCTTCCATCTTGTCGGTGCGCTTCTGGATCTTTTTTGTCAGTGGTTCTTTGAACAGAATCAAAAGCAGCGGGATACCGAACATGATTGCCATTACCAGCGCGCCCGGAGTTTTGTGTCCGGTCATGAACAGTACAATTGTTACAACAACGGATGTGTAGAATACAAGGCCTGCAGCTCCGTTGACATCAAACCAGGCAGCTCCAGGATCGCGGCTTCGCAGTGCATTGACGATATGCAGGATCATGGTAAATATAATGACTCCCATACCAAAAGCAACTGCCACGATGAACACGGTATTCAGCTTGCCGATGAACGGCAGAGTCGTCATGCTGTCGATGGGCCGCAGCCAGATCGCATCAAGGATGTCCTCAAATCCAAAAATACTTCCGAACATAAATCCGAAAAATGTGGAGAAGATACCTGCTGTCCCGATAATACCTGCAAGCGGGATCTTCTTCCAAAAATACAGCAATCCACCGCCCAGTGCAAGGAGCAGTCCCTGTCCCACATCTCCGAACATAGCGCCGAAGATAAAGGAATAGGTCAGTCCAACGAATACGGTCGGATCCATCTCATTGTGCGCCGGAAGCCCATACATCTGTACATACATCTCAAAAGGTTTGAACAGTTTCGGGTTCTTCAGTTTTGTAGGCGGTTCTCCGAAGTAGGTTTCTTTATCGTCTTCGACCATGACAAAAACCTTGTCATCGTCTTTTGTCTCTTCTAGGAATTTGGTCACATCCTTCTCTGCCATCCATCCGCAGAGGATGTAGGAGTCTTCATCGTCGTCCTGCATCCGCGCCGCCATTTTACGCACGTCAAAGTTCTTGGACATTTCTTCCAGCTTCTGCTGTGCGGCAACAAGCTGCGGCGCTCTGTTGGAAAGTAGCTTTGCAGATTCCTTGTCGATATCCACAATCTTCTTGGTGATGTTGGCGATCTCATTGTCCATTTCCCGGTAAAGGTCTGCCGGAGTGCCGTCAGATACCAGATTCAGGGTGATCCGCTCGAAGTGAAGGGAACGGAACACGGCGTCTACCTTAATTGATTCCCCAGGCGTTACGAAGTAGGCTCCGTATACAGAACTTTCGTCGCGCTCACCCTCTACGAAGATGGCAGTCAGATCGTTCATCAGATACTTCTGCATCTTATGATAATATTCAAGCGGAATCTTACCGAACCGGTAATTGATGTACTTATAATTTAATACATTTTCCAGTTTACAGTCCAAAGGCCGGAACGGAGCGATATCACGTTGTTTATTCCGGCATTCTTCAATGTCTTTTTTGTAGTTTTCTTTTTTCTCCTGTAAATGTAAATAGTCATGGTTTGTGTTTTGCACAATTTCAAACAGACCGTCCAGACCAAGTGACGTGTCAGGAGTTACGTTGTCTGGATTCTCCAGAAGTCCTACGAACTGACTGGCAATTGCCAGAGTATCCCGATAGGGGTTCAGCTCCACGAAGGGCCGGAGATTATCGACTGTCTTTAACTCAGACAATGCGGACTCAAGCTGAATCTCATATTTGGAGAGATAATGCTCGGTTACGCGGTCGATGTCAGTACGCGGTCCGGAGATATTGATAAATTTCATTTTTACGATCATTGAGTTTTACCTCCAATATAAGCTAACGTCTCGCCTGGTGACAGTCCGTATCGGATACACTCGATTGCGGTGGTCAGCTTTTTTAGTTCTTCTTCCTTTAGAAACAGGTATGTGTTGATTGTTGCAATCGAATATGGATGCATCCTCCGATCCAGTCTGTAGAGATGCTGCAGGCAGTCAGAGTACATCTGCTCAATGGTGAGTCCGCTTGAGAAATCATAATGCCGTGCATATGAGGTCTTTTTAAGAGATGCGATCATGTCATCGGGTGTCGGAGTCTCCACGATTTCTTTAATCAACTCGGTTGATACCTTGTAATGAATCGGAACAAGGAGAGAATAGATATCGGCAGGAGCCATGTTATAATGCTTTTTCGCACGGTATATCCACTGCAGGTTCAGAAGATCAATCTTCGTACCGCTGTCTCTCATGTAGAGTTCCAGTTCTCGTTTGTTTTTCAGCACCTTTTTGCTTTCTTTCCATGTAGAAGCGAAATAGTACTGGTCCAGTGTCAGGTCATAATCGAACAGGGTGATGGATGGTTTGTCCCGAAGCCTGCTCAACGGTTCGTAATATTCAGTGCCCTTTAAATTATCGACAAGTTCATCCGTTGTACGGGATGTGATCAGTTTGTCGATGGAAATCTGAGAATATCTGTCAAAAAACGGCTTTTTGTAGTTCAGATCAAAAGGCTCTGTGTAATGATTGATGACGATCCGGAAGCAATAATTGATCAGGTCGATCTCATAACGTCTGATGTAGAGCTTCAGGAACTTACGTTGTGAGAGACTGCAAAACTTATATATCTTGGAATATTCATAATATAGCTGCCGGATCAGTATTTTTTCAATATCGCCCCGGTGGAGCTGGCTGTCTTCCAAGAGGTTAAGCACATAGTCGTAGGAAGAATTTTCTCTTAAATAGGAAACAACTTCCGGTACGCTGTGAAGATTGGCAATCTCTTCAAAGTTTTCCTGTGTCAGCAGCCGGGCTTCCATGGCACGGACTTTCGTTACGATTCCACTATAACTAAGTAGAGTTCCCATAGTCTATACCTCTGTAATCCGTTTTAATATATCTTGTGAATATCGAGTATGATATTCATTATACTGCCTCTGAAGTTCGGTGATAGAGTCGTCGTTTTCAACACTCTGCTCATTTAGCAAGGCAGATGTTTTCGATTCAAGGTCATCCCGGATCTTCTGTATTTCCCGCATTGTCTTATCTTCTAGTTCTTCGTCGAATGCATTACGTCTGGCACGGTATTCGTGATCCAGCGATTCTTTCTGTTTCTCAGCATTTGCGACGATTGCGGAAGCAGCAGATTCTATCTCGGATATTTTTCTAATAACAGATTCCATAGTAACCTCCTGTCGTTTATTTTTAAATCTATAGAAATAAATACATGAACACGGTGGTTCACTCTATTGATTTATCGATACGATTATACAACTTTGTCAGAAAAAATCAACGGTAAAAACGTAAAAAAGCAGATTTTGTTAATTTTTAAACAAAATAGATGGAGATTTAGTAACAGTGAAGCCGAAAGGCTGAACTGTATTACTAGTTTATTTGCCGCTTATCTGTTTGCTTTGACGTGTGCTGCTGTGCATGATATTATATTTTCAATGAACAACAATACATTATAATAATGAAAGGCTTAAGGTATTTTAATTATGCGGTTGAGAAATATTCCACGTGCGGACAACACACTGAAAGCAAATGCGTTGGTAATCAAAAGCCCAGAGGCTCAGCGGGGATGCTGGAGACATGTATTTAGGAATGATAATCCGTTATATATTGAAATCGGCATGGGGAAGGGGCAGTTCTTGCTGAATATGGCGAAGACATACCCGGACATTAATTTTGTGGGAATCGAGCGGTATTCCAGTGTGCTGCTGCGTGCGGTTGAGCGTATGGATACGGAAGAATATCAGTATTTAAAGAATATTCGTTTTGTATGTATGGACGCAAGAGAATTGGAGCAGGTTTTTGCACCGGGAGAAGTGGAAAGGATTTATCTGAATTTTTCGGACCCATGGCCGAAAGCACGTCATGCTAAAAGACGTCTGACCTCTGTGGAATTTCTTTCCAGATACGAAAAGGTACTGGAAAAAGACGGACAAGTGGAGTTCAAGACAGATAATACGCCGCTCTTTGAGTTTTCACTGGAACAGGCGGAGGAAGCGGAATGGAAGTTGATTGCTCATACATATGACCTGCACCATAATAAGGAAATGAACCTGGGAAATATTATGACGGAATATGAGGAGAAATTCTCGGCAAAGGGGAATGCCATCAATAAACTGATTATTAAGAGGTAATTAAGAAAAACAAAAATGCGGTATGCTGCATATTATATTTAGAAAGTAAAAGTAACGGATAGACGCAGCAGTGAAAAAAAGAAATTGGCAGTATCATGTTTGTGAAAAATTATATTGTAACCCGGAATGGAACAAGAAGCTCATGTGCCTGAAATGTTCCCTTGATGAAGTGATCCGTATTCTCAACCAGGGCGGATGCCATGGCGGCAGATGTAAATAGAAAAGGCAGGTGAAGAAAATGAAAATCAGAGTCACTGCCGATAATTATGAAAATGAAGTGCTGAAATGCAAACTTCCGGTTCTGGTGGAATTTTATGCCAGATGGTGCAGTAAATGTGCCATGATGGAAGATATATTGGAAGAACTTGCACGGGAATATGATGGAATATTTCAAGTATGTCAGATTGAGATTGAGGAATCTTCTGAATTGGCGGAAAGCTTTGAAGTTGGGATTGTACCGACTTTTGTTGTGTTTCAGGAAGGAAAACCGGTGACGGCGGCAAGTGGACTTCTTAGCCGGGAGAGTTTGGCCAGGATGGTATTCGGAAAAAAATAGAAAAATTGTCAGATTTTTAAATCTGGCAATTTTTCTATTATCTGGCAGCCCGATAATAGACTTTATCCAGTTGGCATCCGCTTTTGCTGCAGGCATTGCAGACAAAAGGAGCCTTAATCAGTTTGATCATAAAGGATAGAGTTGAGAAATGTAAGAGTAAATTCAGCATGAGGGTGGTATTTAGAAGTTCATTTAAAGGGAATTAAAAAAATATTAAAAAAGGCTTGCATTTTTTAAAAGTATGAGATATAATATACCTTGCGTTAACAAAGAGGGGGACGTAACAAAAGAGAATATGCGCGATTAGCTCAGTTGGTAGAGCACCTGACTCTTAATCAGGGTGTCCAGGGTTCGAGCCCCTGATCGCGCACTTGAAATCGCTGTTTTTGAGAACGATGGAGTCTCGGGGACGGCGGTTTTTTGCGTGCAGCAATTGAGCCATCTCACCAAAACAAAAGGATACGTCGAGGAATGCTTGCATTCCTCGACGTATCCTTTTGTTTTGGTATGTGGCGAAAGCCACGACCGAGATGGAGCGTCAGCGGAATCGAGGTGAGATGGCTTAATTGCGGACAAAGCCAGAATATGTGGCGAAAGCCACGACCGAGATGAAGCGTCAGCGGAATCGAAGCACATTTTTTGTTCTAGAAAATTCCGGTAAAGCAGTTGTGTGTATTGCTTAGAGTTAGTATGAAGTTAAAACTGGTGTAAAAATTAACAAAAATGGATTATAAAATGGAACAAATTAGAAAAAATGAAGCAAAAAAAGAGGGTAATAATTAAAAAAAGATGGAGATAACCCAGAAGCAGCAAGGATTTGTGCAAAATGACTATAAAGAGATTTAATGTGGTACATAAAAAAACAAAATTGGTATTGCAATTTTTTGAAAATGTGGTACAGTAAAAGAGGAAAGCGGAATGGTAATAGAACCAGTAAGGAGGCGGGCATGGAAAAGGACATGTTGTATTATGTACAGATTTGCGGATCGGTTATGCAGGCAAATCTTAAGCGCAGAAAAGACCTGACGGCTGAACTTCGGAGAAGATACAAACAGTCAGGAAGAAAAAAGCTCTGCATCATTGCATCCGGTTCTTCACTTAATGCAGCGCTGGCGGCTGAAAATTTTATGAATTGTTATACAGAAAATCGGGTAAAAATTTTAAGTCCCAGTGATTATATGGATTACCACAGGGAAGCAGCAGCTGACAGTTTTGTAGTTGTAATATCACAAAGCGGATGCAGTACGAACATTATCGAGGCGGTAAAGGTACTGGAAGCTGACAAAATCCCAAGTGTTGCATTGACCGGAAACCAGGAGGGGAATCTCAAAGACTATGCCGTCCCTCTGATTGAATATGGAGTTGGGAACGAAACAATAGACTATGTCACTTTGGGATATGTTACATTGATTGAATATCTGTTGCTGTTCGTTATGGAGAGTGGATTAGAGAGCGGATACATATCTGATGAGGAATATATGGACCTGGTTAAGGAAATGGAAGTCTGCTGCCATTCTAATATGAAAATGTACCGTGAAGCGGAGATATTTACAAAACAGTATTACCGGGAACTAATGCAGATGGAAAAGACAATCATTGTCAGCGACGGGGCGAATATGGGAACTGCAAGAGAAGCAGCCCTGAAGTTTCAGGAAACTTTAAAAATACCAACGGTTTATTATGAAAGTGAAGAATATATCCATGGACCAAATATGCAGCTTACACCGGACTATGCAGTATTTTTTATTGATACAAATCCAAGACATAACCGGATGGGGGAAGTTTTTGAAGCAACGGCTATTGTTACAGAACATGCTTACATGATAACGAACAAAAAAGCAGAAAAGAAATCAAATATTCTTTGTGTGGAAAATACTGTAAGAAATGAACTTACACCTTTGTTTACAGTGGTTCTGTTTCAGTATATTGCTGCGGTCATAACAAAAGAAAAAAACAACTTTAAATGTCATCCGCTGTTTGGGGAATTTGAGAAAAAGATACATTGTAAGACATCAGATTACGATGCGGTCATGAATGAAAAAATCAGAAAGAGTAAGGAGGTGGAAAAATGAGGAGATATGTAATTGCTACACATGGCCAGATGGCAGAAGGACTCCGTTCTACAATAGAGATTATCGCTGGTGAACAGGAGAATCTTACCTGTATATGTGCATATACAAAAGAGTGTCCTGATCCGATGCCGGAATTTCAGAAGCTGCTTGTACAATATCCGGACGATGAGATTGTTATTATGACAGATTTGTTCGGCGGAAGTGTGAATAATAATGCACTGATATTAACTCAAGACAGCAGAATTCATGTAGTGACAGGCGTTTCACTTGCATTAGCAATAGGGATTCTGACATCTGATATGGAAGAAGATACAGTGAGTGTGATACGGAACGCGATTGAAGAGGCAAAGGATGCAATGATGTATTGCGAACACATGGATATTGTAGAAGTCGAAGATGATGAGTTTTAGGAAGGAGGAAGAGAAAGGTGATTAAAGCAACAAGAGTAGATTATAGATTACTGCATGGACAGGTGGCAGTATCATGGACAGCAGCGCTGGGAGCAGACTGTCTGCTTCTTGTCAGTGATACGGTAAAGGCAGATCCGCTGAGAATGAATGCTCTGAAGCTTGCCAAACCGGCAGGAGTGAGAGTTGTGATTAAGAATACTGCAGAAGCTGTGGAAGCACTGAAAAGCGGTGTGACAGATAAGTACAAATTATTTATTATCTGTGAGAATCTCCAGATTGCAAAAGTAATCATGGCGGCGACTGAGGAAAAGGAATTGAATATTGGAAACACTCCTTATCGCGAGGGTGCAAAGTTATATGGAAAGAGTGCCTATCTGATGCCGGAGGAAGAAGTGCTTGTAAAAGAGATGCTGGAGGCAGGATTAGACTTGTACATACAAATGATTCCGGCTGAGAAAAGCATAAAGTGTAAGACATTGTTCTGACAAAAGAGGAGGAAGACAGGAATGATTGTAAAAACAATACTTATTTTTTTGATTGGACTGCTTGGATATTCAGAATGGCTGACAGGAACCAGTTTTCTGCAGAGACCGATCGTGCTCGGTCCATTGGTCGGTCTGGTTCTTGGCGATATGCAGGCCGGCATTATTATGGGAGCAACATTGGAGCTGGCAATGATAGGAGCAATATCCGTTGGAGCATATAACCCGCCGGACTTGATTTCAGGAACTGTTCTGGGTGTATCCCTTGCTATTCAGGCAGGAGCAGGCCCGGAGGCAGCCCTGACATTGGGGATTCCGATTGCAACAGTGATGCTGGCAGTGAACACAGGACTGGGACAGCCGCTCATGCTTCTTTTTATCCATAAATGTGACCGTGATGCAGAACAGGGCAATATCCATGCATTTAACAGGGACATGTTTATTGCAGGTTATCTTCAGAATATTTGGGGAATCCTCTGTATTCCGTTGGCATTTTATTTCGGTACAGAAGCGGTGACTAAGATTCTGGGAGTCATTCCGGGATTTGTACAGACCGGTATGGATATCACGGCGGCTCTGCTTCCGGCGCTTGGATTTGCAATGCTGGCACAGACTATGATGAACAAAAAAGTGGCTCCATTTTTCTTTGTAGGTTTCTTTGTAGTTGCATATATGGGACTTACTACAACAGGAGTGGCAATCTTTTCAATTTGTCTCGTGCTGATCATGGTAATGTTTGGAGCATTTAACAAAAATAAACCGGTAGCCGCCGCAGAAGAGTATGATGGAGGTGGATTCGATGAATTTTAGAATACACAGCAATTATGATAAAGAGTTGACGAAAAAGGATTTAATGAAAGTGTTTTGGCGTTCCATTCCATATGAGCATTCATGGAACTATGAACGTATGGGGAATGTGGGATTTACATTTGCCATGTACCCGGTTTTGAAGAAATTATATCCGAACAAGGAAGATTTGGCAAAGGCAATGAAACGTCACCTGACAGTGTACAATGTGACTCCGTATATCAGTACATTTCCGATGGGAATCGCGGCAGCCATGGAAGAAGCGAACGCAACGCAGGAGGAATTTAATGAAGAGTCGATCAGTGACGTGAAGACTGCGCTGATGGGTCCGCTTTCGGGAATCGGTGA
This sequence comes from Mediterraneibacter agrestimuris, assembly GCF_943193195.1. Lineage (GTDB taxonomy): Bacteria > Bacillota > Clostridia > Lachnospirales > Lachnospiraceae > Schaedlerella > Schaedlerella agrestimuris. Next base: position 72,540 of record NZ_CALPDG010000001.1, on the reverse strand, counting down.
TGCTTTTTACTGGGGAACCCTGCGTGTTATCGCAACCGGCATCGGCTGCACGCTGGCATTAAAGGGAAATATACTTGGACCGATACTGTTTTTGCTTGCGTTTAACATCCCGCACTATATCATCCGGTATATCTGTACATTTCTTGGATATAAGCTCGGAAGCGAATCCATTGCAAAGATTACAGCTTCTGGTTTGATGGAGAGCGTGATGGAGGCAGCGTCTATTGTAGGTATGATGGTTGTCGGAGCAATGACGATGGAAATGACGGCGATTAATTTTGTCACGCAGGTCGGAACTGGTGAAGAGGCGTCAACGCTGCAGGATATCCTTTGTGGAATTTTTCCGGGACTGCCGACGCTGGCTCTGTTCGGAGTGGTTTACTGGATGCTGAAGAAAAAGATGAATCCGTTGATTATAATGCTGATATTGCTTGTATTTGGCATTGTTGGAGCAGGACTTGGATTTTTGGGGTTATAATAAAAAATTTTATATATTATAAAAAGCTTAAGGAGGAAATGAAAATGGCATTGAGAAATTTTAAAATGGAGAAGTATTTAAAAGATGGTGAGAAGACATATTCACTTCGCAGTGAGATCGAGACGTTGATAGACAAACTGACAGCAGGCGATTATGACAGTGTATGTCTTCTTGGAATCGGAGGAACGTGGGCTGAGTGGTATCCGGTAACAGAGGTTGCAAAGAAATATACAGATCTTCCGATTTATTTGGAAAATGCAGCGGAATTTATGGTTAAGGACAAAAAACATATCACAGATAAAACATTGATATTTACATCTTCTGCATCCGGAGATACAAAGGAGATATTGAACGCAGTAAAACTTTGTAAGGAAATGGGATTGAATGTATATGGATTTACAAAAGATGAGACAACTCCTCTTGCAGAGCTTCTGACAGATCCAATCTACAATGCCTGCGGTGACTGTGAACACTCTTATCTGATTTATTATTTTGTTGTATTGAGAATTCTTAAAAACAGAGGGGATTTTCCGCAGTATGACAGATGGGCAGATCAGATGAAGAATATTTTCAAGGCACTGGTTGCAGTAAGGGAGAAGTTTGAGCCGCAGGCGGCTGAAATTGCAAAGAAATATGCATTAGAGCCATATACAATGTTTACAGGATCCGGTGTTCTCTGGGGAGAAACTTATTTGTTTACTATGTGCATTCTTGAGGAAATGCAGTGGGTGAGAACAAAAGCTGTTACATCGGCAGACTTTTTCCACGGTCCGTTGGAGCTGGTGGATGACAGAGTTCCGGTGTTTGTGATTAAAGGCGAAGACGAGTACAGACCGTTGGATGAACGTGTAGAACGTTTTGTAAAAGAGCATACGAAGAAGGCTGTTATCATTGATACAAAGGATTATGTGCTGGAAGGAATTGACGATGATTTCCGTGTGATCTGTTCTCCGATGATCATTACTGCAATTCTGACAGAAAGGCTGGCAATTCATTATGAATTAAATACCGGACACAGTCTGGAGTTCAGACGTTATTATCGTCAGTTCCAATATTAGGAGCGAAGATGAGACAGCGGATAAAAGCAGTTATTTTTGATATGGACGGCGTCATTATAGACAGTGAACCAGTGTATAACAACTGGCTGGAAAGGTTTCTGAGTGTTAATGGAATTCAGGTAACAGAAGAGGAATTATGCCGAATGGCGGGGATATCTTCCCAGGATTACAGGAGGACTCTGGAAAAATGGTGGGTGAGTGCAGGGAAGAAAATCCCCATGGGGGAAGATGTCTACGAAATATTTAATTTATTCTGTGAGGACTATCCGTTTTCGGCAAAGGAAATCATGAATCCACAGCTTAGAGAAGTTGTCGGATGCCTGAAAATGAAAGGGCTTAAAATTGCGCTGGCTTCTTCCTCTTCACTGAAAGAGATTAAGAAGGTGATGGAGGAGATTGAACTTGAACCGTGGTTTGACGTCATAATGAGCGGGGCAGATTTAAAAGAAAGCAAGCCAAATCCGGAAATATATATCCGGACGCTGGAAGAATTGGGGATGATGCCAGAAGAGTGTCTTGCGGTTGAGGATTCTTCTTATGGAATACAGGCGGCACATGCGGCAGGGATTCCGGTGGCGGCGATCCGTGATGAAAGATTTGGATTTGATCAGAGCAGCGCAGATTTTCTTATCAGCCGTCTGAATGAAATTCTAGATATTATTCAACATAATTAAATAGTATTTGGCATACAGAGCATGTTCATGGCGGACATGCTCTGTTTTGTGTAATACAGAAAAATTATTGTTACTGCTCACTCATGGGATGTGCACCACACTGCATGGTAACAGGCCAGTATATTCTGGTATGTGTTTTTGTAAAAATGGATTGGAAAAGCAGTCCAAAATTGGTATACTGATTATGTCAGGAGGTTTGGGAAAGTGAAACTACTTAACAAGGATGAATTTTTGGCAGATGAATTGAAATATTATTTTATAAAAAATAATATTCAGCCGGGGATGAAATTGCCGTCGGAGAGGGAATTGGCAGAACAATATGGAGTTCAGCGTGCAACTGTGCGCTCTGCATATCGAATGCTTGAAGAAGAGGGAATCATTGAGATTCAGGAGAGAAGCGGACGTTATATGGGGCATGAGAGGATTGTAACAGATCTCCGGCAGATTAAGTCTTTTAGTGAGAAACTGAATCATATAGGAATGCGGATTGAGAATAAGCTGCTGGCATTTGAACTGGTAGAAGTTGACAAGCAGTTATCCGGAAAGGTCAAACTTCCAATAGGCACTTCTTTGAATAAGATAACAAGAGTGAGAAAAGTTTGGTGGAAGGAGGAGCTCCTGCCGATTTTGATCGAGTATGCTTATGTTCCAGAGAGTATAGCAGACAAGCTGATAAAATATGATCTGGAGGAAAATTCTCTGTTTGATATTTTGCGGAATGGGTACGGACGTATTCCGAAGCGTGAAGAACAGATTATAGAGATTGTATATGCGGATGAATTTGAAGCAAAGACACTGAAAGTGGATAAGATGACACCGCTTGTGCTGAAAGAAGGAATCACCTATGATGGGGAGGGTAATATTCTGCAATATATACATGCGGTGATGAACAAAGACTGGGTTTCTTTTGAACAGAGAAATGAACAGATAGAACAGAAAATGGGAGCGGTATTATATGGATTATAGAATGCCTTTATATATTCAGCTTCAGGATGTTATAGTGAAGAGAATTGAAGAGAAGAAATATCTGCCGGGAGAGGCAATCCCAAGTGAAAGAAAAATGGCGGAAACATATGGCGTTAACCGAATGACTGTGAAACGTGCAGTGGAACGTCTGGTAGACGAAGGATATCTTGTACGTAAGCCTGGTGCAGGAACATTTGTAGCTAAGAGAGATAATAAAAAGATTGATTTTGATTATGCTTTGGAGGCAGACAATGTAGGAATCAGTGCAATGCTGAGAAAAACAGATATTACTTTGACGAATAAGGTGCTGGGAAAGGGCGGTGTGCAGGGAAACCATTATCTGAATTACCAGCTATGCCTGCCGATGTCAGAAACGGTATGGGGAATAGAGCGTGTGAGACTCGGCAATGGAGAACCATTTGCAATTGAATGTACTTTTGTACCGGAGAAATATTTCGAGGATATTGAGAAATTTGATTTTGCAAAGGTATCTCTCTATGATTATATGGATGCAAAAGGACATTTGCCTGTACATTTTACACAGAAGCTTGTTGTATGCAACGCAGACGATAAAGCGGCGGAACTTCTGAAATTAAAGAAAGGGACTGCAATTTTCCTGATAGAGTATCAGGGCGCTGATCAGGACGATCAAGTTGTGGAGTATACGCGAAGTTATATGAATCCTTCTTTTACGGAGTTCCGTTATAACGCAGAGAGTGATTAGGACAGGCTGTTCGTCATACTTGACATTTGAGGGAAAAAACGGCATTCTGTAAGGAGAGTTTTAAAAGGAATAACAGTTCAGCTCTTTGACTGGATTGATTGTAATCAAAAAGAGGTACACTATGACAAAAAGAATAGCAGTTATCAATGATTTGTCCGGATTCGGAAGATGCTCTTTAACGGCGGCAATTCCAGTGATTTCAGTAATGGGAGCACAGCCGTGTCCGCTGCCTACGGCAGTATTGAGCGCACAGACCGGGTTTTCCAGTTATTATTTTGATGATTATACAGAAAAAATGGAATATTTCCGTCAGGAATGGGAGAAAATGGGAGCATGTTTTGACGGGATTTATACCGGGTTTATGGGAAGTGATGCGCAGATTCAGCAAGTATTTTGCTTTCTGGATACATTTTATAAAGAAGATACGGTCCTTCTGGTGGATCCGATCATGGGAGATGAAGGGACCCGTTTTTCATTTTGTACAGATACGCTGCTGTGTGATATGAAGGCATTGGCAGCACGGGCAGATGTGGTGACGCCGAATCTTATGGAACTGTGTCTGCTGACGGATAGCGATTATAAGGAAATTATCCGCATAGCCAGGGAAAAGGAAGGCCCGGCAGATTCCGTCCTGGATAAACCGGAGAATGGAGATTTGAATTTTTGCCGGAATAAAGAACATTTGATTAAAGAGATAGAACGATTAGCGGGAGAACTTCTTGCTCAGGGAGTCAAAACGGTTATCGTAACCGGAATCCGATTCTTTGATGAAAAGGAAGACCAGATGAAAATCGGCAATTTGACGGTAACAAAACAGCGTACAGAGCTGTCGGCTTTTCCATATATCGGTGGAAGCTTTTCCGGTACAGGTGATTTGTTTGCTTCAGTTGTAGCAGGAGGAATTATCAGGAATGACGATATTTTCCAAACGGTGGAACTGGCAGGAGCGTTTATAGGAGCGGCGACATCAGATTCAGCAAAAGAACGTGTGTCGCGCAATGAGGGGGCAAATTTTGAGAAATATCTTGGAATGCTATTGAAATAGCAGAAAATTCACTGTCATAGATACTTGATTGATATAGATTGAGATTTAAGGAAAGAATATGAATGAAATAGAAGCATTATTAAGTAATACATTAAACAGGGATTTTATACAGGCGGTTATCAGCAATCCCCGCACAAAAGAGGGGATCCTGAAAATCAAGGTTCGGCCGGTAGAGATTAAGGAGAAGCGTTTGTTTCAGTGTGAATCTTTTACGAAGACACAAGTGTTTCATGAAAATCTGGATGTGGCAGAGGCTGTGGAACGGATAGACAATGCGATGGGTGAATTCCGTCAGATGCAGTTATCTTCCGGAGATATGGATTATACCGTGCTGATTAGTAAAAAGAGTAAAGTGACGATCCAGAAACGAAAAGTAGAAGGCAGAAAATCAGGGCAGATGGATGTTTCTCATAACCGGAGCAAGCGGTATATCCTGCAGGAAGGGATTATGGTTCCTTTTTTGCAGGACCTGGGAGTCATGACACAGGAAGGTAAGATTGTCCGTACGAAGTTCGATAAGTTTCGCCAGATCAATCGTTTTCTGGAATTTATCGAGGATATTCTCCCGCAGCTTGATAAGAAGCGGGAGGTAACTATTCTGGATTTTGGCTGCGGCAAATCATATCTCACATTTGCCATGTATTATTATCTGCATGAGATGAAAAAATATGATATTCGTATTATTGGTCTGGATTTAAAGAAGGAGGTTATCCGGCACTGTAATGAACTGGCGGAGAAATACGGTTATAAAAAGCTGACATTCCGTGTGGGGGATATTGCAGATTACGAAGGGGTCAGTGAAGTGGATATGGTTGTGACGCTTCATGCCTGTGATACAGCTACGGATTATGCGCTGGCGAAGGCGGTTGGCTGGAATGCACGGGTGATTCTTTCAGTTCCGTGCTGTCAGCATGAATTGAACAGACAGATTGAAAATGATGTGCTGGCGCCGATCATGAGATACGGACTTCTGAAAGAACGGTTTGCGGCGCTTGTGACGGATGGTCTGCGCGCAGAGTATCTGGAAAGTGAAGGGTATCATGTACAGGTAATGGAGTTTATCGACATGGAGCATACACCGAAAAATATTCTTCTGCGGGCTGTAAAGAATCCTGCTTTGTCTTACGCAAAAATTGCAAAACCGCAGGCTGTTAGAAATGCGGATCAGGCGGAAGAAAACAGGCAGAAAAAGCTGGATGAGATCAGGGAGTGTGAAACATTTTTGAAGGTAGAACCGATGTTGGGAAAATTATTAAAAAGATCATATAATATGGGGATAGAAATATATGAAAGTAAGAATAAAAAATATTTGCAAGAGGACGGGGATTCTGCTGGGAATATTTATAGCGGCGCTTGTCGTCAGCTCGCTGATCACGAATAGAGGACCGGATGACCGGACGGTGGGGATCGGTGACCCGACACTGCCGAGAGTCTCTTTTATGGTGGCAGATCAGGCGGTAAATGTGCTGCCGGGATATACGGAAGAGATGGATATTACAGCAATGCGTGATACGATTACGCCGGTTGGTGATAACGGGATGCTGATGATGAACCTGCAGCGTAATGGAAATGATATCACTGATATTCGTTATGAAGTATGTTCATTAGATGGTGAGACTGTTTATTTGAAAAGTGTGGTTAAGGATATTTCACGAACGAATGTGACGCTGGATCTGAATGCGGGACTGCCGGAGGATACAGCGGAATCTGTTCTTCGGGTGGAAATGGAGCGTGATAGTGGAGAAAAAGTGTATTTTTACACACGAATCGAGAGGCAGCAGGACTTGCGGATTAAGGAATGCCTGGAATTTGCACAAGATTTTCATAAGAAAGCTATTGCCAAGGACGGAAATACTCTGGCTAAGTATCTGGAACCCAATGATGAGAGTGATAATACGACACTGCAGACTGTCAATATTCATTCTAATCTGGCTCATGTGGAATGGGGAGATATGGAACCGAAGCTGGTAACAGATGTGGAGTGGGGGATCAAGGAGTGCAACAGTGTCTTTACTTCTCTGCGGGCTGAGTATCAGGTGACAGCCAGAGGGGACAGCGGCGAAGAAGAAACTTATAATGTCAAAGAGTTTTTCCGGGTGAGATACAGCAATGAAGAGATGTTCCTGTTGGATTATAACCGGACTATGAATCAGGTGTTTGACGGAAATCAAGCTGTATTGGATGAAAATGGTATTATGCTTGGAATGGCAGACGCGGATGTGGATTATGTGACGAACAAGAAAGGGACTGTGATATCATTTGTTCAGGAACGGGTCCTTTGGACATATCATGTGAAAAATGGTGAATTATCTCAGGTGTTCAGCTTTGCCAAAGCGGAAGGGCGCGATGCGCGCAGCCGGAATGATGAACATGAAGTACGTATCATCAGTATGGAAGACGATGGAAGCACTACATTTGCCGTATATGGATATATGAACTGCGGAGAACACGAGGGTAAAGTGGGGGTCAATGTATTTTATTTTGACATCAGAGAAAATGCAGTGAGAGAGATTGCATTTATTCCAAGTACGAAATCATTTGCAATTGCAGAAGATGAACTGGGAAAAATGGTGTATTACAACCAGCAGGAACATCTTTTGTATGTGCTTGCTGGCGGTACACTGTATTGTGCAGACGTGGGAAGCGGCAGACAGAAAGTACTGGCAGAGGAACTGACAGAAGGGCAGTATGCCGCAAGCGCAGACGGACATCTGATAGCATATCAGATTGATGGGGGGCTGAATGAAGCGGAAGAAGTCCGGGTGATGAATCTGGCAGCCGGAGAATTCTATGATGTGGAAGCACCAAAAGGTTCTTATATCCGGCCGCTGGGATTTATTAATAATGATTTTATCTGCGGTTACGGAAAGACAGTGGATAAGGGAAAGACAGTAGCAGGCGAAACTGTCATACCGATGTATGAGATGGAGATATTTGATAAGTCAGAAAAGTCTCTGAAGAAATATTCACAAGAAAATATTTATATTTCTGATATATTTGTAGAAGAAAATTTGGTGACCGTTAATCGCGTCAAAAAGACAGACGGAATTTATACAAGCACGGAGCAGGATTATATCACAAGTAACGAAGAACGAAGGGAAAGCGCTGTGACGGTAGAAACATTTGTGACAGAGTTAAAAGAAACGCAGGTGCGTCTGACATTTACAGAGGGTCTCAAAAAAATATCGCCGAAGATTCTGCGTCCGAAGCTGGTCAGCATTGATGAAGCTGTGACGATTGCGTTTGATGATAAGATGAAGAAAGATAAATACTATGTATACGGGGTTGGCGAACTGGTTGCAGTATATGACAAGGCGGCTTATGCGATCCAGAAAGCAGAGCAGATTTCTGGTGTTGTGATTTCTTCTGAACAGGCATATATCTGGGAAAAGGGAAACCGGGACTTGGCGTATACGGTTGAGGTGGAAGCTTTCCGGAAGGCGGATGGTCAGACAAGTATGGAAGCATGTGTGGAATATATGGAGCGATATAAGGCGAAGCGGATCGACCTGACGGGATGTACGCTGAGTCAGGTACTGTATATTATCAACAAGGGAATGCCGGTGATCGCAATGCCGGATCCCGGTCATGCGGTTCTTGTGGTGGGATATACGACAGATGTAGTCATTTATATGGATCCCGAGAATGGAAGTATAACTGCCTTATCAATGGATGAAATGGATGCGATGATGGCAGGAAGCGGAAATACGTTTATAGGATATTGTAAGGTATAAATAGAAAACCACTCTTTAAAATCTGAGGTGAATGAGAAAATCAGATTTTGGAGAGTGGTTTTATTTTTGTTGCCGGACGTGCGATAAAACAGTCCGGCGGACTGTTTTGAGTAAGAAAAATCCATTTTCAGTAATTTCAAACAGGGTACATTGCAAACAATAATTTCATATGTATAATCAAAAATACTGGCAGACAAAATTAAAGAAGTGGAAAAGGGTGTCAATGGATGAAAGGGCATGAAAAAAAGAAATCAATAATTGCGAAAACATTAGCTGTTATGCTTATGATTGGTATGATGGGGAATACAGGAAGCGTACAGGCAGAAAATACGAGCGACATTGATAACAGTAGCTATATTGCTCAGGACAGTGGGGATCCAGCCGATATAGAAGCTGAAACGGATGATCAGACTGCAGTGGAAGCTGTTGATGTAGACGTTATAGAGGTAGAACCTGTAATTGGAGAAGCCGAATTAACTTTTTCAAGGAAGTTATTTAAAGACAATACATGGATATCAGGACAGCCGGAAGAGAGTAAAATCTTAAAGGATGGGGAAATGGTATCATTTGATGACCAGTTAATTATGGAATATTTATTTGCAGTACCAGAGGAGGAGTTGGATGAGAGGTCAGGTAAGGAATATCGTCTTGAGCTTCCGGATGGACTGAGATGGAAGAGTGCAGTGCCAGATACACCATTGTGTTTAGAAGGTTCTGCTATACCGTATGCAACGCTTCGTTGTAAAAAAACGGACGGAGAAATTAGTGCCAGTCTCATTTTTGAAAGCAATTTGGAGATAAAAGCGCCGGATGGAATTGATGGAGCCTATGTATTTTTAGGGTGTAAGCTTGATGAGGTTAAGCTGGGCAGACCGGATGAATCTGAGCAATGCGAGATTGTATTAGACAGTGAAACATTGACTATATTAATTCAAGAAAATCAGCCGAGAGCTTCTTCCTTGTCAGAGAAAACGGGAGCATATGCCAACGGAATATTTACATGGACGATAATATATGAGCCGGGCAAGAAAGAGGCAGATTTGCCGTTGGCTTTGGTGGATGAGTTTGATTCGGCATACCATGAATACAGGCAGGGGAGTTTTAAAATAAATGATATTAATGTTACAGACGCAGTGTTACAGGTGGATACTACAGAAACCGTCACAACAATTAAGTGTATAATTCCGGAGGAGGTATCCGAAAAGAGTGATCCGGTAACGATTACTTATGAAACAACGCTTACGGATAAAGGACTTGCTTCCATAACTGACAGGAAAGTGACAAATAAAGCATGGTTAACGAATGCTAAGGGGGATAAAGTGGGAACAGAGGTCACCGGAGAGGCGATGTTCAAGAAAGTTGACTGGCTTTTGAAAGAAAGTGTGGGCGGACTTAAAGAAGATTTAAAAGGGAAATATGTTGAATGGGAAGTAACAGTCAATACAAACGGTAAGGACTTGAATAAGCTGATTTTGCATGACCGGATGACAAACGGGCAGGAATATGCCGAATTTAATGCTTTAGATATTACGATTAAAGCATACCGGTCTGGGACGGAGACAGATGAGACAGCCGTTGACTTTGGACACATGATAAACGTATCTCCGAATGAGGACAGATTTGATCTGATATTTAATACGGATAAGCTTGCAGATCAGTATAAAGTGAACTACAAAACTTATATCAGCGAAGAGTATTTCCATAGTGAAAATTATAAAGAATTTATAAATAATGCAACATTGGAGTATGAATGGATGACCGATGACGGCGGCATGGTAGGACCGGAAACTCCGCCAACGGTTAGTAAGCCGATCGGTGTTGATGGGCGGCTGATTACAAAGGCAGGCGCCGGATACAATCCAGGCAGCCATGAGATTACATGGAAGGTCGAAGTGAATCCGCGTGGATTAGATTTATCAGGGATTGTGATCACAGACGATATAAAGGCATATGGACAGACTTATGTAAAGGATAGTCTGGATGCGCAGTTAACGGATCCGTCGGTTGATTCGAAGGTGGAAATAGATGATGATACGGGAATTTTAACGGTTAGATTTGAGAATATAGGAACAAAAACAATTACATATACATTTAAGACAACAGTCGATGATCCGGGTGATTATGCTTATAATCTCACCAAAAAAGATTATAAGAATACGGTTAATGCAGAGGCAGTATTAAATAATGGTACTCCAGGCAGCAAGCTTACTGCAAGTGCAGCAGGCACACAGGCCATTACGAGTAATGTATTACAAAAGAAAGCCGAAGGATACGACTACAGCGATAATACGATTGGATGGTGTATTACTGTAAATAAAAACAAAATGCCAATGAAATCTGCTGCTGACGTTCTTGTCACAGATATTTTGGAGAATGGTCTGTCATATGTAGATGGTTCTATGCGTGTAACGAAGGAAGATAACAACGGCAATATAGTAGAATTTACAGGTATTACAGATAAAAAAATTACTACTACAGACGGAAAAGAGCAAGTTGTATTTAAATATGATAGCAGTCAAGAGCTGAATGATGAAATCTTTATTCGATTCCGTACCAAAGCAGCAGTAGATGAAATTGATGGATTTAAAAATAGTACAGGTATTAAAATATCCAATACAGCGGTTCTGAAACGTACCGATTTTGATGATGTGGAGGAGTCCGCAGAACAACAGATTGATAACCGGATTCTGGATAAATCGGGTAAATACAATAAAGAGCAGGGAACGATTGAATACAGCGTGAATTTGAACCCGCACAGAATACAATTGGATGATGCCATAGTGAGAGATGAACTTCCTGAGGGGTTGCAGATTGATAAGGATACAATCAAGCTGTACGAAGCGAATGTAGATAAAACGGGAGGTTTTACACAGGGTACAGAGGTGAATCTCGCTGATATCTTAACAGTAAATGTGCTGGAACGATGGTTTGAAATTAAACTTCCATCAGCAAAAAAAGCGTATGTACTTCAATATACTACAGATGTGACAGACCTTACAAAGCCATCGTTCAGCAATAAAATCTCATTGAAGGGAATCACAGGCGGAGTGTCCGGATCAGATGGGAATGCTGCAGGTCCGGGAGCCGGCGGAGGCGGAGGCGGGGGAACCTCTTCGCCGAAGGTTAATCTGACATTAAATAAGGCAGATGCTTTACGTCCGGGTGTGAAATTGGCAGGAGCTGTGTTCCGGATTTATGATGAAGACGGTCCGATGAATGATGCCGTTTCTGATGCGGATGGAAACGTTGTGTTTCGTTATTTGAAACGGGGAAAGACTTATACAGTTGAAGAGATAACTCCGCCGCAAGGGTATCATAAATTGGACGATCTGGTCAAAATTGAAATAATCAAAGATACAGTGGCAATGCCAAAGGAGTATACATATCCGGTTCCGATTAAAAATGAGCCTGTGAAGGGAAGTATTTCTTTTGTAAAGAAAAATGATCTGGGACGCGTTCTGGAAGGCGCCGAGTTTACTTTAACAGATAAGACAACAGGAAGTACATGGAGTCAGGCGGCGATCAGCGGGGCAGACGGTAAGGTTACATTTACTGATATTCCATATGGGGTGTATAGTTTGAAGGAGACGAAGACACCTGATCATCATGTGCCGGATAACAAAGAGTATACGCTGACAGTAGACAAGGATGGCAATGTAATGATTACTGACCCGTCAGATTCTGCAGAGCCGGATAAACCACGGGATGAGATTATGAATGTGTCCGAGAAGGCAGCCATCAGAATCGAAAAGATAGACAGAGATACACTGGCTGGGTTAAAAGGTGTAGAATTCTCACTCTACAGTTCGCAAGAGGAACTGATAACGAAGACGGCAACAGATGATATGGGAATCGCAGTATTTGATAATCTGGAAACCGGACTTGATTATATCATTCGAGAGACTGTACCGAAGGGGTATGCTGCTGAACAGGTTAGTCAGAAGGTAATTCTGCCGGAGAGCGGCGTGAACCTGACATGGGAAAATTATCGTGCAGAGGATGTGACCATTACTGTGGAGGATGGCGAGGATAAGACTCCGCTTCTGAATGTTCTGTGGGGAATATGGCGGAAAAATTCAGGCGAGACATGGGAGGATGTGAAGGATAAGAATCCAGACAAATCAGTACGAAGTGATAAGAATGGCAGGATTGTATTTCAGGATTTACCTGAAGGGGATTACTGGATATATATGCTGGAACGGCCGGAAGGATATGAGATGGACAGTCATTTTTTGGAAGTGAGCGTGGGATTTGATATGCAGGGGGATTCAATTATTACAATTAAGAATCCGGTAACCGGAGAAGAGATAAAGGATGGTATCGTTGATGTAATACCGGAGAAATGGGTGCTGACAATTACAAAAATAATTGAGGGAACGAAGATTCCGCTTGAGGGATCCGTATTCGGAGTTTATTCCGATGAAGAGTGCAAAATGCTGGTGGAGGAAAGAATCAGCGGAAAGGATGGTCTTGTTATATTTGAAAATCTTTTGGAAACAAAATCATATTGGCTGAAGGAGTTAAAGGCGCCGGAAAATTACGAATTAGATTCCAATGTATACGCATTGGATTATACAAAAGCTGATATGATAATTGGGAATGCACCAAAGCCGGAGAAACCGATTAACCCGGAGGAACCGGAACCGCCGATTGCGCCGGAGAAGCCGGATACAAAGCCGAACCCGCCGATTGCGCCGGAGAAGCCGGAAATAAAGCCGGACCCGCCGATTGCGCCGGAGAAACCGGATACAAAGCCGGACCCGCCGATTGTGCCGGAGAAGCCGGAAATAAAGCCAAATCCGGGATTGCAAAAGGAAGCGCTGGACAGTGACAGTAAAGCTGCTTCCGCAAAGAAAATTCATTTCCCAAAAACTGGAGATGATGTATCATGGATGTGGTATCTGGTAATTGTATTGTTGACGGGTGTACCCGTGGTAGTTGCAGTGTTCTATCGGATTTTTATGAAGAAGCGCGAAGAAGTGTAATAAACTGTTTGGGAGTATAGTTTAAGTATAGAGGGGATTGCAAAAATTCTACATTTTGCAATCCCCTCTGGTTGTATTTGTCTTACAGCAAATATTCAAGTCTGTGAAATCTGTTAAAGAGCTGTACGAAAAATAGCTGTTTTATATTTGTTCAGGGTGGTGTAGAGAATCATACCCAGCAGTCCGCAGGAGATGATCTCTCCGATACCGACAGTCAGCATCATAAATGGGATCGGCAGCGGCACCTGATAACCGTAACGAAGAACAAACGGTACGATCAGCATATTGGCGATGACCGGCGGAACCGGAGCCAGATATTTACTTCTGTTTTTCAAGGTGTAGGTGAAGACTGCGCCGAGCAGCGTTGCCAGACTTCCGAAGATGATATCCGGTACAATGCATCCGCCCAGGATATTGCTGATCAGACAGCCGATAAACAATCCGGGAACTGCAGCCGGAGTAAATACCGGAAGAATCGTCAGCGCCTCTGACAAACGGACTTGCACTTCTCCATAGCTGAAGGGTGCAAACATAAGGGTAATAACGACATAGATAGCGGCGATCATTGCCGCCTGTGCCATGAAGTGCACATGGCTGTTGTTTGATACTTTCATTTGATTGTCTCCTTTAGTTTTGTTTTACGTGTGGAAGGTCTCGAACACACGATTCATTTTACGCCGGAAATCGGCGAAACCCTTATAAGACCTTGTTTTTCGGGTTTTTGTAACGGGTAATAGTTTAGCATAGAGAAGTACAAAAATCAAGGTTTGTCCAAAATTTGTCCAACTTGGGAAAAATAGAATTATTTTTGGCTTTGGGATATGACATATTGCGATACAGCATCTCGTGGTATTTTCCAAATCCGTCCAATTTTAAATGCTTTAATCTGATTCGTCTTTAGCAGACGGTAAGCCGTATTTTTACCGATTGAAAGCATTTCACACAAATCATCTAAACTTATCATGTCATTGTAATTTTCTTGAAACATTATCTGTCGCCTCCTATGATTATTCTCTTAATTATTCCTAATGTTAGTAAAGATATATAAACATAATTCGCTAAAGCGTAATAAAATTATAAAAAGTTCTGTAAAGAAAAAAGATCTTACTAACAAGAAAATAAAGCAAGGTAATGCAACGGTTCGATAAAAGTGTCGGACACTGTATTACCTGTTAATATAAGAGATTCGGAGGCACAGGAAATGAAGACAGAAGAAACAGTTAAAGTTACAATCAAACTCAAAAAAAGCGACCATGATAAATTGATGGAAAAGGTAAAAGAATCGAATACAAATATAAGTGACTATATTAGACCGATTATATTAGATGATATATATAATAGGACGGACAAGATGAATGTTATGGAGCAGATATGTAAAGTTTTCACTCTATGTACAAAAATTATAGAAGATGAAGAAATCCCGAAAAAGCATAAGATAGAATTACAGAGGGAGGCGAAAAAATTATGTCTAAAATAGAAGTTGAGATTCCGAAAGGACAGTATGAAAACTATGATGCAGTAGATAAAGTGATATCTTATATCTTGCGATTAGATGATATGAATCTTGTCGGTGGATACGGAGTTTTAATAACAAATAAAAAGAACATTATCGAACAATTTTACGCAGTGAAACAGTTCTATGGAAAAATGGAAGGAAAACAAATTCGCCATATCATTTTTTCAGTAGAATCTACTCTATATTTTAATCCGCAACAAGTAAAAATATTAGGCTATTGGCTTGCACAATATTTTGGAAATGAAAGGCAAGTAATATTTGCAGTGCACACAGATACAAAGCATCTGCACATACATATGGGAATCAATACAATCGCATACACAAACGGAGCATATCAAGCATACTGGCAGATTGAAGAATTGAAAGCTTATGCAGAAAAATGTGTTGATGCAATGGCAGACATGGTTTGGTTTGGAAAGTCAATTAACGCAGAATCGCTTTGCTGAGAGGAAGGATAAAATGCAAAAGAAAATAAAGATAGAGAAATACAACGTCTATGAAAAAGGCAGAACCTACGAAGTTTTGAAATTTCCATTTATCAAGCACATGTGGGCGTATGATGACCATCCGGCTGAAAAGATGCTGCTTGTAGATGGCTGCAAAGAGGCTTTTGAATGGATGACGTATGCCTGTGCTATTTTGGCAAATGATAAAAACAAAATCATCTATTTTCCATGTAAACAGAATGGTATTGGAAAATATTACAAAGATTCGCACCATCTAGTCATGTGTAGGGCAGAGCTTCAATTTAAACGCTCTTTGTGGTTTCGCATCAAGGATAAATTGGACAAGCGGCATTACGCTGGAAAATATGTGTTTGCTTATCATCAGAAAAAACTTATGGACTATTATGAATCCGGGTGTGGAAATAAATATCCAACAAAAGAATTTTTGGGAATAAAACGGATTCCTCATTACCTGATGTATTCCAAAAGAAATGTAGAGGAAATTTTAGGGGATACGGTTTTTCTTGTAAGACCACGATTGGAATGGTTGGATTACCATTACTATATGGTACAAGAACTAGAACAGTATGGAAAAAAGGGCTTAGGAGTTGTGATTGTATCTATGGGGAATTTACTTACAGAAGAAGATATACAGGCAATGTATGAAGACGTTAAGAAATTTCCCCATTTACATTTATAAGAAATAAAATCACTGGAAATGGTCAATGGGGAAACTCCATTGGCTGTTTTTTGTGGTTTGGAACTTATATATGTTCCAAGAAAGGGGAAGAAAAGTTATGGATAAAAAAATAAAAGAAATCTATCAGTTTTTATTATCAGAAACGGAGTATTTGAAAGAGTCAAGAAAAGATATTGATAAGGCGGTAGAAGTTTTTTTGAAAAAAGGTATGCTTTGTCAGAATGAAACGGAGTATGAAAAAGTTCGAGATGAATTATTTGCTCTGACAAGTTTTTCAGAAGAAACAGGATTTATTAAAGGTTTTCAGTATGCTGTAATGTTGATGTCAGAGTGCTATACAGCAAAATAACTACTGTAAAGCCTTTATAATTTTCAAAATCTGTTCTTTGGTTTCATTGTTACAAGCGTGCAGTTCATGGATTATTTCCTGCTCGATAGCAGAAGAAGAATCATTATATTCTTCTGAAAGAACATAGTCAACGGTAGTATCTAAAGCATTACATATTTGTACCAGTGTAGAAAGAGATACTTTGACACGATTGTTTTCAATATTGCTGATGTGGCTGGTATTTATGTCAACTGCATTGGCAATATATTCTTGTGTCAGATTTTTAGATAGCCGGATTGTTCTTAACTTCTCTCCTATTCGTTCAAAATTTAATTTATCCATATAACAAACTCCCAAACTGTATTTTTCTAATTGTAATATTTTTATAGTTGCAGTATAATTATCTAAAACTATAAAAATGTTTCTGTTAGAAAGGGTTTGGCTATGAATTACAAGAAGAATGTGATATGCGATGTGTGCGGAGAAAAGATTGATATGCCTTCAGCAAGAATAGAATGGGGAAGAGCTGTAGATGGAGGAATCCATATTTGTCACCATGAATGTAGTTTAGGAATAAAAAGTGGCTGTTATTCAATATCAGATATGATTTTAGACCAAAATTTGTATTCAAATGAAGAATGGGTTTTTCAACGATTAAATATTTTAAAAGAGCAAAAACCAGAGTATGAAAGTGGATGTGAACGGATTCTTCAGAAAATATTCTAAGATTAGTACAAACGATTAGTAAATTAGTAATAGTCGTTAAAATATAAAAACAGGAGAAAAGTTTAGATGGATATGGTAGATAGGAAGAATCAAGTACTAGTTGATTCTAAAGAAAATGGAGTATATATCAATGGCACTTTGACACAAATTTGTTCAGCAAATATAGTATCACTAAAGGAAATATGTGTTAACATTGATTTTATTAGGATAGCAGTTATAACGATGCACATGTCTGATGGTAAATGGTATTTTTTTATAGAAGATAAACAGGCATATAAAAAACTTCTAGATTTGATTATAGATAGACGATGTTTTGATGAAATTGCTCTCAAAGCAAATAAAAAAAATGAAGAATTTTATTTTTTGCGACATGTGGTTTTAAGTGCAATAAAACAAAAAGGTGCATTTCAAGATAACTATATTGGTGATGATATTAGTAAGGAGCGGAGAATAATTGAGCAGATTCGGTTATGATGGAGATTTAAAATATTTACCTTCAGCGTTTGGAGGGGATGATAATGCAGAATGCCTTTTGGTATCAAAAGAATGTTTTCAAAAATTATATGGAGAATTAAAAAAATTAATAGACGAGGAATATATTAGAAGATTTGGAAAAATAGAAAAATTGAAAGAAAACCTACTTTTTGAATTACAAGGTATGAATGAGGAAACTGCTTTAAGTAGGATATATAATTTACAAATGAAACTCGGTCAGTTAAGTGGGAAAGAACAAACTGATTTGATGAAGGCGTATACACAGTATTTCGAATATGCAGGTGTATCAGGATAAGATTTCAGAGGAAACAGAAGAGATTGACAACGAGGCTATGCGTCAGGGAAGGGAATTTGAGGATTATGTGGCACGAAGATTTACAGAAGCAACAGGAAGAAAGGTCAGACGTGCCAATGCAATGTTTTATCACGAAAAATATCCTTTTATGCTTGCAGATGTAGACCGTATGGTTGTAGGAGAAAATGCAGGGTTAGAATGCAAGACAGCAAGTCCTTATATGATTGAACAGTGGGAAAATGGCAAAATTCCACTCTCCTACCAAATCCAATGTCTTCATTATATGGCGGTTTGCGGTGCAGAGGCATGGTATATCGCAGTTTTAATTTACGGGAAAGAATTTAAGTATTACCGGATAGAGCGTGATGAGGAAATGATTGCGGATTTAATTCGGATTGAGGAGGACTTTTGGCAGAATTATGTTCTGAAAAGACAGATACCTAGCCCTGACGGTTCCAAACTTGCGGACAGTGTCATTGCAGAATATTATAAGCAGGCTATTTCAGAAACTATTCCTTTGACGGGATTTAATGAGAAATTAAAACGGCGTCAGGAACTTTCAGAGATTATTGGGAAGATGGATACGGAGAAACGGCAGATTGAACAAGAGTTAAAACTGTATCTTGGAGAGGCAGAGATTGCAGAAAATGAACAGTACCGAGTGTCATGGAAAGCAGTGCAAAGTAACCGTTTAGATGAGAAGCGCTTAAAAGAAGAACAGCCGGAAATCTATGAGAAATATAAGAAATCGGTGTTGAGCCGAAGATTTACGGTAAAAGCAGCGTAAGAAAGGAAAGAGAAATGAAACATGATTATGTAAAAATTTGTTTGGTTTTCATGGTATTGATTTTACTGATTTTGATTTTTAGACCACAGATTGTAGAGTTTTTGGCAATGCTGTTTGGGAAGAAGTTTTATTGACCAGTCTAAATTAGAATATTTGGATTGTTTGATATAATTGGTTATGATAATATGTAGATATACAGAAATACTATTTGGGTAAAAATAATTATCACAGAAAGAGGTGAGACGGATGTTATCTGAAAAAATGAAAGAAGACCTGATTCATGGGCTACGGTTGATTTTTGGTGATGATATTCAGACGATTATCTTATACGGTTCTGTTGCAAGGAATGAAGCCACAGAAGAAAGTGATATTGACATTGCAATTATTATGAGAAAAGATATGGAAGAAATTGAGAAGGAACAATTTCTCCGCTGGTCTGCTGAAATGGATATTCAATACAACAGAGTGTTTTCAATCGTTGATATTCGAGAAGAACAGTTAGAAAAATGGGGAGAAGTTCTTCCTTTCTATAAGAATGTAAGAGAGGAAGGTGTTGTTTTGTGGAAAGCAGCTTAAAAGAACTGGCAGGATACCGTATGGAACGGGCAAAAGAAATGCTTTCAGCAGCGGAGGACAACTTGAAGATTGGTCAGTATAAAACTTCTTTAAACCGTTCCTATTATGCAATCTTTCACGCAATGAGAGCTATGAATATTTTAAAAGGTTTCGATTCTTCCAAACATTCGGGAGTGATTGCATATTTCAATAAGGAATATATTAAGGAAGGTATCATGGATAAGGAATTATCCGTAATTATAAAAAGCAGTTCCTTTTTGAGAGAAAAATCGGACTATGACGATTTTTTCATAGTAGGAAGAACAGAAACGGAGAACCAGCTTGCAAGTGCAAAGGTTTTTCTGGAAGCAGTAGAAAAATATTTAACCGAACAGGAATAGAGGGAACAAAGATTAAGAGGTGGATGTAACAGTCTGCCTCTTATTTTTGTATATTTTTAGGAGGCAAAGAAAATGACGGGAATAAAAGAAGAATTAGCCAAAAAGGCTGAAAATACAAAGGGCGAAACAAAATTAACCAAGTCTATGAGCATTGCAGATTTAATTAAAGCTATGGAACCGGAAATTAAAAAGGCTCTGCCAGAAGTCATTACGCCAGAACGATTTACAAGAATGGCATTGTCTGCGTTAAATATGACACCAAAGTTAAGAGAATGTACGCAGATGAGTTTTCTTGCGGCGTTAATGAATGCAGCACAACTTGGATTGGAACCCAATACCCCACTGGGACAGGCATATCTGATTCCTTATAACAATAAGGGAGTAATGGAATGTCAGTTTCAGATTGGCTATAAAGGACTGATTGATTTAAGTTACCGCAATCCGCAGGTGCAGATTATATCAGCACAGGCAGTTTATGAAAATGACGATTTTTCCTATGAATTAGGATTGAATCCGAAACTGGAACATTGCCCGACTTTAGGAGAGCGAGGAGAAGTTCGTTTGTTTTATGGGTTCTTTAAACTCGTGAATGGAGGATTTGGATTTGAGGTTATGAGTAAAACAGCAATGGATGCGTATGCAAAGGAATATTCAAAAGCATTTGATTCTTCCTTTAGTCCCTGGAAGAGCAATTATATTGGCATGGCGAAGAAAACCGTTATCAAACAGGCTTTGAAATATGCACCATTGAAGACAGATTTTCGGAAGGCACTGTCCAATGATGAAACAATCAAAAAGGAACTGTCAGATGATATGAGTGAAATTCATGGTGAAGAAATCTGGGATGCAGAATACAGAGAAGAAATAGCGTAGAAAGAGATAAAATACGAGGAGAAGTGGATTATGGATTACAGAACATTTGTAGAGAAAATAAGAGAGAAGATACAAGAGCATTTAGGAAAGGATTATGAAGTACAGATTACTACAAATCCGAAACTTAACGGAACAGAAAAAACAGGTCTTTCTATCAGAAAAACGCAGGAACCGCAGCAAGTGATGCCTATTATCTATTTGGAGGAATGTTTTGAGAGATATTTACAAGAGAAAGAATTTTCAGAGTGTGTGGAAGAAATCTGTGTAGTATATAAGCATCAGAAAGAGAACGAGGAAAAAATCATGGCAGAGTTAAAAAGTATTGAAAATATGAACCGTTGGGAGAAAGTTCAGAATAAGGTATATCCAATGCTTGTGTCAGCGAAAGAAAATGAGGATTTGAAAGGGAAATATTTCTATCAGGAATACTTGGATTTTCTTATCCTTTATGTTATTCGTGTTACGGAAGTGGGAATTGGAAGTATCAAGATTACAAAACAGATGGTAAAATCATGGAAGGTCAGTGAGTATGAAATTCATCATCAGGCAGTTGAAAATTTGAAAACGGATGGCTATCGGGTAAGAAGTCTTAACAGTGTAGTCAAAGAAAATCTTTTGGGTATTACCGAAGATGCTGAAGAAGAAATAGAAGAAGCAGAACCTATGTATGTGCTGACAAATCAAATAAAATATTTTGGTGCTGCAGGAATCTTTCTGTGTGCCGAGATGTTTCAAAAAATAGTTGGAAAACAGAATTTCTATATTTTGCCGTCTAGTGTCCACGAGCTGATTTTGGTGAAAGATACTGATGGATACGACATGGAAACACTAAGTACTATGGTAAGAAACGTCAATGAGGAACAGGTAACAGAAGATGAACGATTATCAAATCATGCCTATTATTATGACTGGAGACAAAACAGAATCACATATTAAAAAAGGTCACTACTCTCCTACTCTTCTATTGCTGCAGAATCTGACTAAGGGCAATATTGAAATCAAAAAAAGGAAATGATAAGATAATGATAAAAAAGCTGATATGGAGGGGAATTTTGTATCAACTATGTGTAAGATTATCGAAGAGTTAATCAGTGAAGAGAAAAAAGAAATTGCTTTAAAAATATTAAGAGATGAAAAATTGGCAAAAGAAGAAATTGCCAATTATTTTGGTTTGACCTTAGATGAGGTTGAAACCTTAGAAAAAGAAATTACGCAGACGATATAGATAAGATGTGTGTCTATGCACAGGGAAAATTAAATAAGATGAGGCACGTGAATGCGTGCCTCATTAAGTTATGTATGAATGAAATGTTATGGAAAAAATGTACACGATTTTAATATATAATAGAAGAAAAAATTTTCCTAATTATAATTTGATAAAATCTTCCATAAGGAGCTAGTGATTACATGAACACGAAAGAACTGGATGCCATAAAAAAGAATGCTATTACAAGAATAGCCAAAAAGTATGATTTTAAATTAGAAGCAAAACATGGTGATAAGCGAGACCAATTTCGAGCAGAATATAGGGCTGAAAGTGCTACTGAGCATGATTATTCCGAAGAAGCGTTAGAGAAAAAAAGACAAAAATATGCTGACCGTAAGGTGAAAGAAACCAAACGAGATGAAGTAAGAAAATTGCTCAATCAGGTTATAAAAAGCAATTTCGGTTTGACAGATGATAAATTGTTCTTGCAGAGATTTTTATACAAGGAAGATAGGCTTGCAGAAACACAAAAAAAAGAAATAGAAGATTTTTTGGTGATGATTGCATCATTACGATATGAGGAGAACCGCATTATTTACTATGATAAAATAGAAACTGACCGTACCAGTTGGAATAAAAATTTTTTTCGAGATTTGAAAAAGTCTAGTTTGAATATGGATTTCACGAATCTTTGCAACTATGTGTCGGAAAACAATCCAAATGAAAGCTCCATAGATGGAGAAAAGCTAGAAACGGCTCAAGAAATGCAGTTTAAGCTGAAGAAACGACATTGTGATAACGATAATATTTCTTTTGAAATTGCAGATAGTATCCGCAAATGGATAGATAAAATTTCGGAAGAATATTTATCTACTAATTTGAGAGAAAAAAATGTTTTAGAATTATATTCGATAATAGGCATAATTGAAGGGTGTATTTTTAATTTTTTTGAAATCTGTTATTTGAAAAAGAAGGAGAGTTTTAAGGAGATTTGTAATATTTTGGAGAATACATATGACAGATTTTTTGAATTAAATTTATCAGAATCATCGAAATGGAAAGAATATAAGACAGGATATGATATTTACCAAGAATATGAATGGAGACTGATGTGTCAGACAACGAGAAAAGAAAACAGCGTTAGGGCTTCGATTTATGAACTGTTAAAAAATCCAGCAGAAATACCTCTTGTTGAAATTGTAGATAATGGATATTTAGAAAAGCGAGTAAAAATCCAGCAGTTATTACAATGGTATATGGAACATAACCTTTCACGTTATGAGTCCATTACAGAAGACAATTTAAAGATGATGTATTATGAAATATATAAAGATAAATCAATAAAATACAAAGGGGTATCCGCAGAAGTTGTTGCTAATAAAATATTACGGAATGAGTATTACAAAGGGTATCAGTTAGATGAGGAGGTACTATTTTTACAATATAAGATAAAAAAAGCGTTTTTAGAAAGCCAAGGAATAGATAGCAAAGAATATTTTTGTATAAAATATGATTGTTGTAACATTTCGCAGATTATATGGAATCTGTTTCAAGTAAATGAATGTAACCCTACTGTTCTGCTTGATTTGTATAGAATAATAATAATAGAGTGGATAAAATCAAAACCTGAGTGCTAAAGCACTTAGGTTTTTGTACATTATATACAATAGAATGAACTTTTTACATGAATATATCATACATATATTCCTAACTGCCTGATATTTTAAATGCTCTTTAAGGAGTATGATAGAGGTAGATAAAGGAGGACAGAAACAATGTATGTGTCAGAAGTAATTAAGGATAATTATGAAAATTGGAATGTCGGGGATTGCATTTTCTTAGAAGCCCCGACAGGTGCAGGTAAAACCACATTTATTCTAAAGGAGTTACTACCATTTGTCAACTCTTTGAATATGGAATTGCTCTATCTTAGTAATCGTTTTTTACTGAAAGAGCAAATTAAACAAGAGATTGCAGAAAAGCAAGATTTACCAGCAGAACTTACGTGGCTTGAAAATGTAGAGGAATTTGACGGCATTACTATTATGAGTTACCAGAAACTACAACTATTATGTCAACAAGAAGGATATATATGGGAAATGAATCGTAGGTACCAATATGTTGTCTGCGACGAAATACACTACTTACTGGAAGATTCCGCCTTCAATCCACAAATCATATGGCTGGTAAAATTTTTAAAAGATATTTCCAGTTGTTTGGTTTGCATATCCGCAACGTTAGGAGAACTAAAAGAACGGATTGTATGGGAGAAATATGGAGTTAATGTTCGGTACATGAAATGGGTTAGGGAAAATGATTTTTCCGAATATTTGATGTTCCCAAAACGATTTACTACTCCTATGACGCTAATTTATATCCATCTGACGGAATTACTTCCGGTTCTTCTGGATATGGCTGACCATAAACAGCTCCCGTTTAATACTGCTGTTGAACTATCATATTTGAAAAAAGAGGAGCAGGATATATTGCTTCAGTATATGGGTAACCATGAAATGGTTCCGTCCATGAAGCAGGCACAGGAAATGAAGAAGTGTTCTAAGGAACATTTACTGACATATCCGGAAATTGATCGTATCTGTTGCCAGGGTAAAACAGAGAAATTACAGGTGAAGCTGCCGGAAAAGAAGCTCCGGATGTTTTTTCCGGAGAGTTATACAAAAGAGCAGATAGAAGAAGTGATTTTTAAATTGTTAGAGGAATGGGCAGACAATAAGGAGCGTGTTCATAATGACAATCGTGGATGTGATTAAAAAGGCATTGTTACCACTGGCAGCTATGGCATTCTGGCTCTGGATGGTAAAAACGATTATGGGAGTGACCGGGAATACAGATTTATTTATGTTCCTGTTCCTTGCAGGGCTTCCGTTTGGAATACATAAAATGTGTATCATTTTAATCCCCAGAGGCTATGATGTTGGGGGTACTGTTGGAATGATCGCATTGAGTGTTATTGTGGGTGGTTTATTGGGAAGCCTTATGATCCCATATTATATTGTGAGGGCAATCTATGTGACCATCCGGTATATAGTAAAAAGATAATGAGTAGCAGATTTGAGGCAGGCTTGCGAAAAACAAATTCGTAAGCCTGCCTTTTTTTGTGCGATAAAGCTGGAAAGTACAAAGCCAAAATTGTTTTGGATTTGTATTTGACAGCTAACGGTCATTGAGCAGCAATGCTGCGAAATGTGCGATAAAGCAGGCAATTCAGGGGGAATCCCCTTTTGCATAAAGAAAAAGACGGAGGAGAACGAACATGAGAGAGCGAATCAAGAACAAACAGATTACGAAAGAAATCAGAGGGCAGCTTCCGGTTATTGCACCGGCTATGTTCCGGGAAAGGGGCTGTTCTTATTGCCCTTATTATGCAGGAAGTTATGAAAAATTTCCAAGATGCATGATGGCATCCTGTGCCTGGGATGATGAAGAAGAACATTTCCATCCAGTTCTTCGCCAGATGCTTCCGGAATTTAAAAGGAAGATGGAAAAAGCAGAAGAGAAATATCTGGAATTAAAAACTGCGTATGAACTGCTTATGAGTATGTTTGAGGCTGAAATGGCACAGGAGGAACTGGAAAAGGATGAATGTTACGACTGTTGTTATGCCAAGTGTGGTCCATGTATACAGCTTCTGGAGAAAGACCCGGCACCGGAGAAATCAGCCGACAGCATGGCATGGACCCGTCACATGAACCGGATCAGGGCACAGGCAGAGGAGATGGTGGTTCAGGAGATTATATACAATTAAGCCTGTTCCCCACAGAGGAAGAACAGTTTGGAGAGATCAGGAAAGCGGCAGCTGCACTCACACAGCCAGCCGCTTTTTTTGTTTCGGATGAGATCGTGGAGGATGTGCTTCGTACCGGAAGCGGACGGAAGAATACGTTATTCCATATCACTGCAAAGCTTGTGGAGGGAATTGACCATGAGGAGCTGAGAAGTTTTCTCATCCAGGAATATGGTACCGGCGGGAAAGGGTTTGAGTTTTCCGGACAGAAATTCAGCGTCTGGTATGACGGGGATGGTATGCGTTTCCGACGTGGGGAATCCGCAAGACGCAATTATGACCGTATGCTTACCTGGGAAGAAGCGGCAAACCGCATTCAGGATATGTATGATGCGGGGACTTATGTTTCCAACGTGATTATGCTAAATTCCATTAAAGTGGAATGTGATGAGCTTTCCAGCCAGCTGGCACTTCATTTCCGGGATACCGGGGCTATCAGGGGAATATACAGCCATACAGAAACGACCGAAAGATTTCGGGCAGGTCTGGATGATCCGGAACAGACAAGGGAGTATTACCAGATGCTTGTGGAACTGGAACGGGATATGGAACGTCATCCGGAAAACTATATGAGGTACCAGATCCGGAATAATCCTATATATAAGCAGAGGGTCTATGACCTTGGAAGGACTCTCGATTGGAGTAGGCAGGAAGATACCGTAACACCGCCGGAAATGGCTTTTATTACGCAGGATGAGATCGACTCTGTTTTACGGAGAGGTGGAAATGTAGCTGGCGGAAGGAACCGTATCTATGAATTTTTCATGGAACATCACGATGAGAAAGAAACAGCTGACTTCTTAAAACATGAGTATGGAGACGGAGGATGCACACCCGGTATCCAGGGAAGCGATCTTTCCGATGAGTGGCATGATGCAAAAGGGATCCGTTTGAGCAAAGGACAGATAGCCAACCCAAGCCTGACAACACTGGTCAAGTGGAAACAGGCAGCTTCAAGGACGAGGCAGCTGATCCGGATGGATGATTTTTTGTCTCCGGAAGAACTGGAAAAGTATGAAGAACGGCAGGAAGCACAGCGGCTTGCTGATATGGAAGAGGTAAAGCAGTCACTGGGAACAGAGGAAGTTCCGGAAGAAATTGAGGAGGTTAATGAAGAAGTTCATGCGGAAGAAAATGTGGAAGATAAGCCGGAAGAAGATGGGCAGCCATTAAGGGCAGAAGATGTGCAGAACCTGGTCTTAGTAAACCGCCAGTATTCCTCTGTGAGCAGGACGACGGAGTATGATTTTACCTGTGAGATACGTGGGGAGCAGGATATCCTGCATTATACGGTGGAATACCACGATGGCGGGGAAGGGTTCACCATCCATACGGAAAAAGATGATATCTGGGAGCGGATGTCCGAACCGGAACTGGAGCGGCTGGAGATGGTACTGGAACGGGAAGCCCTTTATTTTCGATACCATGAGGATATCGAAAATGCGACGAATCTGGAAGAACTCCGGGAAGTCAGCTACAGTATCATGGAAAATGAATCCATCTATTTCCGGCAAATATCGGAACGTGTCTGGAATGAGTATGGGCAAAGAGAACGGGAATTGTCTGTTGAGATACCGGCAGTTAATTTTCATATCACGGATGACCAGCTGGGCTACGGAACAGCAAAAGAAAAATTCAGAGCCAATGTGATGGCAATCCAGGTTCTGAAAAAATGTGAAAGCGAGAACCGTTATGCATCACCAGAGGAGCAGGAAATCCTGTCATACTATGTTGGCTGGGGAGGCTTGCCGGATGCCTTTGATGAAAGCAAAGCTTCCTGGAGTGACGAGTATCAGGAACTGAAAGATCTGCTTACCAAAGAAGAATATGCGGCGGCAAGGGAATCCACGTTGAATGCCCATTATACACAGCCTGTTATCATCGAGAGCATGTACCAGGTGCTTCAGAATCTGGGATTTGAAAAGGGAAACATCCTGGAACCATCCATGGGTGTAGGAAACTTTTTTGGAATGCTTCCAGACAAGTTACAGCAGTCCCGGCTTTACGGAGTGGAACTGGACAGCATCAGCGGAAGGATCGCAAAACTGCTTTATCCGAACGCTGATATCGAGATCAAAGGATTTGAAAAGACCGCTTATCCCAATGATTTTTTTGATGTGGCAATCGGAAATGTCCCTTTTGGTTCCTATAAAGTGAATGACCGCCAGTATGAAAAGTATAATTTTATGGTCCACGACTATTTCCTTGCAAAGACCATTGACCAGTTACGACCGGGTGGAGTGGCTGCCCTGATCACAACAAAGGGAACTATGGATAAAGCATCGTCGGAAGTAAGGAAGTATCTTGCAGAGAGGGCAGAACTTCTCGGTGCGGTCCGTCTTCCGAACAATGCTTTTAAGGCGAATGCGGGAACCGAAGTCAGTGCCGACATTCTGTTTTTCCAGAAGAGGGAGAGCATTTCCATGGAAGAGCCGGAATGGGTTGCTCTTGGAGAGGATAAGAATGGGATTACCATAAACCAGTATTTTATTACCCATCCGGAAATGGTACTTGGAACAATGGCAGAGGTGTCCGGACCTTATGGCATGGAGACTGCCTGCCTTCCGCTGGAAGGGGCAGACCTGGCGGAACAGCTGGAAGATGCCGCAGCGAAGATCCATGGAACGATGGTTTCGGCAGTAACGGCAGAAACAGAACTGGATGAGATCATGGAAAGTATTCCTGCGGATCCGTCTGTCCGAAACTACAGTTTTACCGTGGTGGATGACCAGATCTATTACCGGGTAAATTCCCTGATGAATCCGGTGAAGCTGCCTGCAGCCACAGCGGAACGTGTAAAGGGTATGGTAGAGATCCGTGAGGTAGTCCGGGACTTGATCGCCCTGCAGATGGAGGAAAATGCAACGGATGAGGCGATACGGGAGCTTCAGGTCAAACTGAATCAGGTCTATGACGCTTATACGGAAAAATATGGGGTCAACGGAAGCAATGCAAACAAACGGGCATTCTCCGATGACTCTTCTTATTGTCTGCTTTGTTCGTTGGAGGATCTTAATGAAGATGGTACATTGAAACGGAAAGCGGATATGTTTACCAAGCGGACGATTAAGAAAGCAGTGGCTGTGACCAGTGTTGAAACTGCGGCGGAAGCCCTGACGATTTCTCTGAATGAAAAAGCAAGGGTTGATCTTCCCTATATGTCAGGGCTGACAGGTAAGACGGAAGAGAAAGTTGCAGAAGAACTGACAGGAGTAATCTTTCGGGATCCGGTCAACGGGCAATGGGAGACAGCGGATGAATATCTATCCGGGAATGTCCGGGAGAAGCTGAAAACGGCAAAAATCTTTGCAGAAAACCATCCGGAATTTACCAGCAATGTACATGCCCTTAAGCAGGTGCAGCCGGTAGACCTGGATGCATCAGAGATTGAAGTCCGAATCGGAGCTACATGGATCGCTCCGGAAATATACCGGGATTTTATGGAAGAAATATTTGATACCCCGGGGTATCTGGTTGGAAGGGTAATTGATATCCGGTATTCGGAAGCCAGCGGTGCATGGAATATCAGCGGTAAAAATGCGGACAGTGACCGGAATGTGCTGACCACGGCAACGTATGGTACGAGCCGGATCAATGCCTATAAGATTCTGGAAGAAACCCTGAATTTAAAAGATGTCCGGATCTATGACACAAAGATGGATGCAGAGGGAAATGAAATCCGTGTGTTGAATAAAAAAGAAACGATGCTGGCAACCCAGAAACAGGATGCAATCAAGGAAGCATTTAAGGACTGGATCTTCAGGGATCAGGAACGGAGGGAAAAGCTGTGCCGGATTTATAATGAACGCTTCAATTCCATCCGTCCCAGGGAATACGATGGCAGCCATCTGACCTTTCCGGGAATGAATCCGGAAATAGAGCTCCGCCCGCACCAGAAAAATGCCGTTGCCCATCAGCTTTATGGGGATAATGTCCTGCTTGCCCATGTAGTGGGAAGTGGAAAGACCTATGAGATGGTAGCTGCAGCTATGGAGAGCAAACGTCTTGGTATTGCCCAGAAAAGCCTTTTTGTAGTTCCCAACCACCTGACGGAGCAGTGGGGCGCAGAGTTTCTACAGCTTTATCCGGGAGCCAATATCCTTGTGGCAACGAAAAAAGATTTTGAACCGGCAAACCGTAAAAAGTTCTGTGCCAGAATCGCAATGGGCAGCTATGACGCAGTGATCATCGGGCATTCCCAGTTTGAGAGGATCCCCTTATCGGAAGAACGCCAGAAAAAGATCATAGAAGAGCAGATCGAAGAGCTGGAAGCAGGGATTCAGCAGGCAAAGCTGGAAAGTGATGGCGGCCGTTTTACGGTAAAACAGCTGGAAAAGACAAAGAAAAGTCTCAGGAGACGTCTGGAAAAGCTGGAGAACAAAGAGAAAAAGGATGATGTGGTAACGTTTGAAGAACTGGGGGTAGACCGTTTGTATGTGGATGAAGCCCATTATTACAAAAATGCATTCCTTTACACAAAAATGAGGAATGTGGCAGGCATTGCCCAGAATGAAGCACAGAAATCGGCAGATATGTTTAGCAAATGCCAGTATCTGGATGAGATCACCGGCGGGAAAGGCATTACATTCGCAACGGGTACACCGGTCAGCAACAGCATGACGGAACTTTATACCATGCAGCGTTACCTGCAGTATGGCAAACTGAACCGGATGGGGCTGGGACATTTTGATTCCTGGGCATCCACCTTTGGTGAGGTTGTGACCAGTATTGAGCTGGCTCCTGAGGGTACCGGATACCGGGCAAAATCCAGATTTGCCAGATTTTACAATATCCCGGAACTGATGAGCATGTTTAAGGAGATTGCTGACATTAAGACGGCAGACCAGCTGGAACTTCCGGTGCCGGACGCGGAATATGAAACGGTGGTTTTAAAACCATCCGAGCACCAGAAAGAGATTGTGGAAAGCCTTGGAGAACGTGCAGAAGTAATCCGGGACGGCGGTGTGGATTCCTCTGTTGACAATATGCTGAAAGTGACAAATGATGGAAGGAAGCTGGCACTGGATCAGCGTCTTGTAAATCCATTGCTTCAGGATGATGAGGATAGTAAAATCTGTGCCTGTGTGGAGAAGAGCTTTGCTATCTGGAAAGAGACGGCATCAAAACGGTCAGCCCAGCTCATTTTTTGCGACCTCAGCACACCGAAAGGGGATGGGACATTCAATGTTTATGACGATTTAAAGAAGAAACTCATGGCAAAAGGAGTACCGGAAGCAGAGATTGCTTTTATCCATGATGCCAATACGGAAGTGAAGAAAACGGAGCTGTTCAGTAAAGTAAAATCCGGACAGGTTCGTTTTTTATTGGGTTCCACAGCAAAAATGGGTGCCGGAACCAATGTGCAGGACCGTCTGATTGCCCTGCATCATCTGGATGTGGGCTGGAAGCCTTCTGACCTGGAACAAAGGGAAGGGCGTATTATCCGTCAGGGTAATATGAATAAGAAAGTGCATATCTATCGGTATGTGACGGAAGCAACCTTCGACAGTTACATGTGGCAGCTGATCGAAAGTAAGCAGAAATTCATTTCCCAGATCATGACCAGCAAATCTCCGGTACGAAGCTGCGAGGATGTGGACGATACGGCATTATCCTATGCGGAAGTAAAAGCCCTGGCAACAGGGAATCCGGCGATTAAGGAAAAAATGGCACTGGATGTTGAAGTATCGAAGCTGAAACTGCTGAAAGCGAATTTTGTGAGCAACCATTATCGGCTGGAAGATGATATTGCAAAGAATTTCCCGCAACAGATAGCAGTACTTAAGGAAAGCATTGAGGGGTACAAAGTGGATCTGGTGCAGTATCAGGCAAATAAGATCACAGATCCGGAGAAATTTGTGATGGAAGTCGGCGGCACGGTATTTTATGAGAAAAAAGAGGCAGGAGCAGCCCTTCTTGCTGTCTGCCAGTCCATGAAACAGGCAGATGCCATAATCAATGTCGGACAGTATCAAGGATTTTCTATCCGACTAAAGTTTGATTCCTGGAACAAGGAATTTATTCTTTCCCTGAAAAATGAAAATGTATATCGTGTCAGCCTTGGTTCCGATGAAAATGGTAATATCATCAGGATCAATAACGCATTGGAAGCAATCCCGCAAAAACTGGCGGAAGCAGAGCGTAAGCTTGAGACGGTGCAGGGACAGCTGAAAAATGCGATGGAAGAGGTGAAAAAAACGTTCCCGAAAGAGGAAGAACTGAACCAGAAACTGGAACGTCTCTCGGAACTGAATGCCTTGTTGAACATGGATGAAAAGGAAACTGTGATGGAAGGGGAGGAAGAACAGGACGAGGAGAAAGAGGAACACCAGTCTCTTCATGACAGAATTAGTGCCATCAAGCAGAACAGCCAGAAACAGGATGTGAAAGAGGCTGCAGTGAGAACCACAGAAGCGTGTATCGGGTAATCTTTTGATATACAAGACAGGTTATAAGGTGTAAAATGAGGGGCATAGGGTTATGCCCCTTGAAATGAACAAATTGGAAGTCGAGGAGACAAGGGTATTTGGATAATGTATCCAAAAGTGAGTTTAGCCAGGGAGGAAATGGGGTTAATGATTGAAATATTGTTTGGTGAGAGCGAAGCCGGTTCCATGAAAGCAGCAAAAAATAAAATAGTGGTTGGTAAGGTTAATGGTCCTGTTTCTGTATGGATGGCAGGGAAAAAGACGCCGCCACAAAAACCTTTTACCGGATGGATAGAGGGGACATCGGAGGAAGTGATTTGTCTTGGCTTTATGCTAGATATTGGAAACATCAAAGAGCAAATGGATAGTCTTTACCGCAGGGAATTGATTTATTCTATGTATGCGCAAAATCAGTGGGAACAGGATGGAGAGACAGAGGAAGAACTGAAAAATGCCGGAGATGTTTATGTAAAAGAATTATATCGATTGATGGAATTTCTGGATCACGGAGAAGCTGTCAGGATATGGTACAGCGATACTCCCTATTCCAGATGCGGTTTTTATAGCTTGTGCCAGATATTAAAAGGGTATAAAAACGAAATATCAGCAGTAAAGCTTCCAGCGCATATCGTTCGGGAGAATTGCATTGTCTCTTACCAAAGTTGGAGTGAGGTATCCGCAGAAGAATTTGCAGGATTTTTACCATATGAAAAAGCGCTTTCAAAAGAAGAAGTTCGTATGTATGCTATGTTATGGAGTGAATTGATTGAAGAGAACAGCCCGCTTCGCGCGGTAGTTAATGGCAAAGTTCTTAGCGTTCCAGAAGATTTCTATGATTTCCTAATATGGCAAAGGCTGAAAAATGTTCCATTGAAAGAGGCCAGACTGATTGGGGATATCCTTGGTCAGTCGCAAATTGGAGTGGGAGACTGGTGGTACAATCGAAGAATAGAGTATTATATTAAACAGGGGGAGATTCGTGTTGTTGAAGATTCAAAGAATAAATATGCAAGAATGATTTGCAGCAACAGAGGATAAAGTTGATTGACCACTTTATTTTCAGGTTAAAGAGTTAGATAAATCAAGGCTTATAAAATACCAGATGTTAAACTTTAATTACATGGTGCTAGCACCATGTAGATAAGGCGATTAAGGAGAAGCATTCGTGATACCCAGGTGATATCTGTTTGATTGGAAACTATGAAAAGGGCATGAAATTTGGATATTATAAATGGGCGAATAGAGTCCACATCGTATTTATGCTGAAGCATTTGCACACAAGCAATGCCATAAAGAACGGGAAAGTGATTGATATGAAGATGCATTCTCTGTTAAATGGAGAACAGCAACTCCCGGTTTGAATAAGAAAATTGAAAAAGTACGAAAATCTCTTGACCTGTACGCAGCGTACACCCTTATACTATCACCACAAGGAGGTGTTTCCGATGTTATTGAACGAGATTATAAATGAAGTCGGAATGACAAAGCGTGCAGTTAAGTATTATGAAGAAAAGGGATTGCTGTCAGTAGATAAAGATAGCAACGGTTATCGCAACTATTCCGTACAAGATGTTGAAACTTTAAAAAAGATTTCAGTATATAGAAAGCTCGGTATTGGTATTAAAGATATACAAAGTCTTTTGGAAAGTGGAGACAAAAGCATTCTTCTTCGTATTTACCAAGAAAAATTGGAGGAAAAAGCTTTACAAGAATCAGAACTTGAAGCTTTGAGGCAATTCATAGATGATGGTAATGCAGATAAAGCAAATGAGTTACTTGATTACCAGACTGTTGAAAATGCAATTGAGTCTTTGCTACCGGGAAAAGAATGGGGCGATTACTTAAAAAGTCACTTCAAACCATTTCTTAATGTAAGATTAAGAACGCCGGAGCAGAAGCAAGCTCTAAGGAATATATTAGAGTATTGTGATGAAACTACATTGAAAGTTCCTTTTATTATGGGAATGGGTGTGAAGTTGGCAGGTGGGATTATTCAAGAAAAAAGAACTGCTGATGAGATGATAGCCCATTATCGTGATATGAGTGAAAGCGAATACGAAAGATTAAAAAAAATGGTATGGAATGGTGCTAAAATGAAAACTGGTATCATGAAATACCATCCCTCGTTTGTCGCACAGAGAAAAATGCAGAAAGAGTTCCAGGATAAAGGATATAATGATATATTCATTCCTAACATGATGGTTCTGTCGCCGCAGTATGCAGAATATAAGAAAGCCTTAGATAAGGTGAACGATAGAATGTGCAGAGAGCTTGGACTGCACTATGATAGTAATTACAACTTAGTTATAAAAAAGTCCAAGTGAAATTGCTGTATCTAATTATGGAGTAAAAGAATGATGCAATGCAACTTCTAGCTTTACAGAGAGATTGAAAACATGTAAGTGCCTAGAATTTTATGCAATAACAATAGATGTTAATTTGCGTTGCTTGTGGCAACGATTGTTTTGATATTTAATAGATGTATCAAAACAAAGGAGGCACAGGTTATGTTAAATGAAAATATTAGAAATCTGCGAAAAGCAAAAGGGCTTTCTCAAGAAGAGCTGGCTATAAAGCTAAATGTAGTAAGGCAAACAGTATCTAAATGGGAAAAAGGATTATCGGTTCCTGATTCAAGTTTACTTGTCTCATTAGCAGAAGAATTTGATACTTCTGTAAGTACTTTGCTCGGAGAAACTATACAGGAAGAAAGTTTGAATGAAGGAAGTTTAAAGAATATTTCTGAAAAACTTGAAGTTATCAATCTTCAGCTTGTGAAAAGAAGTGAGATGAGAGTTCGAACAATTCGTTGTCTGCTCATTATAGTGTGTGCGATCATTGTAGTAGTATTTATTGCTTTTGCAGCTATGAATAGTGAATATTTGACTTGGGATTTTAATGATCCGGAGTTGGCAATTGCAAGTACTCTATTACATGGCTTTGAATTTTTGTTTGTAAGATTGGCGCCATTCGTTTTTATTGGTTCTGTAATTGGAATTGTATTCACATATAGAAAACGATAACTTCCAGTTTGTAGAGCTGAATAATTTTTATTCTTTGAGTGGAACGATTCTGTTTTTCAGCGCAGAAATTTTAAAGAAAAGTATTGACCTTCACGGAACGTCATAGAGTATATTCAGATTATCAAAGACAGGAGGATAATGATAATGATGACCGTAAAGGAAATTGCAGAAATTACAGGGATCAGTGCACGTACACTTCATTATTATGATGAGATTGGATTATTGAAGCCGACAGCAAAGAGTGAGGCGGGATACAGACTCTATGATGATAAAGCTTTAGAAACATTACAGCAAATACTGTTTTTTCGTGAGTTTGATATTCCTTTAAAAGAAATAAAATCTATTATAACATCTCCTGATTTTGATAGAAACCAAATTCTGCAGATGCAGAGAAAAATGCTTGTTGCAAAAAAAGAACGCATGGAGCGTTTAATTGCAAGTATTGATGATATTCTAAAAGGAGAGAACAAAATGGATTTTTCAGTATTCAATGAGAAGGAAATCGAAGAAATGTTTCAGACTATGTTTGATCATATGCCTGAGAATATAAGAAAGATTTCAATTAACGAGTTTGGAAGTGAAGAGGAATGGAAACAGCATTATATTGAGGTTATGTCTTCAAAAGATATGCAGGAGCGATATGCAAAAGTTATCGAGTGGTATGGAAGTAAAGAAGCATTTTTGTCTTTTGCTAACAATCCAATCAGTAAGGAAACAGCAGAATGCTTTAATAAACGAATCGATACAGTTTTGAGAAAATTATTGGCAAGAAGAGAGTATCCACTGGATTCTTTTGAAATCAAAGAAGCAGTAGCAGAGTATGGATTTATTATGAAAATGCTTTATCAGATTAAAGATGAAAAACCAGTTATGCTTTCTGTCGCAGAATCATATCGTGATATGAGGGTGCGAGAAAAAATTGATGCAGATTATGGTGAAGGGGCATCTAATTTTTTTGCAAATGCAATCAAGCAATTTTATCAATATGACAATGGAACTCAAAAGTAATTAAATTCGATCATGGTTTATAACCTATATTCGCCGGCAGTGAAATACCTGCCGGTTTTTTCATGCCGGAAGGAGGTGCTATGTGAGAAAAATAGAAAATATGATGCTGACTGTGTTTCTGGTTGTTTCGTTGATATGCGGGAAATTCCTCTTGGATTACTGGCAGGATTCCTATGATAACAGACAGAATTACCGGCAGGTGGAAGAGATAGCGTTTCCGGAGAAGGATACACAGGAAGAGGAGACAGAACCTAATGAGGATAATCCAACGACAGAGATAGATGACTTTGATTATCAGTCATTGCTGGATGAAAATTCAGACTGCATCGGGTGGCTGAAGATTGATGGAACTGATATCAGTTATCCGGTCGTGCAGGGAGAAGACAATGAGTTTTATCTTCATCATGATTTTCAAAAAAACTATGCTATCTGTGGAACACTGATGTTGGACTGCCGGAATGATATTGAAGCCGGGCAGGAACATTTGATTATTTATGGTCACCAAATGAAAGATGGCAGCATGTTCAAGCAATTGCATGGATATAAAAAAGAAGAGTTTTATTATGAGCATAAGGAGATCACACTATATCTGGAAAACCAGAAATACCAGTATGAAGTAGCTGCTGTGTATGTGACAAATGTGGCACAAAGCGGTGGTTATTATGATTTTTTACACAAAGAAACACGAAAACAGCAGATGGATTATTTACAGCAGATGGCAGCTTATCAGCTTTATCCGACGGGTGTTACCGTCAGGGAGGATGATGAGCTGCTTTCTTTATCTACCTGTGAATATTCCAGCACAAACGGCAGGCTGATTGTACTTGCCAGAAGAATTTGACGATAGGGAGGAAAATGCGTATGGCAATGAACAGGATTATGACAATGGCAGAAAAAGAAATTCGGGACTATGCCCAGAGACAGATGGAGCGGGCAGAACAGCGGGAAGACATTTTATTTACAGAGGAACAGAAAGAACAGGTTCTGGAATATGCGGCTATGACTGGGGATGATTATGATATCAGGAAAATGATCAGAGATCTTGCAGATGCTGTCCGTTCCTCGGATGAAGAGAAGGTGAAAGAAATTCTGAGGGATGCAAGAGAGGAAATTGACGAATTCCCGGATCGTTCCGTTGGTATGGCAGAACTAAAGAGATATGGCTATACCGCAGATGATATGTTTCCTCTTCGTCAGGAGATGGCACTGGAGCTTCATCGTGTCGGGGAAAAGGTGTACTGCCTGCAGTCAGATGGTTCCCATGGGGACTATGCCAGCAGAGAGATGATACTGGAACATGAAGGTCTCTATGGAATTGAAAAAGAGGCATGGCAGCGTATGCAGGAGCGGGAGGACGAAATAGATTTTGAGGAAGCTGGATTGTATCAGCCTCCAATGACAGATCTGGATAGAGATGAAGCATTAAGGATGTTCGATGCGGGGGAGACCGTATATCTGATTACCACTTATCCAAGACCGATTGCGGTGCGGGAACGGATGGAGATTGAAAGAGGACCGGAGCATTATCAGATGGAGAGAGAGGAGGTGGAACGGATCAGGACGTTGGAAAAACGGATGCAGGAGTATCCACAGATAAAGTCATTGAAAGAGGCGAAACTTCTTCTGGGGACAGAAAACAGATATGGAATATACCAGATCGTTGAGGGCAGCCCCGGCAGAGAATATGAATTTATGGATCTGAATTTCATTGAAAGGCATGGGTATCAGGTGAAAAAAGAGGACTATGAGTTAATCTATTCCGATAAAATGCTTTATGGCGACACGTTGGATTCTCTGTATGAGAAATTCAATATTGCCCATCCGGCGGATTATACCGGGCATTCCTTATCGGTAAGCGATATTGTAGTCTTCAATGAAAATGGAAATGTAAAAGCCTATTTTGTAGACAGTATCAGCTTCCGTGAATTGCCGGATTTTCTGCAATTGGAGCCGGAAATGAACCAGGAGGAAGTGGCTTACCGGATCGGGGATCAATACTTTTCAATTCAGGTGGCAACAGAGGGATATGATTATTCCTTTTATGATAAGGAGTATAAACTCATGGACGGAGGCATTTTGGAGGATCCGGATATTTCTATGAGACAGGCTATTCAGAATATTTTAGAAGATGAAGGGCTGGAGCAGTTAGAAAGGATACCGGTAGATTATGATGAACTTCAGGAAAAAGCGGAAGAAGTAGAGGCAGAGATCCTTCAGGAAGCAAGAAGTCAGGGAAAACGGGTGCCGGCTATTTCGGATCATACGGAAGTGGAAGCCGGATTAAATGGAATGAGCCGGTCAGAAATCGAAGAGACCGTATGGGCGATTGCACAGGCAGAGATTATTGAAAATGATTTGGATGCCAGGATACAGGCTGTGCGTGTGTACGGCAGCCGTACAAGGGATGGGCTATATAAAGAGGATTCTGATGTGGATGTGGTAATTGCTTATGAGGGAACTGTCCGGGAGGATGATTTGTTTTCCGTATTGAATGAAGCAGGGTATAAGACTGGTAATATGAAAGTGGATATGAACCCGATCAGACCGGATAAGACTGGTACGTTAGAAGATTTTCTTGAAAAATCTGAACGGTATCTGGATGAAAAAACGGAGCAGATGAAAGCCAGTGAGGAGTACAAGCCATTGGCGAAAGTAGAAGAGTTGGAGGAGGCAAACTACAATATGATCGATAACGTCCTGAACAATATGCCGCCAAAGAAAGAGCCGTATCTGGAATACTATGCTGCAGAATGTGATGAATACCATAGCCTTGGCAACATTTATAAGAGTACCAATCTGGATGAGATACTTGCAAAATACCGGGAAATCATTGATGACCCTACGTTAAGTTACTATGGAAACGGCATGGGAATTATTTACCGTGACCCGAATGATACTTTTTATGATGAGGCGGAGGTATCTCTGGTCAGCAGGAAATCTATCCGGGGAGACAACCTGGATGATGTGGCATTTCTGGCAGCACTTCCAATGGTACATGAAGCACTGGAAAAGATTGTAGAGGCGTTCCCTGATTTTCGGTATTATCCTCCAAAGGAATTGAATGTCCATTATTATCCGGAGAAAATGACTGCGGATGAACTGGCGGCGGCACTGGATCAATTAGCGGAAGACTTTGACCATTATGATTATCATGATAACTTTAGCCCGGAGGAAGATATGGTGGAAACTGTCGCATTGGAATTAAGATGTGGTTATGCCCATAAGTACATTCCGTTCTTGAAAGATATTATAGATGAGGAATGTGAAGAGTCTCCACGGGCAGAAGAACTTCTGGAGAAACTGAAAGCCTATCAGCCTGAGATACCGGAGACAGCAGTACCGGTTGTCCACATCAATTTCTGTGAGGATAAGGAAATGAACTTTTCCGGTTATCAGAAGCTTGGAACTCTGGATGAAACTACAGCCAAAATGGATGCAGAGCTGGCTTCAAAAGCGGACCCTAAGACGGGAATGCCGGAGAAAACTGTACAGATGTACTTTACAATTTATTACCCGGATCGTGATCAGATGCAGGAATTAAAAGGAAAAATCAATATCGGAGATGGAAACGGCGGTATTGTGAGCCAGTTGAAGAACCAGAATGAGATGAAACTGAACGATGAAAGCTGGCTGAATTACCAAAAGGGTAAGGGCGAAGAATCCTTTCAGGCATATATGGCAGATCTTACGGATATGCAGGAGCATGTGCTGCCATATTTGCAGAGTTTCTGCAGTTTGGAAGAAAGAGCACCAGAGAGATCAGTAGAACCGACCACGGTATCAAAATCAGAAATGGAAACAGGGAAGACAATAGCATCTGTTGGGAATGAAAAGTCGAAAACTGTGCAAACGGAGAGGAAGTCTATTCATGAGCGATTAAAAATCAATAAGGAGATCATTGCCAAACAGCAGGGAAAAGATAGCAAAGAGAAAGGGGTTGAGCTTGTTTGAATACTAAAATGTAGTTCGTTCAAAAGATATGTTCTTCTTTTTGTATTATGGTAGATAAAATAAAGAGGTGTAGAAGTGACGTTAATGTGGACAGGAATGTTTTAAGATAGTCATTCCTGTCCGCTTTAATATGTAATGTTTTAAGATAGCATTTTTTTTTGCACAATTTTCTATTTTTGTTAAAAGAGTAAGGTTAGATTTTTTCTATATTAATATTACAATATTGTAGGTTGCGTACTGCGAATGCAGTAGTGAATGTGATCAGCCAGATTCGGAGAAAAGTTGGAGAGGGGTACATAGAAACTGTTGTAAATAGTGGATATCGTTTTGTGGGGTAAGTATGTAAAATGGATAATGGCATCTGTCCGTGGATGAAAGCTGGCAGATGTTTTTTTTTCGCAGATATGCTATTCTATAAGCAGTTTCTTGATTGCAGATACGAGTATAATCAGTGCTGCACTGCGAAATAACGAAATGATTGCCTGGGAAGGAGAAAATAATGGTTGGTAAAAAACTATTGATTATTGAAGATGATATGGATTTAAGAGAAGGATTGCGCTTTTCTTTTGAAGGAGATGGATATGAGGTTTTCGATGTGGGAACCAGAAGAGAGGGACAGCAGGAAATCAAAAAAGGTAGTTATGATCTTGTGCTTTTGGATTGCAACCTCCCGGATGGAACTGGATTTGACCTGTGCAGGGAAGTGCGCCGGTTCAGCATGATTCCCATTATCATGCTGACTGCCCGTGATACGGAAATGGATGAGATCAAGGCATTGGAACTGGGGGTGAATGATTATCTGTCAAAACCGTTTTCCCTGGGTGTGCTGAAAGCGAGAATGAAACGGATTCTAAATGAAAAAGCAGAAACGGCATATTTATGCTCCGGAAATATTGTCATTGATAAAAGTACCTGTAAAGTCTATAAGGATGAGGAGGAAGTAGCATTAAGCAAATTAGAATACAGGCTGCTGATGTACTTCATTGAAAATAAAAACCATGTGCTGTCGAAGGAACAGATTTTAAGCCAGATTTGGGATAGTGACGGAAAGTATGTAGACAACAATACAGTTTCAGTAAATATCAGTAGATTGCGAATGAAGATAGAAGAGGATGCATCCAATCCAAAGTTTATAAAGACCATTCATGGGGTTGGATATATTTGGAAGGAATAGGAACATGATTCTCAATATCATACTTGTGGTGCTGTTATGCTTCACTGTAGGGTACAGCATTTATAAAAATAAAAAGATATTCTATATTTACGGCAGAAGATGGGATGGAAGCAATGAAGATGTTAGCAGTAAATCCGGATATCATTTTATTGGATGTGAATATGCCTCAGCTTGATGGAATGGAGGTCTGCCGCAGAATCAGAGACAAAGTGGCTTGCCCTATTTTGTTCTTGACCGCAAGGGTAGAGGAACAGGACAGAGTGAATGGTCTTTTATCTGGAGGAGATGATTATATCTTAAAGCCATTTAGTTTAAAGGAGCTGGAGGCAAGGATCATCGCACACTTAAAACGGGAAGAACGTCATAAAACAAAATCAGAGTATCGCTTTCAGGGTGAACTCCTGATCGATTATACGGCAAAAACGGTGCAGATCAATGGGAATGATCTGGAATTGACAAAACTGGAGTATGGGATTATTGAATTTTTATCTATGAATCCGGGACTTGTTTTTGACAAAGAAAGAATCTATGAAAAAGTCTGTGGATATGATGGAGAGGGAGACAGCCGGGTGGTTACAGAACTGATACGAAGAATCCGAAAGAAAATGAGTCTGCAGACGGAGAAAGAGTATATCGAAACGGTATGGGGGATGGGATGGTTTGATTTCCCTATTGTTTAAAAATCCGCTGCCTGCAGTACCGTTCCTCATCTTATATATGGTGTATTCCAATGCCGGCGGCAGAAATGCGGAAGGGGTATATGGTTATTATGGAAGACCGCTGGCTATCATGGTGCGGTTCCCTGGCCGGTTCTTTGACACTGCGGAGCCGCCGATGGTATTGCTGAATCAAAGCTTTCTGGTACTGGCAGCGATAGGAATTATTCTAATCTGTATACAGCTATGGAAAAGGAGGAGGATGTAATGGGGAAGGAAGTGAAGATCTGTTTATCCCTCTACAAGATCGTATATTCCACTTTTTTCGTGAGTATTTTATGTATAGTCCGGGGAGTGAGCTTTACAAATGAAATAGGAGTTGCGCTGGAGCCTCCATTGGCCTTACTTGCAGCCGTGTTCTGTGCAGATACTTATGTACAGGAAATTGTCAGTAAAAGGGCGGAAGTAGAGCGTCTGTATCCGGTAAAAAACAGAACACTTTCTATCATAAAGAGGATGATGGTACAAGAAGGCTATCTGTTCCTTCTTGCAGCGGCAAGTTATGGAATGTATGGTATCATTCAAAAACCGCTCTCGCTTTATGGAACACAAATTGTAATAAAAGATGAACTAAAAATGTTTTTGGTGTATCTGGCAGCTATTGCTGTTACCCTTATTTTCTGGGGGCTTTTATCCCATACTCTGTCTTGTTTGTTTCGTAATATGTGGGCGGGGATCGGATGCGCCTTAATCCTGTGGATCACAACAAATTCAACGATTGGAGATCGGCTGTTAGGAAAATGGAATGTATTCTCTTATACATTCAGAAATATAGAAGATAATGGGGATCTAAAGTGGATATGTGGGAAAATAGTCTGTGTATGTTTGATCTTGATCATGGGCGCCATGCTACCTGAAATAATAAAGAAAAGAGGATAGAACTATGAGTATTAAGATAAATGATTTGACAGTAACTTTTAAAAATGGAGTGACGGCAATCGATCATGCTGATTTGGAAATCCCGAAAGGGCTGTTTGGGCTGCTAGGGGAAAACGGTGCTGGAAAAACTACGTTAATGCGGGTGCTGACAACTGTGTTAAAACCTACGGGTGGAACCGTTACGCTGGATGGGATGTTATACAGTGAGGGGAATTATGAGAAAATCCAGAGGAAGATCGGATATCTTCCCCAGGAAATTGAACTTTATCCGAACCTGACCGTGCAGGAATGTCTGGAATATATGGGAGACCTGGCTGGGGTATCGAAAAAAGTGTGTAAGGAACGTATCCGGTATTATCTGGAAAAGACCAGTCTGATAGAACATCGCAGGAAAAAAATGCGCCAGCTTTCCGGTGGAATGAAACGAAGGGTTGGACTGATACAAGCCCTTCTGAACGAACCAGAATTTTTGATCATAGACGAACCAACCACCGGCCTGGACCCGGAGGAACGTATCCGCATCCGTAATCTGCTGGTGGATTTTTCAGAAAAACGTACTATCTTGTTTTCTACTCATGTTGTGGAGGATTTGGTAGCGACCTGTAATCAGCTTGCAGTGATGAAAAAAGGAGCATTTCTTTATGCAGGTTCCATGCAGGAATTGATCAATGAAGCAAAGGGGCATATCTGGATCTGCAGGGCTACGGATGAAAAGCAGGCCAGAGAGATAGAGAAGAAATATCATGTTTCCTCTAAACAGTATGTAGATGGAGAATTGCGGATAAAATTAATCAATAAGGGAAAACCGGACATTGATTGCACTCCGGTATCTGCAACGCTGGAAGATGCATACATTTATATCACCAATAAGCAGTAGTATACTTTTTTGGAAACTTATGATTGCAGTGGAAAGACTGTAATACCATTTGCAATGTCCGGTGGCAGCGCAAGAAAGCCGTTTGGGCAGTGTTTTCTGGCACTTCGTTTCTTTTTATTCATGTTCTTCCTTTCCGAGTACTGTAAAAAAAACAAATATAGAAACGGCGGCTCTGAAAATCAAAGCTGCCGCTTCATAGGCACGTGGAAATGTGTCTGCTGTACGACGGCTTTTTTCTTTTGCCGTCGTGCGGCAGATTAAAATATTGAATTACAATTCATTGATGGTTGCAGTAATCGGCATGTTACAGATGCGTTTTGCCGGAGCGAAAGGTGCAAGAAGAGAAGTGAACACAAGCAGCACCAGTATTTCTCCAATAGATGTTAAAGGGATTTGCCATGCCGTTCCCCAATAATTTGTAATCATCTGCGAATAGAGAAAATGATGCAGCGGTAACCCCAGACCACAACCTGCGAGGAATCCAAGCATTGTGTACGTGGCGGCTTCCATGAGAATCATCTTCTTGATTTGTAAACTATCCATCCCCACTGCACGCATGGCTCCGTATTGCTTTGTTCTTGCAGACACGCTCATAGAAATACTGTTTACCGTATGAATAATAGTAAT
This sequence comes from Mediterraneibacter agrestimuris, assembly GCF_943193195.1. Lineage (GTDB taxonomy): Bacteria > Bacillota > Clostridia > Lachnospirales > Lachnospiraceae > Schaedlerella > Schaedlerella agrestimuris. The sequence goes on along the minus strand of NZ_CALPDG010000001.1, from coordinate 28,059 downwards.
CAATGTGATCACGGCGAGGAATCCATAAACAAACAGGCAGAACATAAAATAGGTATTTTGTGTGTCTTTGTTTTGCGCCAGTCGATCATAAAAGCGATAATGTCCATCTGCCAATACGTGAAGCTCATTTACATTCTGCTCTGTTGCTTTTTTGGACAGCTGTACGTCAAGAACAGCATAGGCATCTTTGCCTGTAATTTCCTTGAACGTTTTCTCTGAGCAAATCACAGTTGGCTGATCCGATGTATCAAAGGGACTATCTTTCAAGACTCCAGCCACGGTAAGCTCTGTCTGATCCAGCTGAATCGTATCTCCAACCTTCAAAGAATTGCTTTTATCAAAAACCGTCAGTACACCGTTGCCTTCAGAGACAGCCGATATTTCACCTGCAATCAAATCTTCTGCTGCCCACTGAAACTGCTGATTCTCATAAGAAATCAAATCAATTTGCCCCAATTTCCCTTCATATTCTGCAGGAAGGCTTTGATACATCCGCCCAAATACCCGCTTTACATACGGCCGGCTTTCCACCTCTTTGGCAAAACTTTGTTTAATGTCGCACAGATTATCAGGACTACTATAAAAGACATCTGGTGCCCATGGCTTTAAGGGATTGAGTGCCATATTCACCCATTGTATAAGAACGGAAAAGCTCAAAATCATAATGATGCTGAGTGCAAAGGAGCCAGTCATGAGAAGTAGATTTTTGGGAGAGGATACGGCATGATGAATCCCCAAGGCCATCTCAATTTTCAAAAAGTTCTGCTTGATTGGCCGGGATGTGTTCCAGTTTTCGGAAAGATTTCCGGTAACAGCCGCAACCGGAGAAACACCTGCCGCCCGCCTTGCGGGAGAGATGGAAGATAACAGCACGGTCAAAACACCAACAACAATTCCGCTGATGATACCGACACTACTAATCCCAAATAGCGGAATCTGTACAAATTCAGCGCCCGCACCAAACCGGAGCAGTGCACAAAGCATCCATGTGCCCACAATCCCAACTATCACGCCAATCGGAACCGCTGTTTTGCACCAATAGAGTGCTTCCAACTTGACTATGTGCATAACTTGTGCCCGGCTTGCTCCAATACAACGAAGCATTCCAAAAAATTGTGTTCTCTCTGCGGTTCTGCTGTTCAGGCTTCCCGCAATCATAAAGACTCCCGCAGCCAAAACCAGAACAAACAAGATTGCAGCTACAAGGTACATTCCCATGACATAAGAATCACTGCTGAATCCCGTCAATCCCAGCAAAGCCGTGTTTTCGGATAATGTTTCGTCGGTAAAGCCATAGGTTTTCCGCAACTCTGCAATCACCTTACGAATATGGATATTCTCGTGAAAGCGCACAAAACAAACGGGAGCAAGCTTACTTCCTTCTGCTTTTGCAAGACTTTGGAAGGAGTCCAATTTAGAAAAGCCCCCACAATGTCGGCATCTGTGGTAATGGTAACATCTCCTCCAAAACCGGAAATCGTATAGCCAAAATCTCCAGCTGGTGTATGTACGGTAATCGCCTCTCCAATCTTCAGAGAAAGCAGTTCTTTTGAACGATTCGAAAGTAAAATTTCATCCTTTTTTGTAGGATATCGGCCTTCCGTCAAATTGTCATAAATCTCCGTTAGAATCGCATTATCACCACCTGCGATGACGCAGCTTTTTCCATTGATCGTATAGTCTTCGGATAAATCAAAGTTCAGTCCGTCATAACGGGAGGACGTCATCACATCTGTTCGCTGTGCGATTTGCTCAATCTGTTGCTCGGATGGCTCCTTCAACATGATATGCCAGTTCCCATGTTCTTTGATCACTCGTGTCTTTTCCATGCGGATCGCCATATCTGCCATGCTGAAAATCATCGTAACCAACAGCACTGAGATAATGATGCACAGCATCGTCATCCTATTCTGTCTCTTCCGCACCTTTGCAGAAATCGGAATAAGGCTAAGATAGCTTTTCATTCGCGGCACCTCCCGAAGTCGGTCAGTACACCGTCCGATACCTGCAAAACCCGGTCAGCCGTCTGCGCGATACTGCGATTGTGGGTAATCATAATGATGGTCTGCTCGTATTTTTTCGATGCCTCTTTCAGCAGGGCAATGACTTCGCTGCTGTTCTGCGTGTCCAGATTGCCGGTCGGCTCGTCAGCTAAGATTAGAGCTGGCCGGGTGATAAGCGCCCGCCCGATTGCCACACGCTGCTGCTGGCCGCCGGAAAGCTGGCTCGGCAGGTGGTTACGGCGCTCTTTCAGGTTCAGTACCGTCAGTAGTTCTTCCAGATACTTCTTATCCGGCTTCTGGTAGTCCAGCAGCATAGGGAAGATGATATTCTGCTCCACGGTCAGCTCCGGCACAAGGTTGAACGCCTGAAAGATAAAGCCAATATTCCTGCGCCGGAATACGGTCAGTTTCTTGTCGTTCATGGAAAAAATGTCCTTGCCGTCGATCCTCACCTTGCCCGATGTGGGCGTGTCCAGAGCGCCGATCATGTTCAGCAGCGTACTCTTGCCGGAACCGGATTCCCCCACGATTGCCACATATTCGCCTTTGGGGATGGAAAAGCTGACATCTTTCAGTGCCTTAACAGCGGTTTCCCCGCTGCCATAGGTCTTACAAATCTTGTTGACCTCTAATAAATTCATAGTGCAAACACCTCTTTCTTATGTTTTTGCGATGCAGACAGGCAGACTTCGTTTCCTATCTACGACTGAAAGAATAGCACTGAAATATTACTGTAACCCTACAATCAGCCTACAATTTTGTAGGAATCAGAAAATTCATCGTGAAACTTGTCCCTCTGCCCAATTCACTGTCTACCTCGATTGCTCCCCCGTGTGCTTCAATGACTGCTTTCGCAAGCGGGAGGCCAAGACCGATACCCTGTGTATCTTTTGAAAAACGGCTGCGATAAAAACGCTTGAAAATATGGTGTATATCCTCCGGGTGGATGCCACATCCATTATCCTTTACCACAATTTGAACACCAGATGGCAACGCCTTCCATGTGATGCGAATGGCAGCACCATTTTCCGTATGGTCAAACGCATTTTTCACAATATTGTCGATTGCCTCAGACAGCCAATCACGATCACAGCAAAGAGAAACATGATCCGAGCCAGACAGAATGATTTCCTTCTTTTCCTGTCTGGCTCTATATGCAAAATGCAGTTCAATATCCCGTATCATATCCGCCACATTCTCTGTGGCCTTTTCCAACACGATGGCACTGGCATCCAGTCTTGTAATCTTGAGCAGGTTTTGTACCAGTGTTTCAATGCGGTCAAGTTCCTGTTCGGATAAATCAGCAAACTCTTTTACCGTACTCAATTCCATATCTTCGTCCTGAAGCAGACCATTATAAATATTCAAAGCAGCCAGCGGTGTTTTCAGTTGGTGGGAAATATCAGAGATTGTATTTTTCAGAAATTCCTTTTCCCGAAGTTCGTTATCTGCGTGAGCATTTAAGACAGCCGACAGAGAATTGACAGAATGAAACAACCGATACAGTTCGCCCTCATCATCACATTCAATACGGGCATTGTGATCTCCGTCAAGATACGCATTGATCTGTGATACCGCCTGTTCCATAACTTGATTTTGTTTGGTGAAATAGGAACAACACGCTGCCAATATGGCCCCTCCTTCCAATACAAAAACAAGCAATAGGAACAAAGAAAACCGCTGATAGCACAGCCATAAGAACCCTTGTGTCAGCAGAAAGGAGGTCACCCAAATAACTGATAATACAAGAAACAATCTTTTGATCTCTTTGTTTGCAAATATTTTCATAGACCCCTCACCCGATCACATTCCATTTGTAACCCATTCCCCGAACCGTCAGGAGCATTTGTGGTTCACTCGGATTATCCTCGATCTTCATACGCAGCCGCCTCATATATACGGTAAGGGTACTGCTGTCAATATAATTTCCATCGCAGTCCCATAGCTTATCTAAAATTTGTTCTTTGGTAAGTACCATGTTAGGGTTTCTCATAAACAGACACAGCAGTTTATATTCTGCGGCAGTCAGATCCAATAGCTTTCCATTCTTGAACGCCTCCCCTTGCAGCAAAAGCACTTTCATTCCGTTGGATTCCAGCTGTGTATCTGCGGAGCTAAAATCCTTTGCCCGACGAAGCAGTGCATTTACTCTGGATACTAACACTCCCAGCTTAAACGGTTTTGTAATATAATCGTCTCCGCCAATGTCCAATCCCATGATAATGTTCATTTCTTCATCTGCCGCTGTCAAAAACATGATGGGGACTTTGGAAACCTGCCGCACTTTTTTGCAAAATTCAAATCCAGTGCCATCCGGCAGTGATACATCAAGCACCAGCAAATCATATTTTCCATCTGTCCACAAACTGTCTGCTTCTTTGAGGGTTCTGGCAACAACTAATTCAAATCCCTGTTTTTTGAACGCAAAAGAAAGCCCGTTAATCAGGCTCAGATCATCTTCAAGAAGTAATATATTACTCATGCTTTTGCTCCTTTCCTTGTTTTGTCCGGCCATCAACTGGCTTTTCCGCAGTTTTAGGGAGCAGCCAAACACAGGCCATCTTCACAGCGCCGGAGATACGCCCACCGGCACAATAATAATTCACTCTACGAGGTGTCACGCCCCATTTCTCGGCGGCCTCTTTTAATGTCATATAGTCCATCTCGCACCTCCATAGAATCTATTATAGTTCTTTAAATCGAACAATACAACCTTCAATATTAAGTGTTTGGAATCAGTCATGGAAAATCCCCCTTTCTTCGATTATGGGAAAGGGCGGCAGCAAAATCATTCCCCATATACCATCTATTATGGTCGCAAATTCTCTATTTTTGGCTTATTGAAAACTGTCCTGCTGATTCTGCCGCATACAAAGAATGGCAGCAATAGCCGCATAAAACGGAGCACCAGCGTTACGAATTGTATCAATAAAAAAGCATACAAATACAGCGAATACAGTTTTATAAATACGTCCCCCGACTTTTAGGGGATAGGATCCCATACCTTGTTGTATACACCTTTCAATATATATTCCTCCAGAATGTGTTCGTCCATTTCACGATACGACTCGATGAGATAAAATCCAGCATTTAGATTTTATAATTTATCCAATGCAAAATTTATTCATAGATAAATATAGTTGCCTTGTTACCTATCAAAAGACGAGGTTGTTTATCGGTAATGTAAGTTTAACGGTAAATCCGCCATAGGTACTATGTTCAATTACAGTTATACCATCGTGTGCAGCTACAATTTGTTTTACGATAAGCAATCCTAAACCGTGGCGTTGCTCAGTTGTATTTTCATCGCAGAACATATAATGCGGAGCATTATTGAGCTTTTCTATTTGCTCGTCAGTAGCTCCAACGCCGTCATCAGAAACACCTACTGTGCATTTGTAGCTATCAGCCGTAACGCTGACATAGATTTTACAGCCTTGTTCATTATGATTGATGCTGTTTTGAATGAGATTGCTAATCGCTCGCTTTAGTAAATCCTTATCAGCATTTACAGGGCAGATAGTTAAGGCTTCGTCTGTTTCCCATTCAATCGGATATTTGTCCTCAATATCCATATTGATAAAATCAACAACTACCTGCCGAACAATAGCAATTAGATTTTGCTTTGCAGGATTTATCGGCTGCATATTGTACTCTAATTTGGACGCAAGATTAAGGTCATTGATTAAGTTCTGCATACGCTTACTTTGTCTAACAATGACTTCTGCCTTTTGGCGTTCTTCAGGATTCAAATTTGCATCGTCCTTTAGTTGACCTGCATACCCCATAACCATAGATAACGGAGTTCTGATGTCATGAGAAACTCCTGCGATCCAATTCGCTCTTGCAGTTTCCTTTTTTCGTAGTTGATATTTCTGACTTTGAAGAATATCAGAGGTATGATTAATGTTTGCGGAAATTTCGGAAAGCAAACCGCTTTCTTTAATCTGCACAGGCTCTCCAACAGATAAATCCTGTATTCCCTTTGTAATGGGCTTGACCGATTTTAAGAGTTTTGTATTCGCTGTCACATAGATAATAAATATGACGATAACATTGATTATCAATACCGTAAGGACAGTTTTAGGTAAGTTAGCGATTAACTGATAATCCCAACTCGACCACATATGTTTCCAAAAACTCTCTTTTGGATAGCCAAGCACCACAAGCCCGTTTTCTGCTTCGCCCGTAAAGGTTGGATAGTCGCTTATATATCCACGGGTTAAGCTTGCAATATCCGAAAGAGTGTATGTCGTAGGTACGGTGTCTGGTAAATTATCTGTTTTCCAGACTACCTGCTTCGTGTCATTGTCGATGAAAATGCCCCAGACATCGGCTTCACTTAATTCAAGAGCCATTTCGTCTGTCAGTACATAATTTCCGTCCTTTGCCTGATGTAAGGCGTTAACGACTTCTTCAGCAGTTTTCCACGGCCTCGCATTGGGTATCTGCCTCGTTGTAAATACAACTAACAGGACGATATTTAAGATGATTAAAAGAATTGAGCTGAGAAGTAAAATGCCGACAAAACGGCGTATTAGTTTAGGTACACTTTTCATATCACTTACCCCCGACAATCAGCTTATATCCTAATCCCTTAACCGTGATTAATGATACGGGGCGTGAGGGATTTAATTCGATTTTTTCTCTGATACGTCTTATGTGAGCCATTAAAGAATTTTCATACCCGAAAGGGTTTTCGCCCCAAGCTGCTTCACACAGAGCATCTATTGTTACGATACGACCTACATTGCGGTACAAGGCAGCCAGAATATCATGTTCTTTTGCGGTCAGAGCAATATGCTCTCCGCCTTTGATTACTTCTGCACGGTCAAAGTCAATTTCGCTGTTCTGTAATTTTATAAGAGGATTTTCGCCTTTATAGCTTCTGCGTAAGATAGCCATTATGCGGAATGTCAGCTCCTTTGGCAGAAATGGTTTAACCACATAATCATCTGCACCAAGACCAAAGCCTTTGAATTTGTCCTCGTCCTCTCCACGGGCAGTTAAAAATAATATGGGATATTCACCCTTTTGCTTTAGCTGTTCCATTAAAGAGAAACCGTTACCGTCTGGCAGCATTACATCGAGGATTGCAAATTCTGGTTGGAAGTTGTCTGCCAAAGCAAGTGCTTCTTTGATAGTTTTAGCAGTTGCTATATTATTAAAACCTTCCTCTTTTAAAATGGATACAACCATATCCAAAAGCTCCTGCTCATCATCAACGAGCAGCAGGCGTTTGTTCTTCAAATATTCAAAATCCATACGGACACCTTCTTTCTGTTTCACATTATAGCATATAAATATGAAATTTTATAATGTGCGAATAAATGTAAGGTAGATGTAAGGTAGAGAGAATGTTGCCGCAAGGTTGGAATTGTAGAATGAAACCATATCGAGAAAGGAGCAAACAGATATGAACATCATTGAAACAAACAATTTAACGAAATCCTATGCAGACTTTACGGCTGTATCTGAAGTTAATCTTCATATTCCAAAAGGAAAGGTTTATGGTTTCCTCGGTCCGAATGGAGCAGGTAAATCCACAACAATGAAAATGTTTCTCGGACTGACGAAACCTACAAGCGGCTCTTTTGTGATTGACGGAAAGAAATATCCGGGGAATCGAGTTGAGATTTTGAAGGAAGTCGGGTCTTTCATTGAAGCCCCTGCTTTTTACGGAAATTTAAGCGGTAAGGAAAATTTGGAAATTGTATGTAAAATTTTGGGATTACCAAAATCAGCCGTTATGGATGCGTTGGAACTTGTCGGGCTGACACAGTACAAAGACAGACTTGCAAAAAAATATTCGCTTGGTATGAAACAGCGATTAGGACTTGCAAGTGCATTGATTGGCAGACCGCCTATCCTTATCCTTGACGAGCCGACAAACGGACTTGACCCCGTGGGTATCCACGAAATCAGAACACTTATTCGTTCTCTACCACAAAAATTTGATTGCACGGTTTTGGTGTCCTCACACCTACTTTCCGAAATTGAGCTTATGGCAGACAACATCGGTATTCTCAATCACGGACGGTTACTGTTTGAGGGAAGTCTTGATGAACTGAAGCAGAGAGCCGTATCACAGGGCTATCCTACGGATAATCTGGAAGATACTTTCCTTGCACTTATTGATGTCGACAACAGGCAGAGAGGTGGTACAAGATGACCTTCGGTTTGGAATGTAAAAAGGTAAAACGGACAGGATTTATCCCTACATTCATTGTAGGCGGTCTGCTGGATGCGGCTGTTCCTGTTGTGAATATGGCAGTTCGTTCAGAAATTTATGTCGGACTTGAAAGCTCTCCAATTCAAATTTTGATGGATGCCAACTGGCAGATGATGGCTATGCTGAATGTTCTGCTCTTAGTGGCAGGTGCGTGTTTGATGTACCATACCGAGTATGCAGATAATGCTATTCAAAAAATGTGTATGCTGCCCATCAAAGAACAGGATTTATTCTTTGGCAAAACTGTTTTGATTGCGGTTATGGGAATAGTCATCTTAATATTTGAAGCTATTGGTATCGCCTTCTGTTCTGCTCATTGGTTTGAGCTTTCGGGCAATTTTGCATTGGAACTGCTGAAAAGTTTCGGATATGCCTTTGCCTTGATGCTGCCATCAGCGTTGTTATCACTTTTCATTGCATCGCTTTGTCAGAATATGTGGGTATCACTTGGCATTGGAGTTATTTGTGTGTTTATGGCAACAATGCTTCCTACCGATAAATTTGTTTTATCCATATTCCCATTTGCTCTGCCGTTTCAGACATTCGCAGGAACAACAGGAAATGTTATCCGAAATATGCTGATTGCAAGCGTGGTTGAAACCGTCATTATCGCTATTGCGGAAGTATTTCTTTTGAAGGTAAGGAGGTTTATGGAATGAGTTTTCTTTCATTACTCGGCGTTGAGTTTAAGAAAATACGCCGTTCTAAAATAATGCTGATTTTATCAGTAGCGGTAATTGCCCTATGGCTACCATCAATTTTTAATGCGAATATGAACTTCCAAATGCAAGCAGAGGGCATATCTCCAGAATATAATTTTTTGATACAGGGCTTTCTTGCAATGTCGTGGTTTATTTTCCCTGCAAGTATGGTTGTTAGTACCGTTTTGCTTAACCAAACCGAAAGAAGCAACAAGGGTATTTTGAAAATGCTTGCGCTGCCTATCAGTACAGCGAAATTATGTATGGCAAAGTTTGTGGTGCTGCTTTCTTTGGCAGCTGTCCAAGTCCTTATGTCAGTTGCTATGTATTACCTGAGTGCCGCTATTGTGACAGGAACGCAGAACTATAATTTTATCTTGTCGCCGTTATTTGTAATTAAGGAAGCAGGACTGTTGCTTGTGTCATCTATACCGATGCTTACCTTTTTCTGGCTTCTATCTGTCTGTATTCAGACGCCGATTTTCTCTGTCGGGATCGGACTTGCTTCGATTGTGCCGTCCGTATTGATGATTAACACGAAAATCTGGTTTGCGTATCCTATGGCTTACCCGTTCTTTGTGGTAACGGCAGAGTACGGAAGGATAGCGTCTAATCTAAATACAGCACAGGTTGAGTTAGTTCCGTGGCTGCCTGTTGCTGTCTGTATCACAGTAATTTGTTTATTGATTGCCTGTTCCTACTTCGGAAAGGCTGAAAGGAGATAATCAGTATGAAAAATAAAATTTTAACTACTATCAGTACCATTATGCTTTTTGTTCCGTGGACTATCCTGCCGCTTAGAATGTTCGATTGGGCGTTAGAGTCACCCGTAGCTGAAATTATGATTTCCTGCTATGCGGCGTTTATGATATTCAGCGGAGTGTTTACAATCATATCTTATGTTAGGGCAAAAGTGCAGAACAATTTGATGAAGATTTGCTTGATTGTGAACGGTCTTTATGCAGTTGGCGGCGTTGCTGTATTCGCTATGATGGTTTTACCGAAAATTATGTAAGGAGATATGCGGAATATGAAAAGTGCAAAAGTAATAATATCTCTGATTTTGATTTTATGTTTGACTTTTTGTGTTGCAGGCTGCGGCTCAAATCACGACAAAGGAAGTTTGAAAGATAATCTGATTGACGGATGGGATAGTTGGATGCAATCTTTTAGCAAACACGCATTAACAAAGGAAAAAGACCTACAAGGCGAAAAAGATAAGGGTGATGACGCATACACGGGTACTTATACAGCCACTTATGATGAATTCAATGGGAAAGAGTTTATCTTCGGCGGAACAGCTTTGGAACGAGGCAACGGTAATCAACTTACTGTGACTTATACGATAACCATAGATGAAGGTACGGCTGAGTTGTATTGGATTGCAGGTGGTGATGAATATACGATAGCAAATGACAATTCAGAAGATACAAAGGAGTACACCATTTCCTCTGGAGATAACTACATCGTCCTTAAAGGCGAGGACTTCAGCGGTACTCTGACATTGACAGTAGAATGACAGGCTTGTATTTCAGAAAATGTCTATCTTATACCATAACTGGTATCAGCGTGATCCTAATCGGAATACTGCTGATACCAGTTGGCATATTGCTTATACTTATTTTTATTCTATGGACTTCTACGGATGAAATTTTACGATTGGTGGAGGAAAAAAATGAATTATGAAAAATGGGCGTTTCACGACATAACCCCTATTTCCAGACAACTTACCCAGAAGCTGATATATGCCATTTTGAGTAATGAGCTTTCCTCTGGGGATAGTATTCCGTCTGTTCGTGAAATGGCTGAAATACTACATATCAATCCAAATACCGTTTTGAAATCTTATAAAGCGATAAAACAAGACCACCTTATTATTTGCTCTAAGGGCGGAAAGTATTCTGTCACGCAAGATTATGATTGCATACAGCAGGTAAAGCAAAATACCATTAAAGAACTTTGTTGCTCATATTTGAGCAAGATGTTTGCATTGGGATTTAGCAAATCCGAAGCTATTGAACAGTTACAGAATTACTGCGATAAACTAAGGTGTCATCAATAAAGAACTATTAATAGAAAGGCATAGGCCCGCCAATAAAAAACGGTGCTTTGGTGTGCGGATTTGTCACGCCCAGATAAAATTCCATCTGCCCTCTAAACCCGTTTTGAGTTTGGAGGGATTTTTGTTTGAAATTGATGAAGAGTAAAAAATGAGCTAAGGCCAATGATGTACAGTGTAATTGACCTTAGCTCATAGCATATGGAGATTATTATAAGTCATGTTCCTCTTGCCGGTGTTCAGAAATATCCTTGAAATGTGCGTCATTGGATAGCAAGGTGTTGAAATTGGCGGTTATGGTATTTAATGTAGATCGTCTTTTTTCTAAATCTTGCTTTTCTTTGGTCGCAGAAGAACGTTCATTTCTAAGGTTGTCTATTTTTTTCTGCAGTCTTTCCGGGGAAGGTAATTTGGTAATGCCCAGTTCCTGTAATTGCTGTTTTAAGGAATCATGCAGTTTGTATTCTGACTGGTGAGCGGCTTTATATTTCTGAGGATCCGGTGCTGTTTTTGCATCTTCTACTATTTTTCTGCAGGTACGGTAGGACGAACAATGTTTCTGAATAAGTTCCTGGTGGGATATTTCAGAGCTTAATTCAGAAATTCGCTGTTCCGTAGCAATAAAAGAATTATCAATATCTGCAATATGCTGCCTAAAGTCTTCGTAATTCAGCAAATTGTTTTCGGATAGATAATTGAAGGTTCGTGCTGCTTCTTTCAGATTATTGAGTTGTGCCCACCGTTCAAATACGGCACGGTTTCCGGTACTTACATAAGATGAGATATTGACAAAAAGTCGTACTTCTCTGGAGACGTTACGTGGAGATTTTGTTTTATGCCGATTTTTCTCAAGGCGGAGTAATACATTTTCTTCCGTATAATAGCTACCCAGAGATTTCATATTTGTAAAGTTTTTTTGCTCCGGTGCCCGGAAAGCCAGGTTCTTTCCCTGACGGATCTCATATCCGGCAAGCTTCATTTTTTGAAGAAACTCATCATAGTTGATGGATGACCAGATCGCTTTATCTACAGCGACTTTTAGTTTTGCTTTCCAGCTGTTTCCACGATGGTATTCCATATTTTCTTTATAAGATTTCCCTTTTTCGCCGGTTGGCATACTGGTGGCCAGACCGTTTTCCTGGCAAATACGGTTGCTGATCCTGCAGATTTTATGATAACTGCGTTTGTTGGAGACATATTTATGATGGTCAACAAAGCTGGTAGCATTAAAAATGATATGGTTATGAATATGGTTCTGGTCAACATGGGTACTGATGACATATTCATATTTCCCTTTTAGTACTTCGTCAGCAAATTCTTTGCCGAGCTTATGTGCGGTTTCAGCGTCAACCTCTCCAGGCTTAAAAGATTGAATTAAATGAAATGCCAGATTGTTGCCTTTATCCATCACGTTCTTTTTACCTTCATCTCTGGTGAAAGCAAATTCCAGATCAGCAGATTCTGGGGAACAGGCAAAACTGGAAATCAGTAATTTTTCTTCGGTTTTGTCCGGATTCATAATATAGTCCAGCGCTTTTTTGTCAGTTACTTTAATGGGGAAGATTTTAATATATGCCATATCTCGCTTACCATCCTTCTCAATTCTTCCATTTCTTCCGGGTACAAATCACCGGTGGTATTTACCTTTTTTGCAATCTGGTTGATGTTTACACCGATTTTGTGCATCTCTTCGTACATCTGCTTGATCGGGGTTGTGTCGGTGTTGATGATATAGCCGTCGATAGCCATTTTTCTAAGATAGGCGCCCATGTTTCTGGTCTTTGACAGAATCATCTTTTGGCGGATCAGCTTCTTTTCCTCTGGAGTAACACAAAACAATATTTGGATGTTTCTTTTTCTGTTTGACATGTCTATTTTCTCCTTCTGTACGTAATTCGGTTTTGGGGTGCTTCGGGGTTTTCAATTTAGGGCAGGGTTCCCTGAATTGCCATTTTTGTGGAAGTGTATATACACTTCCTGTCCTTGCTGTTCTACCCTCTAATAGATAAATTCAGGTGAAATAGAGAAGTGCAAAAGAATTTGAGGAACTGAACAGGTAGTGCAGCTCATGAAAATGTGGTATGATTATTGTCAATATACGAGAACATCCAGAGGTGAAAAAAAGAGTGGATAGAGAAGAAATCTTTGAATATGTGAAGAAGCAGTATGGAACAATACCTGAATATTTGTGGAGCAGTTCTCCGGATAGTGCAGTGCTTCGCCATCATAATGGAAAATGGTATGCGGTGATCATGAATGTTGAGAGATCCAAACTTGGATTGGATGGAGATGATACCGTGGAAATTATAGATGTTAAATGTGATCCGGAAATGACAGGAATGATTATCCAGACCTATGGTTTTCTGCCGGGCTATCACATGAATAAGCAACATTGGATTACGATTTTGTTGGATGGAACAGTGGGAGAATCAAAGATTTTAGATTTTTTGGATATGAGTTACGATTTGATTGATGGATATAACAACTGATTTATAGAATAGTAAATTGGAGATTTATATGAGTTACGAGATAAGAGAATTAAAGCAGAATGAACTAAATGTATTAAATAAATTTTTGTATGAAGCGATATTTATTCCAGATGGAGTTGATGCACCGCCATATGAAATTATTAAACAACCGGAATTACAAGTATATGTAACAGATTTTGGCAAACAAAAAGGTGATATCTGTTATGTAGCCGAATGTGATGACAAAATAGTAGGAGCAGTGTGAGTTCGCATTATGGATGATTATGGACATGTCGATGATGAAACTCCGTCATTTGCTATTTCGCTTCTTAAAGAGTATAGGAATTATGGCATAGGAACGGAATTGATGAAAAGAATGCTTTTTGAACTTAAAAAGCAAGGATATAAGCAGGCATCATTGTCGGTTCAAAAGATAAATAATGCTGTCCATATGTATACGAAGGTCGGTTTCAATATTGTTAATGAAAACGATGAAGAATATATTGTTTGCAAGTTGTAATTCGACAGATTCAAATTTTAGGGTTCTAAACACTTGATTTGCTGAAAATGTTTTCGTGTGCTATACTAATATAAATTCAGCGTTCGCTGAAAAAAATTCTATTTACAAAGTTTAAAGAAGCGTTTTTATACATAATGGATGAGGTGCATATTATGGCAGTGAGTTACAAAAAATTATGGAAGATATTAACTGAACGAGATATGAAAAAGAAGGATTTATGCATTGCAGCTGGTATTAGCCATGCTTCTATGGCAAAACTTGGAAAAAACGAAAATGTTACGACGGATGTGTTAGTTAAAATCTGCACAGCACTTAATTGTGATATAGGCGATATTATGGAAATTACAACAGACTGCAATTGAGAGCAGACAAAGATTATATACATAGTACGGAGATAATAATGAATAATTTAAAGAAACTGTTATCTAAACCATTGCCATCTACAAGGTCTGGCGCATTTTATAATACTTTTCCTTATCCCACAAAGATTTCACCGGAGGCTATTGCTGTATATATCGCTTGCTTTACAAATCCAGAGGATACTGTTTTAGATGCATTTGGTGGCAGCGGAAGTACAGGAATAGCTGCGTTACTTTGTGAATATCCCACAGCAAAAATGAAAGAGTTAGCGGATGGTCTTGGTGTAACGCCGAAGTGGGGAAAAAGAAATGCCGTATTATATGAAATTGGTACATATGGTTCTTTTGCGGCAAAAACTCTTTCTAATAGGTTAACTGCAAATGAATTTCGTTATTCGGTAAATGATTTTGTGCAGCGTGCTGAAATGGAATTAGCGTGGTATTACAGGACTAAAGATGCACATGGTAATGATGGAATTATGCGCCATATTATTTGGAGTGAGGTATTAATTTGTCCTGAATGTGGCAAGGAACTATCCTACTTCGAAAATGGCACCAGTCGCAATCCAGTGCAGTTCGCAAAAACAATAACCTGTCCTCATTGTGGAAAAACTCATAATACTGAGATTTTCAAGCCTGCTCTTGAAAATGTTTATGATTCACTTTTGAAAAAGAATGTTGTTCGTAAAAAGCGTGAGCCTGCGTGGATATACGGAGCAACAAACGGTGAGAACTGGGATCGCAAAGCAAATGACGAAGATCGAGTTTTCATCCAAACATTGGAAGAACGGGAATATGAAGAATCTGATATGCCGAAGGAAATATGCTGGGGAGAACTTCATAGAGCAGGTTATCATTTGGGCATTACTCATTTGCACCAGTTCTACACAAAGAGAAACTATTGCGTCATGTACAGGTTATGGAAACTAACAGAACAGTATCCAGACAAAATTCGAGATGCTTTACAGCTTCTTTTGCTCAGTTATAATGCTACTCATTGTACAATGATGACTCGTGTGGTTGCGAAACGAAATGCAAAAGATTTTGTTTTGACAGGTGCTCAAAGTGGTGTTCTGTACATTAGCAAATTACCTGTCGAAAAGAATATCCTTTTAGGGTTGAAGCGTAAATCGATTCCCTTCTATGAAGCATATGGTCTATTAGAAAAATGTACTGGAGAATTGAAGGTTTACAATTCTTCGAGCGAGGAAATGTTAGAGAAAACAGGATCGATTGACTTTGTGTTTACAGATCCTCCTTTCGGAGATTTTATTCCTTATGCTGAAGTTAATCAAATTAATGAATTGTGGTTGGATCAAACAACAGACCGCGAAAAAGAGATTATTATAAGTCCTTCACAGGAAAAAAGTGTGTCTGATTACCAATGTATGTTGACACAAGTGTTTACAGAAATTGCTCGTGTACTTAAATCGGATCATTATGCTGCAGTAGTATTTCATGCGGCTAAAGCCAAAATTTGGAAAGCTTTTGAAAATGCTATTATAGATTCTGGTTTAGCTGTTTGTATGGCAAGCATCTTGGATAAAAAACAGTCAAGTTTCAAGCAAGTGGTATCTGCAGGTTCTGTTCAAGGGGATCCTCTGGTTTTATTAAAAGCTGCTGAACAAGAAAAAAATGATGTGATTCGAGATCAACATATTTTGGATATGCTGATTGCAGAAGCATACAATTCAGGGATTGTTGATGAGCGTAGGATTTATTCTCTTTATGTTAATGAGTGCTTGAAACGAGGGCAAGTAGTTGCTTTAGATGCTAAGGATGCATATGCTTACATTGAAAGGTATAGTGATGAAATCAATGAATGATAAAGAAAGAATCTCTCGTCAGAAGCGCTACGGGCAATACTTTTCGGGAAGAAAAGTATCCGATTTATTGGTATCGCTTTTGCCGAAAGAAGCTCACATAAAAAATGTAATTGATCCGATGGTTGGTACTGGAGACCTGCTTTCTGCAATATCTTCAACGGATTGGGAAATCGATCGATTGGTAGGCATTGAAATCGATTCTTCAATAATTGATACATGCCGAAGCAACAATCCAACATCCGAAATAATCCAAGGCGATGCTTTTGTTACACAAGTTCCGAACGCTCCTAATGGATGGGATTTGGTGATAACAAATCCGCCATATGTAAGATATCAGCTGTTGAATGAATCAGATAATATGGACGGGTTGCCTTCTGGTGAACAAATAAGAAGCAACCTTATTTCTACTATCTCTAAGAGTAAAAATCTAGATAAGAGCGACAAGAAGCTGTTTCTTGAACTTGCTCAAAGTTATTCGGGTTTGTCTGATATGGCTGTGCCATCATGGTTATTGTGTGCATCCATGGTCAAGTTAAATGGATATTTAGCTATGGTTGTTCCGGATACATGGTTGAACAGAGAATATGCAACTCCAATTCAAAATCTTCTTTTGAGGTGTTATGATGTTTTGGCTATAGTATCAGATTCTGGTTTGGCTTGGTTTGAAAATGCACAGGTTAAGACTTGTCTAATTGTCGCACAACGAAAATCTACGATTGAGCTCAATGAAGCTTTAAGCTCTGAAACATATTGCATCAAACTGGGAAAGAATTTAGTTGGTGATACATCACTTATAGATAATCTTTTCTACAAGAATTCTCATGGTATGGTTGCTTTTTCAAACATGGTAAGTGACCGTGTGTCAATCATCAATGATGACTGTAGAGCCACCGTAGAAAGTACTTACACATTATTTCCGAGATTGTTTGACGGAAATTATATAAAAAAATCGCATGCAATAAACAACTTTAGTTTTCTTCCAATTGGAATTAGAGAGGTATTGTCCACAAGTGCATTCGATAATCTGGTTACGATCGACGAAATGGGATGGAGTGTTGGTCAAGGTTTAAGAACAGGAGCAAATGACTTTTTCTATTGCGATATTGTTTCGCAAGATTCAGACAAATCCATTGTTCATTTTAATTGGTATGAGCAGGAGGTTAATATAGACAACCAAAACTTATTGCATGTTCTACAAAATAGAAATAAGATTCATGGTCTGTGCGTTACAAAAGATGTTTTGAATAGAAGAGTTTTATACATCACAAAACAAGTCCGCAGATCTGAACTTGCAACATTAAGCTCGCAGGTCTCAAAGCGTTTTTCTATATTAAATACTGAAACTTCAGATTATATCTGTGCTGGTGAAAACTACGTTCCGACTTCTGGGAAAAGCTTAAAACCATTTCCTGAGCGATCTGCCGTAAAACCCAATGAGCATAAAGATATCAATGGTTATAAAAAGTTTTGGTATATGCTTCCTGAAATGGCGCCAAGACATATTCCATGTCTGTGTATACCCAGAGTATGTGGTAAAGCTACTGAATGCATGTTTGTGGAACAAAGCGAAGATACTCCTATTGCTGTCGATGCGAATTTTATAACTCTGTGGAACAATGATTCTACTATGCAATATTTTGTCTTTGCATTGTTGAATTCCACTTGGTTCAAATGTTATATGGAGTGTATTTCAACAGTAATGGGAGGCGGGGCACTTAAAGTAGAAGCAGCGCATGTTCGAAAAGTATTATTTCCTAAGTATTCAACTAAGCAGATTGCATTACTTGCCCAATGTGGCAAGAGGTTAAGAGATGAACTTGTACTGTCTCCCAAAATTCAAGATGAAATTGATACCATAGTATTAAAGCCATTTGGTCTAAATAGCGGCGATGTTTTACAGAAATTGAGAGATACTCTTAGAATGCTTCTTTCAGAAAGGGGGGCAACGCTTTGATTAATAACGAAGAATTATACCTGTATGCTCAAGCGGCGCAACATCAAATAAACAATGGTGCGCTAGAAGACGCTTTACGACATTTATTGTCAACAAGTTTGACATCCATTTTTCCGGATAGACCCCATTGGATTCAAGTGCATGCAGATAGATCAGAGACTCGTTTACATTTCCTTGATGAGAACAATGTAGTGAAGCAAGGTTTTGCAGACGCTGTTGTCGGAAAAACAGCCATTGAATATGAAAAAAATTTGAACGTACAAGCCATTTTTCAAGAGGGCTATGCCCAAGTAAAAGAATATTGTGCAGGTTTGTATAACCAAGGTATTCAAGTAGATGAGATTTATGGTATTCTTTCGGATACTGTGAGGTGGTACGGATATAAAGTCACAATAACCGGGAAGCCACAGCATGGCCTATATGGTGTAAACAATATTGTTTTGAATCAAGCAGACTTTATAGATTTGTCTACAGCAACAGAGTTGGAATTTCATAAATTTGAGCTGTTTGTTAATAAATATCTAAACCGAGTGCAGATATACCCATTAGAAGCTTCTGCGCTTGTTCGTGATTTTGGTATGGATAGTAGTTTTTATCACCGTAATATTGCTATCTTTACAGATTTAGTCAATCGTGCAATGATAGAAAAACCTAATTATGCAGAATTAGTTAAAAGAGTTTGGCAGAATTTTGTTGCATATTTAGGGGCATCTGACTATGGTAACTTTTCGCAACAGACATACATTAACGAATTCTATCTTGTTACTGTAGCAAAGATAATTTGTGCAAACGTAATCAATAAGACCCCGATTATTAGTGATGAACAAGCTGTTTTACGTATACTTAATGGTAGGTATTTCGAGAGTCGAAGTATTTCTAATCTTGTTGATTATGATTACTTTGGCTGGCTAAATAATGAACCTTATGCGGCTGAAATAGCAGAGTGTGCTATTAATATTCAACGGCAATTAACCAGTTACGATTTTTCTTCTTACACCGATCAAGATTTGTTTGGTGAACTGCTGGCCCAGCTGGCTAATCGGGAACACAGATTGCTGTTAGGACAGGAATTCACACCACACTGGGTAGCAAAGGCGATGGTTGATCAAAGTCTTAATCGTATTCCGGAAAATGAAGAGCCCCGATTTTTGGATATGTGTTGCGGTTCGGGAGTGTTCTTAATAGAAGCAATTAAAGCAGTGCGTGAAAGATTTGATATACGTCCAGATAGTTTTGACGAGAGGAAAGATTGCGTAGCTTTTTCTTGCGTTACTGGATTTGATATTGACCCTCTTGCAGTTATGCTTGCTAAAGCAAACTGGGTACTTGCCATGAATGATTTGTTCGGCTTACATCATGGACAAATTGTAATTCCAATCTATCACGCAGACTCAATGTTTGTAGCGACACCGATAACTGAAAAAATTCCGGAAGATGGCACGGAATCTATTGTTTTGCGTTTTGACGAAAACGAAATTGTCCTACCGGCACTATTGGTTACACCTGAATACAAAAAGGTGTATGATTCATTTATGAATCGTTGCTATAATTTGGCAATGGTCAGAGCACAAGATCCAGAAACCGAGTTGGATGAAGCTATCGTTGAAAGACTTATTGATAATGTAAAACGTGAGAGTGAAGTTGACTTGAGTGATGAACTAATTGGACAACTTCGTGGTGGTGCAAATGACTTAATTATTCAACTTGAATGTATGCAGAGAGAGGGACGTAATGGAATTTGGTATTTCATATTGAGTAATAGTTATCGTCCCGGACTTGCATCTCATCAGTTTAATTGTATTGTTTCTAATCCCCCTTGGCTGGCTATGAGCAAGTTGGCAGATAATCCATATAGGGCCATGTTGAAAACAAGATCTGAAGAATATGGTATTCAACCGCCTGGAGCTTCACACTTACATACAGAATTGGCATCAACATTCTTGCTTGGAGCAATAGACAAGTATTTGATTGAAGATGGGGTATGGTATTGTGTTATGCCTGGAAGTTTGCTTAGTGGTTATAATCATGAACGTCTTCGTCGAGAAGAGTACCGTGGGTCAGCTATCCCAGTTTCAATGTTAATTGATGAAATTTGGGAGCTCCCTAAATTGACATTTAAAAACAAAGCAATTGTATTGGGTGGTAAAAAAGGTGGTAACAGAAATGCGGTTAGTATAAACGGTCGTGTATATGAAGACAAAACAACATTTGTGGCAAACCAATTTGTTTTAAAGGTTCAAGGAAGACGATCAGCATGGGCTGATTCTCAGCGTACTATTGATGTTGAAGATTTGATTAACACTAATCCAATGATATTTAAACAAGGGGCAGATGTGATGCCACGAACTGCATTGTTCCATGAGTTTGAACGTCAAGCTAACGGAAATTGGCGTTTTGAAGAAATTGTTCCAACCAGTCAATCTTATTATCTGATTAATCAAAGGAAAAGCGAAGAAGGCATTGAGCTGACAGCAACAGATTTTGAAAACGAGTACATTTATAAATGTTTGACTTCAAAGCTTATGTCTCCATTTTATGTTGCAGATCCTGCGAATGTAATTATGCCTGGAAGAAAAGAGAATGGTACATGGCATGCACTGCAAAATCAGGATTTGGTTCTTATGAATGTAAGTACGAGAAATTTCTTTGAACAGATACAGGGTATTTTGAAAAAATCTTTGCAAAGATGGTGGGAAGACACGATAAACTATAGGGGAAAACTTAGCCAGCAAAATTTCTCGCAAGGTAATTGGCTGATACTTTCAAACGCTGGTGGAAAAAATCCTTGTGCTGCCTATATCTCCCTGGAGAATTGCGATAGGTCCCGGTTGATAATTGACCAGACCTTGTATTGGTATTTGGTGAATAGTGAAGAAGAAGCAAAGTATATTGTTGGTATACTGAATAGTAATTCTCTGGCGGAAGCAATCATTGATTTTCAACCCCAAGGAGAGTTTGGTCAGAGACATATTCATACTTTACCATACAAAATAATGCCAAGGTTTGATTCTGAGAATCCTGCACACCAAGACATAGTTTCCAAAACAGAAGCATTAATTGCGGAATGTGCCATTCTTTATACGCAAAGAGAATGGGAGGCATTGTTGAATCCCAACAGCGGATCACTTTCAAGTCGTAGAAAACGTCAACAGCGTGCAATTAGAACTTTAAATTCGTATGAAGAATATGAGAATGCCTGTAAGGCAGTTCTTGGGATTTAAATGAAAAGGAGTGAGGTGCTTCAATGTATATTAGTCATATAAAAATAATAAATTTTCGCAATTTTCATGAATTTGATATGAGTTTTCATGATGGATTAAATGTCATTGTAGGTGCCAATAATGCAGGTAAGACTGGGCTTTTAAAAGCAATTTATTTATTAAGTGAACCTGGCCAGATTTCATCAGAAGACTTCAATAAGAATGACTTGCAGTTCAATTATGACTCTAAATATAAAGAATCTTCTCCAGAAATTGTTATTGAGTACCATATAAAGCATGATATTTCAGAAGATGACACTGCGGATGAAAGTATAATAAAGCTACTCTCTTTCATTGGGATGGATGAGATTGTCTCCAGTAAAAATGCTGGAGACGATCCTACAAAGTATACTTTATCAGCTTGTGTAAAGGCAAAGTATGCACTCGATCCTAAACACCTTACTGAGTATTTGCAATCTGTATCTGAATCAACCACTTTTGAAGAGTTTTTCTCCGCTCTTGCGATTTGTCAAAAGTATTATAGCTGGACGTATACAAATGGCGTTTCGGAAACACTTGTTGAAGCTAAGGAGGCTACCAAAATATTTAGGGTTGATTTCATTGAAGCTGAACGCAATAGTGAGGCAGTTTATAGTGAAACAAAGAGAGAAATTGAGCGTTTCCTAAAAAGTGATCCTGAAGGTGCACTCAAACTACGAACGATTCAGCAAGAACTCTCTCAGAAAATGAAAGAAGCTATAGATCCTGTGTTGGGCAAAATAGCCGGATTAGTGGAACATGAGAAAAACGATATAGGATTATCAAAGGGTAATGTGGCAATTTCTCAAGATTTACGTCCATCCACTACTATTTCTGGGGCATATGTTATTGATGTAAAGGATACTAAATCTGGATATGTAGTTCCTTTGTCACATAATGGCCTGGGCTATAATAATTTGATCAATATGTATATGCTTGTAAAGTTGGTAGAAATTCAGAAAGGTAAAGATTTTCGCATTTTGTGTTTAGAAGAACCTGAAGCACATTTACATCCAGCAATGCAGTACAAACTATTTAAGTTTTTAAAGAGACTTGATGAAGAAGAAAATCTAAATCAGCAGATATTTGTAACGACACATTCATCAAATATCACCGCTGTAGCGGGGTTAGATAATATGTACATGCTGGCGTATGATCGAGAAAATAGTCCAGCTGATTGTAGACAACGGAGTTTAAAAAAACAATTCGAGAATGATAAACCAGCCCAAAAACACATGATGAAATTTCTTGATGTGACTCGCTCAGATATGCTGTTTGCTGATAAGGTGATTTTTGTTGAGGGAATTGCAGAAAAATTATTATTGCCTAAATTTCTTGAAAAATGCGGTTTTCCATATGAGGATGAACATATTTCTATTGTTGAGGTTGGTGGTAAAAATTTCACTTACTTTGTACGGGCATTTGCTAATAATCCAGTTAAAAAGAAGGTGTTGTGCATCACAGATGGGGATTTTGCATGGGAATTAGGTGCTTCGGCAAAAACACTTGCAGAGTATAAAGCTCATATTCCTACCCATGTATCCAATTTAAACTTAGCATTTGCAGGCGACAGTAACGTAAGAACGGTAATACAGAAGTCTTATGGTTCAACTTTTGAAGACGATTTGTTTATGTGTAATATTGGAAGTAGTAAAGTTGCAAAAGCTCTGTTGAAAATTGCATTGCCTGTATCTTTGCACGCATTTATTGAAAACAACGGAATTAGCTTTAACAAATGGGATAGAAATAGAGCTGAAATCCCAACTATAAGCCAGAAAAGAATATTTAAAATTCTCGATTCTGTGATAGATTCTATAGGATTGTATCCGGATGAAGCCCGCATGTACAAAGGACTATTTTTTGCAAAGCTTTTTTATGCCTACGCAGAAAATAAGAAAGGTGATGTTGCTTTAGAAATTTTAGTTGATGAGGAACTTATGAGCGAACTTAAAGTTCCTCCTTACATCAAGGAGGGAATTGCATGGCTATCGATCTAACATCTGGCGATTTATTAACGGAAGAGCAGCTTAATAGTCATTTCGCTGTTTATGCTGGTCCTGGATCAGGGAAAACACATTTCCTTGTAAATAACATAAAGAACATAGTCACCACACATCCTGTAATAATCAATAGCAATGAACGCAAAGTGTTGTGCATTACTTATACGAATACTGCAGTTGATGAAATTCAGAGAAGATTGGATAGGTATGCTTCGTCAGTAGTGATTAGCACAATTCATGGCTTTATTATTGATAATATAATTATTCCGTTCCAAAGCGATCTAAAAAAAGTTATGAAAAAAGACTTTGGAATTGATGTAATACGACGAGCGAAAATTACATCACAAATCGAGGGACTAAGTATTCTACATGGGTATGAAAAAGAAACAATAAATGAATACCTTCAGAAAGCTATTCCCTGTTCCAACATCGATTATAGCAAAAAAATGCTCAGTGAAGTAGAAATAGACAACAATGCTTATTTACATGGTGGCTTGCATGTATTTACTCATTCTACAAAAATAGATGACGCTCATGTCTCTCACATTAAAAAGTATGTATGGGAAGTTGTCGGTAAGTTGACTCATGACGAAATATTATATTTTGGATATCGCATGTTACAGGAAAACTCGACAATAACCTATGCCTTAAGAGTGAAATACCCTTTTATTTTTGTTGATGAGTTCCAAGACACAAATCCGCTTCAAACGCTTATTATTAAGCACTTGGGTGAAAAGTCAACAACAATAGGCGTTGTTGGTGATGTGGCGCAGTCCATTTACAGTTTTCAGGGAGCGCAACCTTCGCAATTCAGCAGCTTTACAGTGTCCGGTACAAAAGGAACTGACATATATCATATTTTAGGGAATCGCAGATCAACAAATAATATTGTAAGTTTGTGTAATTACCTTAGAAGTTCAGATGTGCTGGAACAAATCAGCATAAAACCATACAAAAATAAGGAAGATGAGCGAAAAAGTAAACAAATCCCTGTTCGTTTTATCTGTGGTGATTCTCCAGAAACTATGGAACGAATCAATGCTCTTGTACAAGATGGGGGTGTTGTTTTAACTCGAACATGGGCAGCTGCCTTTGCGTATATTCAAGGCATAGATGATGGGCAGAGAACTATATTAAATAAAATTTATAACAGCTATTTTCCGACGTCTATTGATATTCGAGCAGATATTGTTGAGCATAATCGTGTGATGTGGGTTCGAGCATTTCGATTTATCATGCTACTTAACTCTGCGCATAAAAGTGGATCGCTGATAGACGTTCTCAATGCAATTGGGCTATATTCTAAGATTTCTCATATAAAGGTGAATGGCGCATTCTCTGCTAAAGTAATATTGAAAATTAGAAAGCTGTTGGATAAAACTTTTGAAGGATTAACTGCCTATAGTTTAGTGTCCGATGTTATAGATAAATTTAATGCCACACTTTTTGGGGTAGAATATAATGATTTGCAGAAGATCTTATTTGATACTAATGGATTTGCTTTACAATATATAACTGACTTCGATGAAAAAATTGCTGATCAAATTAAGAAAATAACTTGGGATACTGCCTCAAAACTATTCTCAGAAGTATTTTCAAAGGATGCAAAATTTATGACAGTGCATCAAGCAAAGGGGCTTGAATGGGATACTGTTGTAGTAGCTGCTATACCAACAAGGCGTGATAATACAAGTTTGACTAATATGTTTAATTCACCAGGAATATTAGGTGAAAATAGTATTGACGAGTTTGTTCGTATATATTATGTTGCATGCAGTCGTGCACGTAAGTCGTTGTATATACATATTCCTGATGATCAGAAGCTGAAAAGAACTATAAAACAGCAGATTGATTTATATGTCCAAGACAAAAAATGCTCTTTGGAATATGAATTCACATAATTTCTTTAGAACAAAAGGATTAAATATGAGCTATATTTATTTTGAAGATGATGATTTCGACAATATGCTCACAGTGATAAATAGTCAACAGATGTGCTATCATCCAGTCTATGCACCTGATGGTCAATTTACTGTGAAAAATATCTTTAAGTTAGATTCAAAAGACAAAGATATTACTATCATAGCAGATAATAATCTGGTATCTCCAATTTGTGAGATTGCAAAAAAAGGAAGGTTAAACAACGAGCTAAGAATGCAAAAGGTTGCGATGTTTGTTACATGGACAAAATCCATTCATGCTCGTTTGACTTGTGGTGTCAGTCTTTTTGAAAATGATACTGTAGGACTTGCCACTATCCCTGGTGAGGAATATCAATTGGCATTTCTACATGCTTTGGATAATATTCCAGCACAAATATGGAAAGAAATTGCTTTCGCATCTAGAGATAGCATACCGGATGTGTTTTTATATACCGGAGTTATAGAAGAAATAAAGGAATATCAATTTGGCGATAACCTGTTACTGTTGAGCAACGAAGCTGCAATGGTAAAAATGGTGCAGCTTATTCGTAATTCAGAATTAACAGCAATTGATAAGTTTATTGATTTCATGAATTGGTATGCTGATAACCTTGATATAGCAGAAAGCGTAGTAGTATATGCGGCAATGATTTTTGCTAATATTCCCGATGTTGCTCCACCTAAAAATGCAAAGGTGAAAGACTATCAAAAAGTTGTAAAAGGAATAAAAAACCAGACTTGGGATGTTACATATATTACGCTTTGGAGTATGTTTTATTATCGAGACGAAAACGGAAAAAACACTATGTTTGCTACTGATGATGAAACTCAAAAAAGAATAGTATTGAATATAATTCCAACAGGGGAATGGTCTAATGCAATAAGTGCAATCTTTACGACAAAAAATGAACGAAAGAAACTTCAAGCTTTGTGGAAAATGAAATTTGGAGATGCAAGAATTCGGCCCTTTACCAATATGCAAGATGAAGAAAAAGTTTTGACCGTGAAAAATTTGCTATCTCATGAGTATGAGGTTTTAAAAAAAATGCTTTTATAAAAAAATAAGCCAGTTGATGTTTTATCATTCGACTGGCTTTTTATAGGTGAACGATGTATATTATGTTAAATCAGTGTAGATAGAATTCGGGAAATTATTCCTCGGCTTTTTGTTGGCTTGAAACTTCGTCATCTAATTTGAATATTTCTTCCACGCTCATATTCAGATAATGGGCAAGTCGGATTGCCATTTCCAATGAGGGGTTTCGCTCCCCACGTTCAATTCTGCCGATGGTACGGCTGCAGGAGCCGGTTGCTTCTGCAAGGTCTTCTTGAATTAGATTTCGCTCCACACGAATATCTTTCAGGATGTTGCTGATTGCCATCCAATCACTTCCTTTAACTTTATTATTGTTTCAACAGCCGGTTTGAATGGCACGGACTGTATTACGATTATTGAAAACCGGGGATGTCGGAAGCATCACACTTGCCGACAACTCTGCCGAATATTTTAAAAGAGTCCGATTCCTGAATTGCGATAGGTTTGTATTTTTTATTCAGGGAGATCAGGAATAATCCATCTGGTTCATCATGGAGCTTTTTGATGTAGGCGTCTCCATTGAGATAGAAAATGCCAATCTCTCCATTGCAGATGCTGTCTTTTTGTTGAATCCATGCAATTTCCCCGTTGTGGTATTCCGGTTCCATACTGTCACCAGATATCCGGACTCCGAAGTCTGCATTGTCCGGGGCAAGATCGCCAACTTCATAAGATTCTTTTGGCGCATCTGTCAGGAAATTACCGGTACCTGCAGAAACAGCATCTCCGAAGATGTCCATAAATATTTCTTTTTTACGGAAAGGAATAATGTTTGTAACTACTGGTTCAAACAAGCCGGAGGCTTTTAGTATTTTTGCGTAATCTTTTATCTTATCTTTTCCTTCCTGATTCAGACCGTCCATTACGCTGTATGGATTTTTCCCGAAATAAGCATCATAAATATCTTCAATATCCAACAATTTACAGAGAGTTAGAAAAACATGCAGTCCTGGTTCTCGTGCATCTGTCTCCCATTTGGAGATTGCCTTAGCAGTAACGTCAATACCCTGCTGTGAGAGCAGTTTTGCAAGTTCTGGCTGCGAAAGCTGTTTCTTTTTTCTGTTTTCTGCAATAATTCTGCCGATAGAACGCATATATTCGCCTCATTTCTATGAAATTTCGTTAGATTCTTATAGGTGCATTATACAGCACATATACAAGAAAATCAAGTAAAATCTCCAATATGTAGATAACACAACCAAAATGTCAGTTGACTATCTCCATAATGTCGGCTTATACTAACCATGCAAGGAATGATAAGAAAGCCGGACGGAGGTGAGAACAGGATGGGTGACAGGACAATTTTACATAGTGATATGAATTGTTTTTATGCCAGCGTAGAAATGTTGCATCATCCGGAATTTGCGGGAAAGCCACTTGCTGTAGGTGGAGATCCGGAAGCAAGGCAAGGAATCGTTTTGACAGCAAATTATATTGCAAAGAAATGTGGTGTAAAAACCGGGATGGCGCTCTGGCAGGCAAAACAGGTTTGTCCGGAAATCATTTTTGTGCCGCCGAGGATGGATCTGTATTTGAGATTTGCCAGCATGGCGAGAGAAATTTATTCAGAATATACGGACAAAATTGAGCCGTATGGAATAGATGATTATTATCAAGCTTGGGAGCTATCGTTCTCATACTTGAGAGCCACTTTGTTTTCAATATAATTATCACGCTTGA